>NZ_JAZBQR010000016.1:0-118915 GCF_036348395.1 Pseudomonas sp. AL 58
ATCGCGGGCAAGCCCGGCTCCTACAGGTTACGCGGGCTCTGTTGGAGCTGGCTTGCCTGCGATGGCGTCGGTGGGGTATCCGTGAGTTCGCGGTGGCTGCATCGCGGGCAAGCCCGGTTCCTACAGGCTGGCGTGGGCTCTGTTGGAGCTGGCTTGCCTGCGATGGCGTCGGTGGGGTATCCGCGAGTTAGCGGCGTTTGTATCGCGGGCAAGCCCGGCTCCTACAGGCTGCGCGGGCTCTGTTGGAGCTGGCTTGCCTGCGATGGCGTCGGTGGCGTATCCGCGAGTTAGCGGCGTTTGTATCGCGGGCAAGCCCGGCTCCTACAGGTTACGCGGGCGCTGTTGAAGCAGGCTTGCCTGCGATGGCGTCGGTGGCGTATCCGCGAGTTCGCGGCGTCTGTATCGCGGTCAAGCCCGGCTCCTACAGCTGGCGCGGGCTCTGTTGGAGCAGGCTTGCCTGCGATGGCGTCTGCATCGTTGGCAAGCCAACTCACACAGCGATTGCGCTAGAAGGTGACGCTGGCACTGAGCCTGGCCGTACGGGGTTCGCCCACATTGACCTGCAACGCACTGCCGGTGCTCGATGGGTAGTAGTGTTTGTCAAAGAGGTTGTCGACGTTCAGTTGCAGACGCGTCTTGTACCCCGCCATCGGTACGTCCCAGCGCAAGAACGCATCCGCCACGGTGTAGCTGCTCATGTAGAACGTGTTTTCGTTGTTTCCGGCGCGGTCACCGACATAGCGAGCACCGCCGCCCGCATGCCAGTCACCCAGCCCCGCAGGCACCTGCAAGTGGTGGCTCAGGTAGAGGCTGGCGACGTGTTCAGGCGCCTGACCCAGGCGATTGCCTTCATTCTTCGGGTCGTCAAGAATCTCGGTTCGGGTGTAGGCATAGGTGCCGATCATGTCCCAGCGCTCGGCAATACGCCCGGTCACATCCAGCTCCAGACCACGGGAACCCACCTTGCCCGCCGCCTCGTTGATACCGGTTACTGCTGTAGGGGTCACAACGTTTTTCTTCTCGATGTCGAACAGCGCCAGGTTCAGGTTGAGGCCAGGCGCGAGGTCATACTTGGCACCGACTTCGTAACTACGCCCCTCTTCAGGATCAAAGGTATTGCCCTTGTCGTCCACATCGTCATTGGGCACGAATGAACGGCTGTAGTTACCGTAAAGCGACAGGTCATCGTTCACCTTGAAAACCACCCCCAGCATCGGCAGGAAGGTTTCGCCATTGCTGTCACGGTTCAACTTCCGCTTACTGCCCAGCCCCTGTTCGCTGAACTGGTCGTAATGCTGATAACGGCCACCAAAGACCAGAATCCACTGATCGTTCAGGTGCCAATTGTCTTTCAGGTAGAGCGACGTGGAGGTCAGCTGATTGCTCAGGTTGCTGTCGGCCTGGCTGATGAGGCTTGGCTTATCCATACCACCGTAAACCGGCAAATAGATATTGAAGTCTTTGTCCACGGCATTACGGTAGGTCTTGCCGCGGAACTTGTCGGCGTCTTCCTGCTCGGCACCGATCAGCAGGTCGTGCTGTTGCCCCAGAAATACCTGCTGGCCAATGAAGTCCAGGCTGGCATAGCGGGTTTCGTAATCGTAGAGCCCACCATTGGCCCGGCGCTGCAGTACACCGCTGGCAGACAGTGCCGAGGGTTGGGCAATCGCCAGGCTGTAGCGGTCGTTATTCCAGCCGTAGGTCAGGCGGGTCTTCCAGGCATCGCTCAGTTGGTACTCAAACCGCGCCGTGGCAGTTTCGCTGATCCCCTCGGTTTTTGCCCAACGCTCATCCAGCCGCTTGTCATAGTCGACGCTGGCGGGATGCCCATCGACAAACACGGTGCCACGGTCAAACGGGCTCGTGTAATCGTTGTATTCGTAGGCCAGCGTGAGGCTGGCGCGCTCACCGGTCCAACTGAGCGATGGCGCGATGAGGGTATGCTGGTCGACCCCGTAGTTACGCCAGTAGTCCTCGCTCTGCCGCTCGGCTACCAGGCGATAGGCCAGGCCGGTATCACCCAGCGGGCCAGTGGTGTCCACCCCAAAGCTGCCACCACCTTCACTGAAGGCTGAGCCACTGAGGGTGGTGCTGCGCACGTATTGGGGTTGTTTGCTGATCACATTGATCACACCGCCAGGCTCCATGGCGCCATACAGCAGCGAGGCCGGCCCCTTGAGGACTTCGACGCGTTCGGTGGTGGCACTGAAGTTGTGCGAGACCACCGAGCGTACCCCGTCACGCAGGATGGAGCCGTCGTCGTTGGTGCCAAACCCACGCTTGACCAGCGAGTCCTTGGTGTTGCCCAGGGTATTGCTCTGGCTGACACCACTGACGAACTTCATGGCATCGTCCAGCGAGCGAACGTTGTAGTCGGCAATGGTCTGCGGTGTCACCACGTTGACCGACTGTGCCTCGTCCTTGAGTGGAACGTCACTTTTGCTCGCCGTACTGGCACTGCTGGCACGGTAACCTTCTGCCGTGTCGGAAGCCTCGGCGGCGATCTGCGTCGCAGGCAGTGTGGTCTGTGCAGGTTCGGCAGCAGCCGGAACAGACAGCATGGCGCTGGTCAGCGCACAGAGCAGGAAGGGAGCGGAAGGTGAACGAGAAAACAGGTTGGATACGGCGTTCAAAGGCGATGCTCAAAGGGGTGTGAATGGCATCGATTTTAATTTGGTAATGATTCTCATGTAAATATTGCAAATGATTCAATGTGTTCATCGACAGCAAACCCGGCCCCTACAACAGGGTAGAAACCAGGCTCGGCAGTACGTGCCCTCAGGCGCGAGCGGCATCCAGCATGCCTTTCTCGACGATGAAGTCGATCACGGTATGCAGCCCATGCCCGGTCTTGAGGTTAGTGAACGCCCAGGGTCGCGCAGGGCGCATGCGCTGGGTATCACGCTCCATCACTTCCAGTGAAGCCCCCACGTAGGGCGCCAGGTCGATCTTGTTGATCACCAGAAAGTCCGATTTGGTGATACCCGGGCCACCCTTGCGCGGGATTTTTTCGCCCTCGGCCACGTCGATCACGTACACCGTAAGGTCGGCCAGTTCCGGGCTGAAAGTGGCACTGAGGTTATCGCCACCACTCTCGACGAAGATCACTTCCAGGTTGCCAAACTTACGCGCCAGCTCTTCCACTGCGGCAAGGTTCATCGAAGCATCTTCGCGGATGGCGGTATGCGGACAGCCACCGGTTTCCACACCAACAATACGTTCGGGGGCCAGGGCGCCCGCTTCGGTAAGGATGCGCTGGTCTTCCTTGGTGTAGATGTCGTTGGTGACCACGGCAATCTCGTAATGGTCGCGCATCGCTTTGCACAGGGCTTCGAGCAATGCGGTCTTGCCGGAGCCGACCGGACCGCCGACACCAACGCGCAGGGGTTGCTTGTAGCTTTGCATGGCAGTTTCCTCAGGAGCGGAATAATCGGGTGTATTGGGTTTCGTGACGAGCCGAGGCGATGGCCAGCAACGGCAGGCCACCCCCGAGTTGCGCGTCAGGGAGTGTCAGGGCCGTGTCCAGCACGCCAGGCAGCTCGCCGCACAGGTCGCGTAGCAGGCTCTGGGCAGCCTGTTGACCGAAGGGCACCAGCTTGACCCCCGCCATCACCGCGCCTTCCAGCCAGGCGAAGCCGTGGCCGAGGGCAAGGTCACGTAACGGGATGCCCCAGTGCGCGGCCAGCCAGGCCATGCCGCCCAGTTGGGTCAGTTCCAGGCTCGGGCGCCATGCCGGCGCCTGACACAGTTGCCAGCCATCCAGCAACCGGGCCAGAGCCATGCCACGCTGGCGCTCTTCCAGCCGCAGCTCGGCGGTTTCGCGGTTGGCCAGCAGGAACTGGCTCCAGCGGGCGAACGCCGAGGCGTCGTCGTCACAGCAGGCCTGATACAGGCGCGCCAGCAGTGGCCAGTCGAGGTGGCCGAGGGTGTCTTCGAGCTGCTCACGCTGCCAGGCGCGAAAGCCTTCGGCACCGCGTACCCAGCCCGCCTCCACCGCCCACTCCAGGCCTTGCGAGTAGGTGAAGCCACCCACCGGCAGGTTGGGGCTGGCCAACTGCAGCAGGCGCAGCAGCTTGAGATCGGTACTCATCAGCCGGCCAGCACCAATGCTGCACCCGCCAGCAAGCCTCCACCGAAGAGGTGTTGCAGGCGGCGATGGCGACGCAGCAGGCAACCGCCGACGAAGCCCACCCACAACAGCATGGCGCTGACGGCCACGAAACCGGCACTGAATACCCAGAAGGCACCAGGGCTGGCCTCGACCCCGTGGGCCCAGCCGTGGAACAGGGCAAACAGTGGCATGGCCAGGGCCAGCAAGCGCTGACGGCCCGGCAACAGCAGTGCACCAGCCGCAACCAGCAACGAGCCAATGATCATGCTTTCCATACCCGGCACACCACCCAGCAGATGGCCCAGTACGGCGCCACCCAACATGGCGCTCAGGGTCAGCAACGGCAGTGCCAGGGTGCGGCCGGTCAATGCGGCCAATACACCGGTACCCAGCAGCATCAGCAAGTGGTCAAGGCCGGTCAGCGGGTGCAGCAGGCCGTCCTGCAGCGGGTAGGTGTCATGCCCCGGATGGGCGAAGGCCGGTAGCGCAGTCAGCAACAGTACAAGGGCCAGGGTCTTTTTCATGGGGGTGCCTCCAGGTCGAGTTCAGGGGTGGGCGTGGCCGGGCACACGCACGAAGGGGTGGTCGTGGGCATGACTATGGTCATGGCTATGGCTATGCGGTGCGCTCTGGTAAGCGCCCGCCTCTGGCTCGAACGGCGCCGGCTCCTGGGCAACCTGCAAGCCCAGACCTCGCACCATGTCGTCCAGCACATGGTCGTGCTGGTAGCGCAGCAGACCGGCTTCGATCTGCAATGGCACATGGCGGTTGCCCAGGTGATAGGCCGCACGCGCCAACAGCAACGGGTCGTCGCTACGCACCGTTGACACCTGCTCGGCAGCCGCCTGTACCCGAATCACTTCTGTGCCCTGCTCATTTGCCAGCAGCTCGCCACCACGAATCAGTTGGCCACGTTCCAGCATCAGGCCAGCCTCTCGGCCATCGTCCAGGGTGATGCGCACGCGGCTCTTGATGCGGGTGTCGAGAGCGAGGGTGACGGTGCCGCTGACTCGCGGCGCATCCGCTACCCGGTGGGTTAAGACAATCATGCTTGCTCCTTCAAAACAGGAAGTAACGCTGCGCCATGGGCAACACACTGGCCGGTTCACACACCAGCAATTCGCCGTCGGCGCGTACTTCGTAGGTCTGTGAATCCACCTCGATCGTTGGCTGCAGGCCGTTGTGCACCATGTCGCCCTTGCGCACACGACGACAGCCGCTCACCACGCCAATCAGGCTGCGCAGGCCCAACGCCTGATGCACGCCTCGGCTTACCGCCGCCTGGGACAAAAAGGTCATGCGCGTGGCATGTCGGGCAGCCCCCAGGGCGCCAAACATCGGCCGGTAGTGAACCGGTTGCGGGGTCGGGATCGAACCGTTGATGTCGCCCATCGGCGCCATGGCAATCATCCCGCCCTTGATTACCAGCGACGGCTTGACGCCAAAGAACGCCGGCGACCAGAGCACCAGGTCGGCAAGCTTGCCAGCCTCGACCGAGCCCACCTCATGGGCGATGCCATGGGTGAGTGCCGGGTTGATGGTGTACTTGGCGATGTAGCGCTTGACCCGGAAGTTGTCGTTGCGGGCGGTGTCCGGTGCCAGTGGGCCGCGCCGCCGTTTCATCTGGTGGGCGACCTGCCAGGTACGCAACACCACTTCACCGACGCGACCCATGGCCTGGGAGTCGGACGACGTCATGGAGAAGGCCCCCATGTCGTGCAGGATGTCTTCGGCAGCGATGGTCTCGCGGCGAATCCGCGATTCGGCGAAGGCCACATCCTCGGGAATGCTCGGGTCAAGGTGGTGGCAGACCATCAGCATGTCGAGGTGCTCATCCACCGTGTTGACGGTGTACGGCAAAGTCGGGTTGGTCGAGGATGGCAGCACGTTGCCGAAGGCAGCGGCACGGATGATGTCCGGTGCATGTCCACCGCCCGCCCCTTCGGTATGAAAGGTATGGATGGTGCGATCACCGATGGCCGCCAGGGTGTCCTCGACGCAACCGGATTCGTTGAGGGTGTCACTGTGGATCGCCACCTGCACGTCGGTTTCTTCCGCCACGTTCAGGCAGCAATCGATGGCTGCAGGCGTCGAGCCCCAGTCTTCGTGCAGCTTGAGGCCCACAGCACCGGCCTCGATCTGCTCGCGCAGGGCTTCGGGCCGCGAGGCGTTGCCCTTGCCCAGCAGGCCGATATTGATTGGCAACGCATCAGCGGCCTGCAACATGCGCGACAGGTACCAAGGGCCTGGCGTGCAGGTGGTGGCATTAGTGCCCGTGGCCGGCCCCGTGCCGCCACCAATGAAGGTGGTGACGCCAGAGGTCAGCGCCTCCTCGACCTGCTGCGGGCAGATAAAGTGAATGTGCGAATCGATGCCACCGGCCGTGACAATCTTGCCCTCGGCCGCGATGACTTCGGTGCCAGGCCCTACCGGCACGGTTACCCCCGGCTGCACGTCGGGGTTGCCCGCCTTGCCGATGCGCGCGATGCGACCGTGCTTGACGCCGATGTCGGCCTTGACGATGCCCCAGTGGTCGATGATCAGCGCATTGGTCAACACCAGGTCCATTGCGTCTGCTGCGAGCATCTGGCCCTGGCCCATGCCGTCGCGGATCACCTTGCCACCGCCAAACTTCACCTCTTCACCGTAGATTGTGAAGTCCTTCTCGACTTCCACCCACAGGTCGGTGTCGGCCAGACGCACACGGTCGCCGACGGTGGGGCCAAACATGTCGGCGTAGGCCTGACGAGAAATTCGGCTCATGCGCCTGTCTCCAGCTTGCCCATCACCCGCCCCTGAAAACCGTAGACCTCCCGTTTGCCGGCATATGCCACCAGGTTGACGGTACGCGACTGGCCGGGCTCAAAGCGCACGGCTGTACCGGCGGCGATGTCCAGGCGGAAACCGCGGGTGGCTTCACGGTCGAATACCAAGGCGTTGTTGACCTCATAAAAGTGGTAGTGCGACCCGACCTGAATCGGCCGGTCGCCGTGGTTTGCGACGCTGACACGCAGCGCTTCGCGGCCTGTATTGAGTTCAAGGTCGCCGTCGGCGACCAGTACTTCTCCGGGGATCATGGCGTTCTCCAGCAGCGACAGTCAGACGATCGGGTCATGGACGGTGACCAGCTTGGTCCCATCGGGGAAGGTCGCTTCCACCTGCACGTCGTGGATCATTTCTGCGACCCCTTCCATCACCTGCTCACGACCCACGACTTCACGGCCCATGCTCATCAGCTCAGCGACCGTACGGCCATCCCGTGCCCCCTCCATTACGGCGGCACTGATCAGCGCTACGGCCTCGGGGTAGTTGAGTTTCAGCCCTCGGTCGCGGCGCCGCTCGGCGAGCAACGCCGCGGTGAACAGCAGCAACTTGTCTTTTTCTCTTGGCGTCAGTTCCATGGTGTGTTTTCTCAGGTAGCCCAGATGCGTGGCGGGCACGGCGGCAGGCCGACAACAGCCGGTCGCAAGGTGTGCCACAGCCGTTGCAGAGTGGATTGCAGGCGTTGGTTGTCGTGGTCCAGCAGACGGACCACCAGCAGTTGCCCCAGCAGGGTTGCCCCGGCGGGAGCGGCAAGGTCGTCGATCAGGGCGCGAACCTGTTCCAGCAGCTGCGGGTTAGCCGGAGCGGCGCAGAACGTCGCCAGCAGCGGGTAGCCGCCGAGTTTGCCCAGGCGCCCGCCCTCGAGGCGCAAGCGTTCATGCAGGCCAGGGTCATCAGGCATGTCGATGTGCAAGCAGCTGTCCAGCGCACCATGGCTAAAGGTCTCGCCCATCACCGGACGCCCAAGGCACAGGGTTTCCCACGCCAGCAGACGGGCACCGGGGGCCAGGCTAAAGCGAGTCTGCAACGACACACGGGCGCCGGGAAAGCAGATGCTGTCCTGAGGTAGCCACTCCAGGATGCTGTCTTCTGCCAGGTGAAAATGCTGTTTGAGGATCGAAGTCGGGCCGGCACTGCGGTAGAACTTGGTGGCGCCGGGCATGGTCATCAGCGCGTGGCTGCCTGGCTCCAGATGGATATCCAGCGCCAGGCGGTCTCCCCCCACCACGCCGCCCGGCGGGTGCAGCACATACACGTGGCACGGCGCGCCCTCCGGGTAGAACGGACGTTGCACCAAAAGAGGTCCGAAGTGACGCCGCGCACCAATACAGGTCTTCGTGTCACAACGAACAAAACGCAGCATGAGCTCGGCGCTCCAGCCTGCAGGCATGCAAGCGGCGTCGAGTGGTTCAGCAACAGACATGCATCCCGCCCCGGTGAACACTGGGCACTGCGTGCCCAAAGGGCGAGCAGGCCACAGGTACAGTTAAACAACCCTCACCTCATGCACGACAACAGCGCACAACGTGTTTGACCAATCGATCAGCTATCGATGCAGGGGCCAATGCAGGTTGTGGGCCAATTCCCGACGTGCGTGGTTGTGGCGCAGCAGGTCATGCACCAAACACAGGCTGCACGGCGAACTACCCTTGAGGTGGGTAGGCGCATGAGGGCGATGCCATGAAGGTCGACAAACGACAAGCCCGATTGATCGACGCATTGGCACGGCTCGGCTTTGTCATCGGTGGTCTGGGTTTCGTCAGCGTGCTGGCAATCATCACCGGGTTCGACGTGTTCAACAGGCTGTGGCTGGCGCTGCTGGTAGTGATTCTGATCTTTACCACGGGCTGCTGGCTGGTCGGCCTGGCTTGCGCGCGAGCGTCCAGTACACCAGCCGATACATCACCCAAAGCGCCGGAGAGAGCCGTCCCTGTGCGCCGTCGACGACCTCACGAGCTGATCCTGCTCACGCTTATCATGCTGCTTTTCGTCGGCGGTTACACCGCAACGGCCTATCTGGCAGCGCGTGCTGGCGCAGCAATTGTCGCCACCTGCGTTACCCAATTAACCAGCACCTTGGTCGCCAACGAGCAGGAACAGGCACTGGCCTACCTGGTGGGCCCGGTATGCCAGTGCATCTCCCAACGCTTTATGGAGAAAAACGGGGTTGTCCGCCTCGCCCTGCTACACAGCCAGTGGTTCAACATTGCCACCTATTCAGCAGTGACCGACGCTGAGCAAATGGCCTGCATGGAACGATTTCTGAACCGCGCCCCGCCACCCACTCACAGCCTGCCGCCCAACCGCACGAAGGACTGAAGACTTGATGTAAATCAGACGCAACGCGGCTGATCGTCGTACACCTTCCAACAGGCCTCCACCCTCCTTGCCATCTGGGAGCATCACTATGTCGACTGATCCAAGCCAGCACAAAGCCCTGTCCGCGCTATGCCAGGGTGAAACCGAAGAGCATTGGATAGAAGCCTTGAATGACGGCACCCATGTGCTGATTCGTTCGTTACAGGAGCGTGATCGCCTGCGCGAATTCCAGTTTGTCAGGCACTTGTCGGCCGAAGCCCGGCGCGCTCGCTTCATGGGCGGATTCAACCGAGAAGACCTCACTCTGCTGGACCAGTTGATGGACCTGGATGGCCACGACCGTGTCGCCTACGTCGCGCTGGCGCATGTCGACGGCGAGTTGCACGAAGTCGGTGTGAGCCGCTATGCGGCGATACCAGGGGGGAAACACTGCGAATGCGCCGTAGCGGTTGCCGATGACTGGCAACGCCGGGGTTTGGGCACGCTATTGATGGGGCACCTGATCGAGGCTGCCCGCCGCAACGGGTTCAAGCAGATGATCTCACTGGATCTGGCCAGTAACTACGGCATGCATCGGCTGGCGAAAAAGCTGGGGTTTACCAGTCGCTATGACAACGGCCAGTTCAGCGAACTGACCCATGAACTCGACCTGAGCCGCTAACCGTCCCGCACACGCCCCGGCTCACCGGGGCGCGCCAAACCGGGTGACCCTTAACCATCGAAGTCCTCAGGGGTGACCACCAGCACACTGCTGGGCATCCGGTACAAGACATCTTCCACCGTACTGCCGAAGCCTTTGCTCACCCCTCGCCGATGCACACGCCCCATGACAATGACATCGATATCGCGGGTTTCGGAAAAGCTGGACAAGACCTTTGCCGGGTTACCGACAATCATGTGCCGATTTTCAGGGGGGATACCATTGCGTTCGGCCAGCTCATTGAAGCTTTCCCCCTGAATATCGTAAACCTTCTGCGCCAGGCTTGAGGAAAACAGCATCGAACCAGTGGAAAAACCGTATTCTCCCGTTCCCATCGACGAAAGGTCATGGGCATACACCAGATGCACTTCAGCCTTGCACTGCATCGCCAGTTTCAGCGCTTCATAGATGATCCGGTCATTGAAGCCCTTGTACTGGTCGTCTGGGTGGAAGGGATCAACAGCAGCCACAATCCTGCGCGGCAACGCATTGCGGGTTTTGCACACGAAGTGCAATGGCGCCTTGCACTCGCGTAGCAAATGAACATCCAGGGTAGTGAACATCGCGCGCATGAGGCGTGACTCGTGCTCGACCTCCTTGATCACCAAGTCAATCGGCTCCTCACGCAGGTGCGCCAGAATTTCTGGCAACACCTGCTCGGCCCACACCACTTCGGTCGTGACCTCGATACCCAACTTGCGCATTGGCCGGGCCTGGTCCTCAAGCCAGGCATGGTGTCGCTCCACATAACCCTCGCGCATCTGCTGCAGTGCCTCAGCATTGACCAGTCCCGCTGTTGCGAGCCCCTCCACATAGTCGAAGGCGACAATGTGCAGCGGCTCATCCCGTGCCTTTGCCAAGGCAGAGGCTCTGTCAAAGGCCGGGCCGGCTTTCATCAACGGCGAGGACACCAACATAAGATGTTTTTGCATGGTCATGACGCACCTCTCATCAGACGGAAGTTGGCCTGCAGCCCTTCAAGCAGGAAGCGTGCTGCCCAAAGGCAATTCAAGCCCTATCCTGCGACCACCTGCCCCCTGCGGCTTGATGTGGGTCAGAGTCCGCATTTCTTTTACCGGCAAAACGACACACGGTCGCGGATCCACGATTTCAGGGCCATACTCATTGATCCAGATCAACCTTTCAGCCCCTCGCCAGGAGCAGCCTGTTGAGAGTGATCAGAACCGATGCGCTGCGCTCAGGAGACACAGCCATGGCGAAAATGAAAGCGGCAATCTTCGTTGAAAAAGGCCGTATTGTTCTGGATGAAAAGCCAATTCCAGAGATTGGACCGCTGGATACACTGCTGCGCATTACCACCACCACGATCTGCGGCACCGATGTCCACATCCTGCGCGGTGAATACCCGGTCGCCAAAGGGCTGACCATTGGTCACGAACCCGTCGGGATCATCGAGAAACTCGGCTCACAAGTTCTGGGATTCAGCGAAGGACAGCGGGTGATCGCTGGCGCAATCACGCCCAGTGGCCATAGCTACGCCTGCCTGTGCGGCTGCGCATCCCAGGATGGCCCCGGCACACGGCATGGCTTCCGTGCTACGGGAGGCTGGAAGTTCGGCAACATCATCGATGGTTGCCAGGCCGAGTATGTGCGGGTACCGGACGCCATGGTCAACCTCTCCCCGATACCCGATACCCTCACCGATGAGCAGGTGCTGATGTGCCCCGACATCATGTCCACCGGCTTTTCCGGTGCGGAGCGTGGCGGCGTGCAAATCGGTGATACCGTTGCGGTGTTCGCCCTGGGCCCGATTGGATTATGCGCGGCTGCCGGCGCCCGGCTGATGGGAGCCACCACCGTCATCGGCGTTGACACCGTTGCTGCACGGCTGCAGGTCGCTAAACAGCTGGGCGTTACCCACACCGTCGACTTCAAGGCCGGCAATGTAGTGGATCAGATCATGGCGCTCACCGATGGACGCGGTGTCGATGTCGCCATCGAGGCACTGGGTACGCAGGCCACCTTTGAGTCGGCACTGCGGGTTCTGCGCCCCGGTGGCGTGCTTTCAAGCCTGGGCGTGTACTCGAGCGACTTGCGCATACCGGTCGATGCATTCGCTGCCGGCCTTGGCGACTACCGTATCGTTACCACCCTGTGCCCTGGCGGCAAGGAACGGATGCGCCGCCTGATGAACGTTGTCGCCAGTGGTCGCGTCGACCTCAAGCCGCTGGTCACCCATCATTTCAAACTTGACGATATCGAAGCCGCTTATGACCTGTTCGCCCACCAACGTGACGGGGTCATGAAAGTCGCCATTACGCCTTGAGCAGTAGCTAAACGCATAGAGCACCAAACCGTATAGTTTCAGGCATGGAGGCTGTTCCCCCTACAGTGACCGGGAGCATGCGAAATGTTTTCAACCCTGATGAGCAAGCCACGATTACCGGACATGGCGGCCTTGCGACGCCGCGAAGTGGAGCTGCCCTGCAACCCGGAATTGGCGGCCGCCAACAGCAGGACGAACTTTACGATTTACGCCCACCTGCAGGGTTTAAGTATTGAAAACCTGCACCTGGACCTGAGCCCCAAACACCTGGTGCTCAGTGGCTGGGCCGTTCAGCGGCGTGCCGACGCATCACTGTGCGCCGGGCCGTTTCGCTCCTCACACCGCCTTCCTGCCTCGGTATCGCTGAACAACTTCAGCCTCACCTTCAACGAAGGCCTTTTTACACTCAGGCTCTTGAAAAAAGGACATTTGAAACACGCCTTGTAACCGTCGACATCCGTCGACAGGAGAGTCGTCATGCTGATCGAACTCGAAAAGGACGCACCAACCAGCCGCTGGCTGGTTCATCTGGACACATGGGTCGTGGCCTTTCGGACCGAAGCAGAAGCCACCTGTTTCGTGCAGCGCCTGGAAGACCGAATCAAAGCACCACACGTACTGCCACCTTGCGCGCCGCCCACCCGCTGGCACGGCACATCCTCCAGCCCTGCTCCCAGGCAGCGCATCACTCACCCACTGCACGTCGACTTCCAGCGATGACTCCACTGCAAGGCCTTAGTGCCCAGTGGCCTCTGCTTCAGAAGTTCACCGCTTCCCCATGGAGCAAGACGCTATGCAACCTAACAATAACGCAGTCGCTCTAGAACACGCCGAACTGCAAACCACGCCCACCGTTTCACGCACCAGGCTGTTCTCTCTAGGCGCTTCCTGTGCTCAATGCGCAGTACGCGCCTTTTGTTTGCCGGGCGGCTGTTCACATGCCGAGCGCGACACCTTCAATTCATTGATCTCACAGCGCATGCGCATCAAGAAAGGCGCTGCCCTTTACCATTCCAATGATCCGCTAACCTACCTCTACGCCGTCCGCATGGGCTGTTTCAAGATTTCCTTGATCGACGCCCACGGCCGCGGCATGGTCGCCGACTTCATGATGGCCGGTGAAGTGATGGGGCTTGATGCCATCAGTACCTCGCGTTATGCCTGCAGCGCATTGGCACTGGAAGACAGCGAAGTGTGCCCGATCCCCTATCACCAGATCGAGCAACTGGCCCGCAACTGCCCCGCTCTGCAACAAACCCTGAACCGCCTGATGAGCCGGCAGATCGTCCGGGACAATGAGCGGCTACTGATGATGTGCAACATGAACGCCGATGAGCGCTTCGCCGCTTTTCTTCTACAGTTATCCCAACGCTATGCCATGCGTGGCTATTCGGCACTGGGTTTTGTTTTGCGTATGACCCGCGAAGACATTGCCTCATACCTAGGGTTAAGGCTCGAAACCATCTGCCGGTGCATGGCACGCCTGCGCGATTTGCAGATCGTTCGCTTTGCCGGTCGCGAGGTGGAAATTCTGGACATGCCCGCTCTCATGGCGATGGAGCATCACTGGAGTACGTGACGCGCGCCCATGCCAAGGCCCGACAACGCACTGCCGGGCGGGCACACAGGAACAACCAGCCTGGCCACGGCGCGTGGTATCAGCCTGTTGGCAGGGTTGTTGAGGAGACACGCCATGCACGTCACGTTTCTCGGCGCCGCCGGTACGGTTACCGGCAGCAAGTACCTACTGGAACATAACGGTCAGCGCGTACTGGTCGACTGCGGGCTGTTTCAGGGCTACAAACATTTGCGCGTACGCAACTGGGCCCCGTTCCCCATACCACCGCGCAGCCTGGACGCCATCGTCCTGACCCATGCTCACCTGGACCACAGCGGTTACATCCCGGCACTGGTGAGGGACGGTTACCGCGGGCCCATCTACGCCACAGAGGCCACCTGCGAACTGGCCAGTATCCTGTTGCTCGACAGCGGTCGCCTGCAAGAAGAACAGGCCGAATACGCCAATCGACGGGGCTTCTCCAAACACCATCCGGCGCTACCACTGTACACAGAGGACGACGCCAAGCGCGCCCTCAAGCACTTTCGCCCGATTGCCCTGCACCATCCGCAAGACATCCTCGCCGACGTTCGGATACACCTGAGGTCTGCCGGTCACATCCTTGGGGCGGCAACCGTGGAGATCATCGCCGACGGATCCACCTGGGTATTTTCCGGTGATCTGGGCCGTTTCAACGACCCGATCATGCTCGCCCCGGAGCTCATCGAAGAAGCCGACTACCTGTTCGTTGAATCCACCTACGGTGATCGCCTGCACCCACCCGAAGACACCGAAAAGCAACTGGCTGACGTCATCACCCGCACAGCCCTGCGCCATGGCATTACTCTGGTTCCGTCCTTTGCCGTGGGCCGTGCCCAGTTGCTGATGTATCACCTCTCGCGCCTTAAACAGAGCGGCGCGATTCCTGACCTGCCGATCTATTTGAACAGCCCCATGGCGACAGATGCGACGGTGCTGTATCAGCGATTTTGCAGTGAACACCGGCTGTCCCCACGCGAATGCGAGTCGATGTTTCGCGCCACCCACATCGTGCGCACCGTTGAAGAATCCAAACGCCTGGACCAACAGCGTGGCCCGGCCGTGATTATCGCCGCCAGCGGAATGGCCACCGGTGGACGGGTGCTGTTCCACCTCAAGACCCTGGCGCCCAACCCGCATAACACCCTGTTGTTTTCCGGCTATCAGGCAGGCGGCACCCGGGGTGCACAGATCATCGCCGGTGCGCCCTCCATTCGACTGCACGGCGAGGATGTTCCGGTGCGAGCCGAAGTGGTGTCCCTGGAGAGCCTGTCGGCACATGCCGACGCCGATGAAATCATGCAATGGCTGCGTGGCTTCAAGCGCCCACCCAAACACACCTATGTGGTGCATGGTGAACCGGAGGCAGCCGATACCCTGCGTCGCCGCATCAGCCTTGAGCTCGGCTGGTCCGTCTCGGTACCGGAACACCTGGAACAAGCAGAGATAGCAGCTGCGAGCCCCAACACCGCCACAGCACCCAACGCAAAATAGGCTTGTACATGAAAATATATTTGTACAATATAACTCGACAGCAATTGCGCCGACGCCCTCCCTGAACAGCACCGCGTTACCGGCAGGAGCTCCCATGAACCGCTTCAATCCACGAAAGCTGGCCTTGTCCAAATGGACAGCCTGCACACCACTCAATCGAGAGAAACACTTTCTGGTAACCGATCTGCTGCATGACGAACAAGGCACATTGCTGAAGATCGAGTTGCAAGCCATCTACAGCGGTCGTAGCGAATGGCTGGACTGGCGCGAGCTTCGCGACAGCGAGCGCTGGAGGACAGGCTGGCAATGACCCAAAATTGATACAAAAAATATCTATACAAAAAAATTGACTTGTACAGATATTGCCTTAGCCTTAACTTGTACAAATTCCTACAAATGTACAAGTTAGAGGCCTATGGATGTCGACCTTCCTGCAGCAGTTCGCCGAGCGATTCGCCGCCCTGGATCGCGACCACCTGGAGCACCTTTCAAGCCTCTACAGCACTGACGTGTGCTTTATCGACCCGCTGCATCAGATCAATGGGCTGAACGCCCTGCAGCGTTACTTTTCCGAGCTGTATGCCAATGTCGAGGACTTGAGCTTCCAGTTCCACGGCCATGACGCAGTCGCCGAAGGTTCGGGCTACCTGCGCTGGACCATGACCTACCGTCACCCCCGCCTGCGTGGTGGAGCGCCTGTCAGCGTTACCGGATGCTCCCATCTGCGCTGGGCAGACAAGGTCTACTATCACCGCGACTACTTCGATGCCGGCGCACTGCTCTACGAACACCTGCCGTTGCTGGGTAGCGTGATCCGCGGGCTCAAGCGGAGGCTGGCATGAAGCGGATCTGGCTTACCGGCGCCAGCAGCGGGATTGGCGCAGCCTTGGCCGAAGTGCTGCTTGAGCAAGGCCATCAGCTCGCACTGACCGCACGCAGCACAGCCCCACTGCAACAACTCGCGACACGCTTCCCCGGGCAGGTACTGCTCGTGCCAGGCGACCTGCTCGACAGCAATCAGGTCAGGCAAATTGGCGAGCGCATCACTCAACACTGGGGCGCGCTGGATCAAGTCATCGCCAATGCCGGCACCTGCGAATACCTCACGCCCGAGCACTTCGAGGCCGCGCTGGTGATGCGCGTGGTCCAAGCCAACCTGTTTACCGCCAGCCTGACCATCGAGACCGCGCTGCCCCTGCTGCAACGCGGCCATGAGCCGCACCTGGTGGCCATAGGCAGTTCAGTGACCTTTCTGCCCCTCCCGCGAGCAGGTGCCTACGGTGCCTCCAAAGCGGCCCTGCGCTACCTGATCGACTCACTGCGGATCGACCTGGATGCCCAAGGCATAGCGGTCACGTTGGTCAGCCCGGGTTTTGTCGACACGCCACTGACACGACGCAACGACTTCCCCATGCCGTTGCGCTGGTCGGCGGAAAAAGCCGCCCGCCACATCGCCCGAAAACTGGAGCGCCGTCCTTATGAAGTGGCGTTTCCAGCACTGTTTATCGCCTGCCTGAAGCTGCTCGGCCACCTGCCAAAACACTGGCAACTGGCACTGGGCAAGCGGCTTGCACGGCCTGGCCAGGAGTCCTGACCCCATGCGTATTGCAATCGTCGGCAGCGGAATTGCCGGCCTGACGGCAGCCTACCTGCTGCAGCGTAACCACGACATCACCGTGTTCGAGGCCGAAGAGCGGGTAGGCGGCCATACCCATACTGTGAACGTTCAATTGAACGAGCAGAACTATGCGGTCGACACCGGCTTCATCGTCTTCAACAACTGGACCTACCCGAATTTCATTGCCCTGATGGACCATCTGGGCGTGACCTCACGCCCCACCGAGATGAGCTTTTCGGTACATGAGCCAAAGACCGGCCTAGAGTACAACGGCAATAACCTCAACAGCCTCTTCGCTCAACGCAGCAACCTGATTTCACCGGCGTTCTGGGGAATGCTGCGGGACATTCTGCGCTTCAATCGCGAAGCACCACTGGACCTCGACCGCCAGCACATCGACGCCAGCACGACCCTCGGCAGCTACCTGCAACAGCGTGGCTACGGCAATCGCTTCATCGAACACTACATCGTGCCTATGGGGGCGGCGATCTGGTCGATGTCACTGGCCGACATGCTCGGCTTTCCCTTGGCGTTCTTCGTACGTTTTTTTCGCAACCATGGCCTGCTCTCAGTCACCAACCGCCCGCAATGGCGGGTTATCCAGGGCGGCTCCAGTGCCTACATCAAGCCGCTGACAGCCAGCTACGCCAAGCACATCCGCCTGAACTGCCCGGTGCAACGTGTACGCCGTGACACCGAGGGCGTCAGCATAACAAGCGCTGTCGGCACCGAGCGTTTCGACAAGGTGGTGTTTGCCTGTCACAGCGACCAGGCACTGGCGTTGCTGGAAACGCCTACCGAACAGGAACAACAGATACTCGGCGCCATCCGTTATGCGCAGAACGATGTCGTGCTGCATACCGACACCCGCCTGCTCCCCGACCGTCGCCTGGCCTGGGCGAGCTGGAACTACCGCCTGGGTGGCCCCGAGCACAGCCCAGCGGCCGTGACCTACAACATGAACATCCTGCAAGGCCTGGACGCACCACGCACCCTCTGCGTAAGCCTCAACCAGAGTGACGCCATTGACCCGGCACAGGTGCTCGGTCGCTTTCGCTACGCGCACCCCCAGTACAGCCTCGAAGCCCTTGCGGCCCAGGCACGTCACGCTGAACTGATGGGCCCGCAGCACAGCTACTACTGCGGCGCCTACTGGGCCAACGGCTTCCATGAGGATGGCGTGGTCAGTGCACTGAAGGTGGCTCAGCACTTCGGTGAACGATTATGAACAGCGCCTTGTATGAAGGCTGGGTCAGCCACCGACGCCTGTCCCCGCGCGCGCATGCCTTTCGCTACCGCATGAGCATGTTGTACCTGGACCTGGCCGAGCAGGATGCGTTGTTTGCATTAAGCCCGTTTGCCGGGCGCGAGCGGTTTTCAGCGTTCAGCTTCCGCGAACAGGATTACTTGCCACGCTATACACGCAACGGCATGGCGCTTGCCGATGCGGTCAATCTGCTGCTCGTGGAGGCCCTGGGTTACGCCCCGGGTGGCGCCATACGCCTGTTGACCCAGGCGCGGAACTGGGGATTGGCCTTCAACCCGGTGAGTTTCTTCTTCTGTTTCGACGAGCATGACGCGCTCGCGGCGATTCTGTGCGAAGTCACCAATACGCCCTGGCGCGAGCGCTTCCACTATGTGCTGCCGTGCAATGAACACGGCGTGCAGCAGTTCAGCGTCGCCAAAGCCTTTCACGTCTCGCCATTTTTGCCACCCGACCTGGAGTACCGCATGCGCTTCACCGCGCCAGGGCAACACCTGAACATCACCATGCAGGACTGGCATGGGCCGCAGAAGGTGTTTGAAGCCGGTCTTGGTCTGAACCGCATAGCCCTGACCCGCAGCACCTTGCACCGCCAATTGATCGCCTTCCCCTGGATGTCGGCGAAAACCGTTACTGCCATCTATTGGCAAGCCCTGCGCCTGCTGCTCAAGCGCACGCCGATCTTTTCCCATTACAACACCCAGCGGCATTTACGTGTCGCCCGTAACCGTAGCGAGGACGTTGACCATGAAGAGCCCTAACCTGGCCGTAGCCAAAAGCGGAGCCCTCGCCGCCGGTAGTACAGGCCTGCTCAAGCGCCTGGTGCTGCGCCAACTGGCGCGGCTGCGCAAAGGCCAACTGACCGTCGTGGTAGACGGCCAGCGCCTGATGTTCGGCGAACCCCATGCCAGCCTGATGGCCGAGCTTCAGGTGCTGGATGATGCACTGTGGGGGCTGATCGCCACCAACGGTTCGATCGGCGCCGGGGAAGCTTACGTACACGGTCACTGGACCAGCCCTGACCTGACCGCCGTGGTTCGCCTGTTCGTCGCCAACCTTGACGTACTCGACGCCATGGAAGGCGGCCTGGCGCGCCTCGGGCGTCCTCTGGTTCAAGGCCTGCACTGGCTCAACCGCAACACCCGAAGGGGCTCCAAGCGCAACATTGCCGCACACTACGACCTGGGCAATGAACTGTTCGAGCACCTGCTGGACCCGACCATGATGTACTCGGCGGCAATGTTCCGCAGCTCAGAAGACAGCCTCGAACAGGCACAGTTGAACAAACTGGAGCGCATCTGTCGCAAGCTTGACCTGCAAGCCAGCGATCATTTGCTGGAAATCGGCACCGGCTGGGGCAGCATGGCGCTCTACGCCGCCATTCATTACGGCTGCCGCGTGACCACCACGACATTGTCCGAAGAGCAGTACGCCTACACCTGCAAGCGTGTTGCCGAGCAAGGCCTGCAAGCGCGCATTACTGTCCTGCGCAAGGACTACCGTGACCTTGAGGGACGCTATGACAAGCTGGTTTCGATCGAAATGATCGAAGCGGTGGGCCACCGTTTCCTGCCCAACTACTTCCAACAGTGCGCACGCCTGCTCAAGGACGATGGCCTGATGCTGTTGCAAGCCATTACCATCCGTGACCAGCGCTATGAACAGGCAAGACGCTCGGTGGACTTCATCCAGCGCTACATTTTCCCCGGTGGTGCCCTACCTTCGCTGAGCCGCATG
Organism: Pseudomonas sp. AL 58; assembly: GCF_036348395.1. NCBI lineage: Bacteria > Pseudomonadati > Pseudomonadota > Gammaproteobacteria > Pseudomonadales > Pseudomonadaceae > Pseudomonas > Pseudomonas sp. AL 58. Next base: position 19,951 of record NZ_JAZBQR010000016.1, read on the forward strand.
CTGGACGTTGCCAGCCGTAACACGGACCTGAACGTCCATCATCTGGAAGACTTCGGCCTGCATTACGCGCGCACCCTGCGCCATTGGCACGAGAACCTCTGCCGTGGGCGCCATGCATTGCAGCTGTTGGGCTACGACGAAACCTTTCAACGTATGTGGGAGTTCTACTTCTGCTACTGCGAGGGCGGCTTCCTGGAACGCGGTATCGGCGTGGCCCAATTGGTCCTGGCCAAACCTGATGCCCGTCCCGCGCCGCTGCTAGAGGCACTGGAAGCCTGAGGATGAACCGACGCCTGATTGGCAATGCAGTGCTGTTCCAGATCGGCTGGGCAGCCTGCATATTTGGCGCACGGCACCCGGCCTGGCTATTGCTGGCACTGGGATGCCTGGCCTTGCACGTGGCGTTGGCTCCGGTACGGGTACGCGAATGTCGCCAGCTGTTGAAAATCGCTGCCTGTGGCTGGGCACTGGACAGCCTGTTACTGAACCTGGGCGTGTTCGATTTCGGTGAGCCGCGCTGGGTACTGCCGGGCTGGCTGGCAATGCTCTGGCTGCTGTTCGCCAGCACCTTGCGCCAGAGCCTGGCCTGGACGGCATCCCGCCTCTGGCTGGCGGCACTTGTCGGCGCCTTGGGCGGGCCGTTGTCTTACTATGCCGGTGCACGCCTGGCAGACGTCGGCCTACCCTATGGGCTTTGGCCATCCTTGGCCCTGCTGGCCATACTCTGGGCGCTGTTGTTGCCCGCCTTGCACCGCGTGGCTAGAAGCCCGAAATGAGCGGTGCCAAGGGCACCGATTCGGGCCACGCGCCGTTTCCTTGCAACTACCAGGTAGAGCGTATGGAGAACGGCAGTTTCAGCGGCGCATCAGCACTGTTACCCAGCCCGCACATTTCGTCATGCACCACCTTCTGCACCAGCAGGCAGGGGATTTCAGGTAAATGCTGCAACACCTCTCGGGCGTGCGTCGTCGAGCGCAGGCAGAGGTTGTGTCCCTGCTCGTCAAGCAACGGGTGCAGCTTTCCCTCCATCAGTGCCTGCAAGACATAGATACCGCCTTCAAGAGAAACCAGATTGAGCTCGTCAATGCGCCCGGCATCGGCAAAGCCTGACAGTTGCTGAAGGTTCATACTTGACGCTCCCAGGGGCATAGCCCCGTCTAGAGGTGCCACAGTGGAACTACCAGGGCAAACGTTCGCCCTGGTAGCTGAAAAAGCTGCCGCTGTCGGCGGCGGTGACTCCGTCAAGCACGGCCAGCATGTCCGCCACGGCGTCACGCGGAGCCCGCGCTTCCGGACGAAAAGGTCGCGACAAGGCTGAAGCAACAGTGCCAGGATGCAGCGCAACCAGGCGCTTGCCGGGCCAACGCCGCGCAGCTTCGATCGCTGCCGTTTTAAGGAGCATGTTCAACGCCGCCTTCGAGGCCCGGTAGCTGTACCAGCCACCCAGGTGATTGTCCGCGATGCTACCGACCTTGGCCGACAGTACCGCCAGCAGACCGTTGCTCCCGAGCAGGGGCAAAAAGTGCCGCAACACCAGTGCAGGGCCAATGGCATTGATCTGAAACGTTGCCAACAGTTGCGCCTGGTTCAGTGACTCCAGCGCCTTCTCCGGCATGAAGCCCTCACCGTACAGAACACCGGCAGCCAAGACGATCAGATCAAACGGTGGCTGGCCTTCATAAAACTGTGCGGCCATGGCGATGCTCTGAGGGTCGGTCAAATCCAGTACCGGGTGTGTGCCACGCCCCAGGCCATGCACGGCGGCACACCGGGGATCCTCACGCAGCGTATCAACGAAAGCACCACCGATCGCCCCACTCGCACCGATCACCAATGCCCGATAGCCCTCCGGCAGGCTGTTCATGGTTCACCCCCGCCGCGCCGGAAGAACAGGGTCACCTGCCCCAACTCCAGGCCAAACTTGGACATGAACGAGCGATTGATCAGTGTGTTGTCATCCATCAGGTACATCCAGTCATCGAACTGCACCGGATAAAACGCGCCGTCCACCTCCAGGTTGAGGGTGTAACGCCAACGCAGTGCATTACCGGCCACCTGACCTTCGGCTTCGCCGATCACGTCACCCGCCGTACCGCTCCAGCGCCCCGGCCCCTTCGGTGTCAGGCGCCAAACGCGTTGCTGACGTTTGCCATCGCTGTAAACGAAGCGCTCATCGAGGATCAGCACGCGCCCTTCCATCCGCCCCTCAATGGTCACGTGGAAACGCTTGACCACCTCACCCGAACGCTTCTGGAACATGCCCCAGGCCTGGACGGGCACCGAGAAGAACCGCGGCAAGTCCAATGCTGGCGCCTCGTTGCGGTAATGATCGACTTCGACGTTGCCGCAACTGCTCAACAGCAAGCAGCACGCCAGCAGACAGGACTTCCACATCATGCTTACCCTCATCGTCATTGCCCGCCCAGCAAGCGCTGGCGTAACTCAGGGTTACGTGTACGCGGGTCAAACCAGATATCAAAGAACGCCCGCGAAAACGCAGGGTCTGCGACCTCGTAATGCAAACGATCATCCACGTAGAACCGCGCACCGGCACCGGGCAAGAACACCCCGATGATCCGCTGCCCCGGTTCGACATCGACAAAGGCCCGCGCCATCTGTGCCTGCCACAGCTTGAGTTGCGCTTCATCGACCGACCCGCCCCGTAGTCGACGTATTTCATCAACGCTGACGTCTACCAATTGGGCACGGGTAATCGACCGGTGATAGGTCAGCTCAAGCGCAAAGGGTTGCTGATAGTCCACCTGGGCCGAAGCGCCCCACAGGCTCGCGTTGTACACACGAAAACCATAGAGCCGAAACTCGGCGCTACCGATCAGACGACCACCGGGCAGCAGCGCCTGCCAACTGGCGAAAGCACCGGGGCTGCACAACAACAGGGCGCTGAACAACAAGCCCAAGGTCCTGCGGTCGACCACGCGCGTCAGACACTGACGCAGCAGGGGAAATAGCGATCTGTCCATGGCATGGCTCTACCTTTTCTGACAACGCCGAAATGTTGGTTTCTCTGGCATTCGGTACTGCATGCACAGCGGCACTTCAAAATAGTTGTACATAAAATTTGTTTTGTACAGCTTAATGCGACGCTTCGCCGTTTTTTGTACAACTTATTGTCAAGAGGTCATGCCGATTCAAGCCCGGAGCAGGTTCCGCAGCAAGAAACCTGGGCACCCTGTGATTGCCTTGCCCTGACAGGCACTAGACTGATGCGCACGTTTATTTCCAAACACAGGTTTTGGCGATTGCCGAACCGTCGACAGGGAACACCTCATGCAGTTTCTTGAAAATGCCCCGCGCTTTCTGTTTTTCACTGGCAAAGGCGGTGTGGGCAAAACCTCGATTGCCTGCGCCACGGCATTGCAGCTCACCGCACAAGGTCAGCGCGTACTGCTAGTGAGTACCGACCCGGCGTCTAACGTTGGACAAGTGTTTGGCATCAGCATTGGCAACCACATCACCCCGGTGCCCTCAGTGGCCAATTTGTCAGCGCTCGAAATTGACCCACAGGCTGCAGCGCAGGCCTATCGAGACCGCATTGTCGGCCCTGCCCGGGGCGTGCTTGAGGCCAGTGTCGTGAAGAACATGGAAGAGCAATTGTCTGGCGCCTGCACCACGGAAATTGCGGCCTTCGACGAGTTCACAGCACTACTGGTCGGCTCCCGACAAACCGACACCTATGAACACATCATCTTTGACACCGCGCCCACCGGGCATACCATTCGCCTGCTGCAGCTCCCTGGTGCCTGGAGTGGCTTTCTTGATGCTGGCAAGGGCGACGCCTCCTGCCTTGGACCGCTGGCGGGCCTCGACAAACAGCATGACCAGTACCGCAAGGCGGTTGAGGCGCTCTGCGACCCGGCACGCACGCGGCTGGTACTGGTCGCTCGAGCACAAAATGCCGCGCTACGCGAGGCCGCCCACACCCATGAAGAACTCGCCGCCCTCGGCCTTCGCGAGCAGTACCTGGTGGTCAACGGCGTGCTGCCCGGCAGTGAAGCAGAAAAAGACCCACTGGCTGCAGCGGTGTATGCGCGGGAGCAGTTGGCGCTTGCCCAAATGCCTGACGTACTCAAGCCACTTCCGCTGGATCAACTGCCGCTGAAAGCCTTCGACCTGGTCGGCATTGAAGCCCTGAAACAGTTGTTGCGTGATAAGGGTGACGCTGAAGGCCTTCAGCCCCCCACCGTTCGCATTGATGCGCCAAGCCTGAGCGACCTCGTCGATGACATCGCCCTGGATGGCCACGGGCTGGTCATGATCATGGGCAAAGGTGGCGTAGGTAAAACCACCCTGGCAGCGGCGGTGGCCGTCGAACTGGCCCACCGGGGCTTGCCGGTTCACCTCACCACCTCGGACCCGGCAGCGCATCTGGCCGACACCCTGAGCGGCTCAATGAGCAACCTGACCCTCAGCCGCATTGATCCGAAGGTTGAAACCCAGCGGTATCGCGATCACGTGATGGCCACCAAAGGCGCAGCCCTGGATGACCAGGGAAAAGCCCTTTTGGCCGAAGACCTGCGCTCGCCCTGCACTGAAGAGATCGCCGTCTTCCAGGCGTTTTCCAGAGTCATTCGGGAGGCCGGCAGGCGGTTTGTGGTCATGGACACAGCCCCCACCGGGCACACCCTGTTGTTGCTGGATGCCACGGGCGCCTACCACCGCGACATCGCCCGACAAATGGAAGGCAGCAACATGCACTTCAGTACCCCGATGATGCAGTTGCAAGACCCGAAGAAAACCAAGGTATTGCTGGTAACACTGGCCGAAACGACACCGGTACTTGAAGCGGCCAACCTGCAAGCCGACCTGCGGCGTGCTGGCATTGAGCCTTGGGCATGGGTGATCAACAACAGCATCGCGGCCACCACAACCCAATCGCCCCTGCTTCGTAGACGGGCAAAGAATGAGCTCAGGGAAATCGAGCACGTGGCCAGTGAGCACGCCAGACGCTATGCCGTGATCCCCTTGATGGCCGAGGAGCCCATCGGGGTAGAACGCCTGCTCAAGCTGAGCAAGGAACAGCCCCGAGACAGGTCAGAGCAATAGGTGCATGGCTGACGAGCCTGGGACATGATCGGCGCGTCAGCCCCACGACATTAGTCGAACACCGGGCGCGGATTGCCAAGACCGTGCAGCAAGAGGCACCTACGCACGTCCAATATGCACGTCTAGGCGTTTCCGATCTGCACGGGATGTATTATCGTGGCTGCCTGCGCAAGATGCGTCGCCTGACCAACCAGGCATTTGCCAACCGATCGAGGGTGCCATGAGTAACGAAAGCATTAACTGGGACAAGCTGGGCTTCGACTACATCAAGACCGACAAGCGCTACCTGTCGCACTGGCGCAACGGTGAGTGGGACCAGGGCACCCTGACCGAAGACAACACCCTGCACATCAGCGAAGGCTCCACCGCGCTGCATTACGGCCAGCAGTGTTTCGAAGGCCTGAAGGCCTACCGCTGCAAGGACGGCTCGATCAACCTGTTCCGCCCTGACCAGAACGCCCAGCGCATGCAGCGCAGCTGCGCGCGCCTGCTGATGCCGCAGGTACCGACCGAAGCCTTCATCGAAGCCTGCAAGCAAGTGGTCAAGGCCAACGAGCGCTTCATTCCGCCCTACGGTAAGGGTGCGCTGTACCTGCGCCCGTTCGTCATTGGTGTAGGCGACAACATCGGCGTGCGTACCGCGCCCGAGTTCATCTTCTCGATCTTCGCGATCCCGGTTGGCTCGTACTTCAAGGGCGGCATGAAGCCGCACAACTTCCTGATCTCCAGCTATGACCGCGCCGCGCCACAAGGCACCGGTGCCGCCAAGGTCGGTGGTAACTACGCCGCCAGCCTGATGCCAGGTGCCGAGGCCAAGAAAGCCCACTTCGCCGACTGCATCTACCTTGACCCACTGACCCACAAGAAAATCGAGGAAGTCGGCTCGGCCAACTTCTTTGGTATTACCAAGAACAACGAATTCGTCACGCCGAAGTCCGCCTCGGTGCTGCCTGGCATCACCCGCCTGTCGCTGATCGAACTGGCGAAATCGCGCCTGGGCCTGAACGTGATCGAAGGCGACGTACTGATCGACGAGCTCGACCGCTTTACCGAAGCAGGCGCCTGCGGCACCGCTGCGGTGATCACCCCGATTGGTGGCATCGAGTACAACGGCAAGCTGCACGTGTTCTACAGCGAGACCGATGTCGGCCCGGTAACCCAGAAGCTCTACAACGAGCTGACCGGCATCCAGAGTGGCGATGTCGAAGCGCCGGAAGGCTGGATCGTCAAGGTCGCCTGATTCCGAACCCCGCCTCCCGGCGGGGTTTCTTTTTCTGGCCTGAAGCGCTCGGCCGTACCGGCGATCGGCTAGATGAATTTTTCTTTAACCCGAGCACCGCCTATTCTTTGGCACAATCGAGCTTCCACTCGCCGCCCAGGTAAAAGCATGCCTCGCGTACTGACTATCGAAGACGACGCTGTCACCGCCCAGGAGATCGTCGCCGAACTTTCCAGCCATGGCCTAGAGGTTGACTGGGCCAACAACGGCCGTGAAGGCCTGGCCAAGGCCATCGCCGGCAGCTATGACCTCATCACGCTGGACCGCATGCTGCCTGAGCTCGACGGCCTGACGATCGTCACCACGCTGCGCAACCTGAAGATCACCACGCCGATCCTGATGATCAGCGCCCTCTCCGATGTCGATGAGCGGGTACGTGGCCTGCGCGCCGGCGGCGACGACTACCTGACCAAACCATTTGCGTCCGATGAGATGGCCGCCAGGGTCGAAGTGCTGCTGCGCCGAAACAACACCGGCATCACACAGACTCGCCTGCAGGTCGCCGACCTCGAACTGGACCTGATCAGCCACGAAGCCCGACGCGGCGAGCTGGCACTCAACCTGTTACCGACCGAGTACAAGCTGCTGGAGTTCCTCATGCGCCATGCCGGCCAGGTCATCACCCGCATGATGATTTTCGAGGAAGTCTGGGGCTACCACTTTGATCCCGGCACCAACCTGATCGACGTGCATATCGGTCGCCTGCGCAAGAAAATCGACGCCCCGGGCCAAGTGCCGCTGATTCGCACTGTGCGGGGCTCCGGCTATGCCATTGCCGAACCCGTCTAAGGGCTGGAGCTCATCCACAAGTCGCCTGCTGGCGCTGTACAGCTTCCTTTTCGTGGCCTGGAGCAGCATCCTCATGGGGGTGTTGTACTTTGAGGTGTCCGGCTACCTGAACAAACTCACGCGGCACTCGCTGCAACAACGCCAGCACCTGTTTGCACACATGAGCGGCAAACAACTGGATGATGCGCTGATTGCCAGCCAGGCCTTCGAGGAGCGCAGCTTCGATGCCTACGGCCTGTTCGATGCAGCCTTCAATCCACTCAGTGGCGAGATTCGCAAGATTCCCCCGGAGCTGGGCCTGGATGGCAGAATCCATGAGCTTGGCCGCTGCCTGGATGAAGATGCCCCCCACTTGCCCAAGGACAGTTGCGATGCAGTAGCCTTGAAGGTCCCTGACGGCCGCTGGCTGGTTCTGGTACGTGACAATGGCTCGCTGTTCGTGGTTACCCGGATCATCCTGCATGCCCTGCTCTGGGGGCTTTCACTGACGATTATTCCAGGCATCGCCGGCTGGTACCTGCTGCGCCGTCGCCCGCTCAAACGCATCCGGGCGATCCAGGCCAGCGCCGAACAGATCGTCGCCGGCGACCTGACCCACCGCCTGCCCCTGTCCGCGCGGCGTGACGAGCTGGACATGCTGGCGGCCATCGTCAACGCCATGCTCGACCGTATCGAACGGTTGATGCACGAGGTCAAGGGTGTCTGCGACAACATTGCCCACGACCTGCGTACCCCCCTCACCCGCCTGCGCGCCCAGCTTTACCGCATTCGCCAACAAGCGGGCGACGACTCCGCACAAACCCAGCAACTGGACCACGCTATCGCGGAAACCGACACGCTGATGGCGCGCTTTCGCGGCCTGCTGCGCATCAGCGAACTGGAAGACCGTCAACGCCGTGCCGGGTTCGTCGAACTGGACCCGCATGCACTGCTGCTGGAGCTGTACGACTTCTACCTTCCATTGGCTGAAGACGGCGACATCAACCTGAGCCTGCAGATACCCAACCAACTGCCCAGCCTGCACGGCGACCGCGAATTGCTGTTCGAGGCACTGGCCAACCTGCTGAGCAATGCGATCAAGTTCACCCCGGCCCACGGCCAGGTGGCACTGAGCGCCCACAGCGATGCACAGGGCGTGCATATCGAGGTACAGGACAGCGGCCCCGGCATTCCGGAAGACGAGCGCCAGGCGGTGTTAAAACGGTTTTATCGCAGCGAGGAAGGTCATCGGCACCCAGGGTTTGGCCTGGGCCTGTCGATCGTTGCAGCGATCGTCGACCTGCATGGGTTCGATCTGGAGATAGGAGAAAGCGCGCTGGGTGGCGCCAAGCTCGTGCTGCATTGTCGCCGGTAGCACTGGCGAGGGCATCGGTGGGGTACCCATGAGTTTGCGGCGCCTGCATCGCGGGCAAGACCCGCTCCTACAGCTAGCGCGGGCTCTGTTGGAGCTGGCTTGCCTGCGATGGCGTCGGAGCGGTGTCCGTGAGTGCGCGGCGTTCGCATCGCGGGCAAGACCCGCTCCCACAGTGGGAGCAGGCTTGCCTGCGAGGGCGCAGCCGGTCAGTCAGCCAGGCGCCAGGTAGTGCCGCCCTTGCTGTCTTCAAGCACCACGCCCATGGCGGTCAGCTGATCACGGATACGGTCGGACTCGGCCCAATCCTTGTTGGTCCGCGCCTGCAGACGCGCCTGGATCAGTGCTTCAACCTCGGCGGCATCGACACGACCCTCGGCGCCCGCACGCAGGAAGTCATCGGCATCCAGCTGCAACACACCCAGCAGCCCCGCCAGCTCGCGCAGGCGAGCAGCAAGACCGGCAGCGATCTGCGGCTCAGCTTCACGCACACGGTTGATCTCGCGTACCAGGTCGAACAGCACCGCACAGGCTTCAGGCGTGCCAAAGTCGTCGTTCATCGCGACCTTGAAGCGCTCGACATACTCTTCGCCACCTTGCGCCGGAACCAGCGGCAGGCCACGCAGTGCATGATAGAAGCGCTCCAGCGCACCCTTGGACTCACGCAGGCTGTCTTCGGAGTAGTTGATCGAGCTGCGGTAGTGGCTCGATACCAGCAGGTAACGGACCACTTCCGGGTGATACTTCTCAAGCACATCGCGAATGGTGAAGAAGTTGTTCAAGGACTTGGACATCTTCTCGCCATTGATGCGAATCATCCCGCAGTGCATCCAGGCCTTGGCGTATGGCTTGCCGGTTGCCGCTTCGCTCTGGGCGATTTCGTTCTCGTGGTGCGGGAACTCCAGGTCGTTGCCGCCACCATGAATGTCGAAGCTCTCGCCCAGGCAGCAGGTGGACATCACCGAGCACTCGATATGCCAGCCTGGACGCCCTGGGCCCCATGGCGACGGCCAGCTCGGCTCACCCGGCTTGACGCCTTTCCAGAGGACGAAGTCCAGCGGGTCCTGCTTGGCTTCGTCAACCTCGATCCGTGCGCCGATACGCAGGTCTTCGATCTTCTTGCGCGACAGCTTGCCGTAGCCGACAAACTTGCCGACCCGGTAGTACACGTCACCATTACCCGGCGCGTAGGCATAGCCCTTGTCGATCAGGGTCTGGATCATCGCGTGCATGCCGGCGATATGATCGGTGGCACGCGGCTCCTGATCTGGAGGCAGGATGTTCAGCCGGCGCTCGTCTTCATGCATCGCGTCGATCATGCGTGCGGTCAAGGCGTCGAACGACTCGCCGTTCTCGTTGGCACGGTTGATGATCTTGTCGTCGATGTCGGTGATGTTGCGCACGTAGGTCAGGTCGTAGCCGCTATAACGCAGCCAGCGGGTGACCAGATCGAACGCGACCATGCTGCGACCATGGCCCAGGTGGCAGAAGTCGTACACGGTCATGCCGCAGACGTACATCCGTACCTTGTTGCCTTCCAGCGGGGTGAAGACTTCCTTGCTCTTGGTCAGGGTGTTGTAGATGGTAAGCACGAGGATTCCTTAGCTGCCCCACGAATCGCGCAGGGTCACGGTGCGGTTGAACACCGGGCGGCCCGGTTGGGAGTCTTTCATGTCGACGCAGAAGTAACCTTCGCGCTCGAACTGGAAGCGGTCTTCAGCCTGGGCCTTGCCCAGAGAAGGTTCCGCCCGACAACCACTCAGCACCTGCAGCGAATCGGGATTGATGTTGTCCAGGAAGCTGCCGCCCTCCTCGGTTTTCTCCGGGTTGGCGGAGCGGAACAGACGATCATAAAGGCGTACTTCACACTCGACGCTCTCAGCCGCCGGCACCCAGTGGATGACGCCTTTGACCTTGCGGCCTTCCGGGTTCTTGCCGAGGGTGTCCGGGTCGTACGAGCAACGCAGCTCGACGATGTTGCCGTCGGCGTCCTTGATGGCCTCGTCGGCACGAATCACGTAGCTGCCACGCAGGCGCACTTCACCGGCAGGCTCCAGGCGCTTGTAACCTTTTGGCGGCTCTTCCATGAAATCGTCGCGGTCGATGTAGAGCTCGCGAGCGAAGGGCAGGACACGAACGCCCATGTCTTCCTTCGGATGGCATGGCAGTTCGAGCTGCTCGACCTGGCCTTCCGGGTAGTTGGTAATGACCACTTTCAACGGGCGCAGCACGCACATCGCACGTGGTGCGGTACGATCGAGGTCATCACGGATGCTGAATTCGAGCATGGCCATGTCGACGACACCGTCGGAACGGTTGGTACCGATCATGTCGCAGAAGTTGCGGATCGAAGCCGGGGTGTAGCCACGACGACGGAAACCGGACAGCGTCGACATGCGCGGGTCATCCCAGCCGTTGACGTGCTGCTCGTCGACCAACTGCTTGAGCTTGCGCTTGCTGGTAATGGTGTAGTTCAGGTTCAGGCGGCTGAACTCGTACTGGCGCGGCTTGGCCGGCACCGGCAGGTTGTCCAGGAACCACTCGTACAACGGGCGGTGGCCTTCGAATTCGAGGGTGCAGATCGAATGGGTAATGCCTTCGATGGCGTCGGATTGGCCATGGGTGAAGTCATAGTTCGGGTAGATGCACCACGTGTCACCGGTCTGGTGGTGATGGGCGTGACGAATACGATAGAGGATCGGGTCGCGCATGTTCATGTTCGGCGAAGCCATGTCGATCTTGGCCCGCAGCACACGCTCGCCGTCCTTGAACTCGCCAGCCTTCATGCGGGCGAACAGGTCCAGGTTTTCCTCGACCGAACGCTCACGGAACGGGCTGTTCTTGCCTGGCTCGGTCAGGTTGCCACGGTACTCGCGGGCCTGCTCCGGGGTCAGGTCGCAGACATAGGCCTTGCCGGCCTTGATCAGCTCGACGGCCCACGCATGGAGCTGGCCGAAGTAGTCGGAGGCATAACGCACCGGACCGGTCCACTGAAAGCCCAGCCACTTGACGTCGCTCTGGATCGCATCGATGTACTCCTGGTCCTCTTTGGCCGGGTTGGTGTCATCGAAACGCAGGTGACAGGCACCACCGAACTCCTCGGCCAGGCCAAAGTTCACACAGATCGACTTGGCGTGGCCGATGTGCAGGTAACCATTGGGCTCTGGCGGGAAACGGGTGACGATGCTGCTGTGCTTGCCCGAGTCCAGGTCAGCCTGCACGATCGGTCGCAAGAAGTTCGCAGGGACAGCGGGAGCGCCTTTGGCAGCGGCGTTGGGAGCGGTGTCAGCAGTGGGCTTGCTCATAGGATCCTTGAATACGGGTACACGACCAGGGTAGGCCGACTAAATCAAAGCGCTTATCATAGCCGAAGCAGTCAAGCTGCCGACAGGTCAGCACCGACAAACAGGCGCGAATATTGACCGCCATTGCAAAAAAACAGCCGCGAACCGCGTATCGCCGCCTGTAGACTGAGCGTCAGGGTTATTACGCGATCCTGCGCAACCTATTTCAATTGCCTTGAAAAGAGCGAATTTCAGCATGTCCAAAGTCAAACTGAGCACCAACCACGGCGACATCGTCCTGCAACTGAACGCCGAAAAGGCCCCGATTACCGTGGCCAACTTCATCGAGTACGTCAACGCCGGCCACTACTCGAACACCATTTTCCACCGCGTCATCGGCAACTTCATGATCCAGGGCGGCGGTTTCGAGCCTGGCATGAAAGAAAAGAAAGACAAGCGTCCAAGCATCCAGAACGAAGCGGACAACGGCCTGAGCAACGCCAAGTACACCATCGCCATGGCCCGTACCATGGAGCCGCATTCGGCCTCGGCGCAGTTCTTCATCAACGTTGCCAACAACGATTTCCTCAACCACAGCGGCAAGAACGTGCAAGGCTGGGGCTATGCCGTATTCGGTGAAGTGATCGAAGGCCAGGACGTCGTCGACAAGATCAAGGCGGTCCCTACCGGCTCCAAGGCCGGCCACCAGGACGTACCGAAAGACGACGTGATCATCGAGAAAGCCGAGATCATTGAGTGATACTGCTGATCTCCGATCTGCACCTGCAAGAAGAACGCCCGGACATTACCCGGGCGTTTCTTGATCTGCTTGAGGGCCGCGCCCGACAGGCCCAGGCGCTGTACATTCTTGGCGATTTTTTCGAAGCCTGGATCGGCGACGACGCCATGACGCCTTACCAGGCATCCATCTGTCAGGCCCTGCGCGCCTTGAGCGACAGTGGCACGCAGATTTTCCTGATGCATGGCAACCGCGACTTCCTGATCGGCCAGGCGTTCTGCAAGGCGGCGGACTGCACCTTGCTGAACGATCCCTGCGTGGTCGAAATGGGTGGTGAACCGGTGTTACTGATGCACGGCGACAGCCTGTGTACCCGTGACCTGGCCTACATGAAGCTGCGCCGCTACCTGCGCAACCCGCTCAGCCTGTGGGTTCTGCGGCATTTGCCGCTGAGTACACGCCAGAAACTGGCGGGCAAGCTGCGCAGCGAAAGCCGTACGCAAACCCGCATGAAGGCCAACGACATTGTCGATGTGACGCCCGAGGAAGTGCCACGGGTCATGCAGCAGCATGGCGTGCGCACCCTGGTGCACGGGCACACCCATCGCCCGGCGATTCACAAACTGGCGCTGGGCAATACGCCAGCACGGCGTATCGTACTGGGGGACTGGGACCGTCAGGGCTGGGCCTTGCAGGTGGATGAGCAAGGCTTTCAACTGGCACCGTTCGCTTTCCGCTGAACACCTGTCGTCGGCACGCCCTGCCCGGGCAGAGGCATGCCGGTGACACCATCACCAACAAGGCCGGGGCCATACCCCTTTTCGCGGGCGGGCAAAGCGCAATCAGCAGGGTCTGGACGTGGGGTACAGCGGCCCCCGCAGGCACCGCATGGCGTGCGGGCCGTTACTGCCAGCTGGGAACGCCGCTATGGAAGCGGAACTCGTTGTCCGGCGCGGTGATCAGCTCCGCTTCGGCCGCCCGGACCTTCTCTACCGCCCGGTCGACATCAGCTTCTTCACCGTACTGATATGCCAGTTTCAGGTAGCCCTGAAAATGCCGAGCCTCACTCTTGAGCAAGCCGTGATAAAACTTGCCCAGTTCCTCGTCCAAGTGCGGCACTACGGCAGCGAAACGCTCACAACTGCGCGCCTCGATAAAGGCACCGACCACCAGGGTGTCGACCAGCTTTACCGGTTCATGGTTACGCACCACCGCCCGCAAGCCCGACGCATAGCGACCTGCCGAGACCGGCCGCAAGGCGATTTTGCGCCGCTTCATCAGGCGTAACACCTGCTCATGGTGGACCAATTCTTCGCGGGCCAGGCGCGACATCATGTTGATCAGGTCAATGTGCGTATTGTATTTGGCCATCAGGCTCATGGCGGTACTGGCAGCCTTGAACTCACAATTCTTGTGGTCGATCAGCATCGTCTCCTGATCGGCCAACGCAGCCTCCACCCAGGCATCAGGGGTACGGCAGGCCAGGAACGCATCGATTTCGGGAATAAGGTGCATGGTGCTCACGGACAGGACGACGACAAAGCCGGCAATTATACGCACGCAGGCGACGATCACCACCGGCTATGCTTGATGTGTATCAACACCCGATCCATCGAGCGCCGACTATAGTCAGTCATTGGTCGCTATTGAAGAAGGGAGTTCATGCTCATGCAAGCCGTCCGCAGCATCCTGGTGGTACTTGACCCGACGCACGCCCACAGCCGGGCTCTGACCCGGGCAAAACTCATCGCCGGCGCCACAGGTGCCCGCTTGCACCTGTTGATGTGCGACAAGAAACAAGACCACAGCGCCCTGCTCAGCCTGCTGTGCAGCCAGCTTCACGACGATGGCTACAACAACGTCACCTACGAGCAGACCTGGCACGACACCCTGCACGAGTCGATCATCGACGTGCAGCAGGCCGAGGGCTGCGAACTGGTGATCAAGGAGCATCGCCCGGACAACCCGCTGAAAAAAGCCCTGCTCACGCCATCGGACTGGAAGCTTTTGCGTCTATGCCCGTGCGCCGTCCTGATGGTCAAGCACGAAAGGCCCTGGACCAACGGCGTCATTCTGGCCGCCGTGGATGTCGGCAACCATGATGAACACCATCGCCGCTTGCACAAGCGCATCGTCGACCACAGCTATGAGATCGCCACCCTGGCCAAAGGCCAACTGCATGTCGTCAGCGCCCACCCCTCGCCCATGCTCTCGGCAGCCGACCCGATCTATCAGCTCAAGGAAACCATCGAGGCCCGCTACCGCGAAGAGTGCAAGGCGTTCCAGGCGGAGTTTGATATCAGCGACGAACGCCTGCATGTCGCCGAAGGCCCGGCCGATGTACTGATTCCTCACTACGTGAAAGAACTGGACGCCGTGCTCACCGTGATCGGCACGGTGGCCCGCACAGGCATCACCGGCGCCCTGATCGGCAATACCGCCGAGGTGGTACTCGACGCACTGGAAAGCGATGTACTGGTGCTCAAGAGCGAAGAAGCTGCCGACCACCTGGCAGAACTGGCCAAAGGCTAGCCACCGTCGGGGCCGGCATCGCCGGCTCCGACCCGCTGTATCAGCCCAGCCCGTTCTTCAAAAAGCCCGGCGCGATATAGCGCTGGTAGTGAGCCTCGGACAGCAGGAAGAATTCGCGATCAATCGCATCGCGCAACTGCGGCAACTCCCACTCACGAAACTCCGGCAGCAGAACCATGCCGTAGGCTTCCACATCGCGGATCACCCGCGCTCCTCGGGCAATCAGTTGATACGCCCAGCAATACTCCGACTGCTGCGGCACGAAGCGAATCTGTCGCTGCTCCAGTTGCTGGCGCAGGCGCGCACTATCGAAGACTTCCAGCTTGGCCGTCATCACCTGGACCAACAGTTGCTCCAGGCGCATCCAGACCGCGCGTTTTTCCTCTTCGCTGTAACCGTTCCACTGGATCACTTCATGATGAAAGCGCTTGCAGCCGCGGCACACCAGGTCGCCGTAGACAGTGGAGCAAAGGCCGACGCAAGGCGTCTTGATGGAATGATTGGGCATGGGGGATCAACAGCAAGGCGACAGGACAGGCCGCCATGTTAGCCCTTTGTCTAACGGTGGTCACCCCGCAAAGTCATTGCACTCGCCTTACCTTTGTCGACTTTTTACCGTAGAATCATCCGGCCTTTTAAAGGCGCCAATGTCCGTTAGAAGCTGTTTTCAAAGCGTCACGAGCACAGTTCATCCGGTAGAACGGCGTTGGTGCGGGAGATTCGACAGTCGAATGCCCGCGCCAGCCCTCATCAGCCTCCGTTCTACAGGCGTAAAACTTTGAAAGCAGCTTCTGTAAGGATTTCCTGTAACCCTGGCTACGCGGCCCAAAAAGCCGTATTGCGCATGGGTACCGGAATTTCTGGATGAGCGTCCCGGACACCCATTTGGGACCACTGATGAGGGTAATAACTGTGCTTGAAGCCTACCGCAAACACATCGAAGAGCGTGCCGCCCAGGGTATCGTGCCCCAGCCGCTTAACGCCGAACAAACCGCAGGCCTGGTCGAGCTGCTGAAGAATCCCCCTGCTGGCGAAGAAGCCGTCCTCGTCGACCTGATCACCAACCGCGTTCCACCAGGAGTGGACGAAGCCGCCTACGTCAAGGCCGGCTTCCTGTCTGCCGTCGCCAAGGGCGAAGCCAAGTCCCCACTGATCGACAAGAAACGCGCCGTCGAACTGCTGGGCACCATGCAAGGTGGCTACAACATCGCCACGCTGGTTGAACTGCTGGACAACGCCGAACTGGCGGCTGTTGCTGCCGAACAGCTCAAGCACACCCTGCTGATGTTCGATGCCTTCCACGACGTGGCTGAAAAAGCCAAGGCCGGCAATGTTCACGCCAAGGCCGTTCTGGAATCCTGGGCCGCCGGTGAGTGGTTCACCAGCAAGCCTGCCATCGCCGAGAAGTACAGCCTGACTGTCTTCAAGGTACCTGGCGAAACCAACACCGACGACCTGTCCCCTGCCCCGGACGCCTGGTCGCGCCCTGACATCCCGCTGCACGCCCTGGCCATGCTGAAAATGGCGCGTGACGGCATCGTGCCTGAGCAACAAGGCGCAATCGGCCCGCTCAAGCAAATCGAAGAAGTCAAAGCCAAGGGCTTCCCGGTTGCCTACGTCGGCGACGTGGTTGGCACCGGCTCGTCCCGCAAGTCCGCAACCAACTCGGTTCTGTGGTTCTTCGGCGACGACATTCCGTACGTTCCGAACAAGCGCGCTGGCGGTTTCTGCTTCGGCTCGAAAATCGCTCCGATCTTCTACAACACCATGGAAGATGCTGGCGCACTGCCAATCGAGTTCGACGTATCGAACCTGAACATGGGCGACGTGATCGACGTGTACCCACACGCCGGTAAAGTCTGCAAGCACGGCACCGACGAAGTCATCACCACCTTCGAACTGAAGACCCCGGTGCTGCTCGACGAAGTCCGCGCTGGCGGCCGTATCCCTCTGATCGTAGGCCGTGGCCTGACTGACAAGGCTCGTACCGAGCTGGGTCTGCCGGTTTCCGACCTGTTCCAGAAACCAGAGCAGCCTGTCGACACCGGCAAAGGCTACACCCTGGCACAGAAAATGGTCGGCAAGGCCTGCGGCGTGACTGGCGTTCGTCCAGGCACCTACTGCGAGCCCAAGATGACCACCGTGGGCTCCCAGGACACCACTGGCCCAATGACCCGTGACGAGCTGAAAGACCTGGCGTGCCTGGGCTTCTCCGCTGACCTGGTCATGCAGTCGTTCTGCCACACCGCGGCCTATCCGAAGCCAATCGACGTCACCACCCACCACACCCTGCCGGATTTCATCCGCACCCGTGGCGGCGTGTCCCTGCGTCCAGGCGACGGCATCATCCACAGCTGGCTGAACCGCATGCTGCTGCCTGACACCGTCGGCACCGGCGGCGACTCGCACACCCGCTTCCCGATCGGCATCTCCTTCCCGGCCGGTTCCGGCCTGGTCGCCTTCGCTGCTGCCACCGGCGTCATGCCGCTGGACATGCCAGAGTCGATCCTGGTGCGCTTCAAGGGCAAACTGCAACCTGGCATCACCCTGCGTGACCTGGTTCATGCCATCCCTTACTACGCCATCCAGAAAGGCCTGCTGACCGTCGAGAAGAAAGGCAAGATCAACGCCTTCTCCGGCCGCATCCTGGAAATCGAAGGCCTGGACGAACTGACTGTCGAGCAAGCGTTCGAACTGTCTGACGCCTCGGCTGAGCGTTCCGCTGCAGGTTGCACCATCAAGCTGCCAGAAAAAGCGATCGCCGAGTACCTGAAGTCGAACATCACCCTGCTGCGCTGGATGATCAGCGAAGGCTACGGCGATGCACGCACCATGGAACGTCGCGCCCAAGCGATGGAAGCCTGGCTGGCCAACCCAGTTCTGCTGGAAGCCGACAAGGACGCCGAATACGCCGAGATCATCGAAATCGATCTGGCCGACGTCAAAGAGCCTGTGCTCTGCGCCCCGAACGACCCGGACGACGCCCGTCTGCTCTCGACCGTACAGGGCGAGAAAATCGACGAAGTGTTCATCGGTTCGTGCATGACCAACATCGGTCACTTCCGCGCTGCCGGCAAGCTGCTGGAGAAGGTCAAAGGCTCGATCCCAACTCGCCTGTGGCTGTCGCCGCCAACCAAGATGGACGCTCACCAGCTGACCGAAGAAGGCTACTACGGCATCTACGGCAAGGCTGGCGCGCGCATGGAAATGCCGGGCTGCTCGCTGTGCATGGGTAACCAGGCTCGCGTTGCTGCGAACTCGACCGTTGTGTCGACTTCGACCCGTAACTTCCCGAACCGTCTGGGTGATGGTGCCAACGTATACCTGGCCTCCGCCGAACTGGCTGCAGTCGCGTCCATCCTGGGCAAACTGCCGACCGTCGAGGAGTACATGGCGTACGCGAAGAACATCGACAGCATGGCTGCCGACGTTTACCGCTACCTGAGCTTCGACCAGATCGCTGAGTTCCGTGAAGCCGCTGCGAACGCCAACATCCCGGTCGTTCAAGCCTAAGCTGACTTAGCCATTGCAGGCTGCGTGAAAACGCAGCTTGCAGCAGCTACAAAACAAATGCCCCGACCTGTCGGGGCATTTTTTTTCTGAGCCCCACAGGGCTGGCAAGCCTGCCACACAACCCTGTAGGAGCCGGGCTTGCCCGCGATGCAAGCGCCGCGTACTCACTGACACCCCGCGCATAAAAGCGCTGAGGGTGTGTTTCCGACTGAATACGGCTCTTCCGCTGGCTTATGTTGGCACAGCGCCAAGGACGCGCTTAACACCACAACCAGCACAGGAAGCCTGACATGGCCGACATCAGCGGAAAATCATTTATTGCCACACTGGTGAGCACAACAGGAGAGTACCTCTACCCGGTTGGGTACCTGAAGGATAACTCTGTTGCGGGGGATGGCTGGCTTATACAGAGTGAGCAGGACGAACCCAATGTGGCCTTTCGTTTCGATTTCATCGAACACATTGAAGATCGCATCCATTACAACATCAGCGCAGCACCCGACGGCGCCTACAGTGGCGCAAAGGTCGGCGTGAGCCGCAATGGCTATCTGGGGTTCTATCAAGTGGCCGAGGTTTGCGACTTCTGGAAAGTCGAGCTTGAGGGCGACAACGACAACCCCGCAACGTTCGAGTTCGTGCTGCGCGATCAGCGCGGTTACCGCGTCTCAGCAGTGAGTGAACCAAGAGGCGGCTTCTGGAGCTCGTTTACCCCAGCAGCCCGATCTGCACAAACGCTCTTCCTGAACACGGAAACAGGGGACACTGTGCATTTTCAAGGGCGCATTCTCAAATACCTGTAACCCCATTTGAGGTTATGCCGGGCGCCGCAGTTACGCTCGCACTGAAAACAGCATCGCCGACAAGCCTTGCTCCCGCTGGGAAGCACGCCTTGTCGGCGACAGTAAAAGCACGCTAGACGCTTTTAGAAGGCGTCGCCGGGCACACGCACCCAACCTTCCATCAATACACGCGCACTGCGACTCATGATGGCCTTGGTCACTGTCCACTCGCCGTTTTCCTGAACAGCTTCAGCGCCTACCCGCAAGGTACCCGAAGGGTGACCGAAACGCACAGCGCTGCGCGCACCACCACCAGCTGCCAGGTTCACCAGCGTACCCGGAATGGCTGCAGCGGTACCGATGGCAACCGCCGCTGTGCCCATCATGGCGTGGTGCAGCTTACCCATGGACAGCGCACGAACCAGCAGGTCGACGTCTTTCGCCGCGACCGGTTTGCCACTGGAAGCGATGTAGTCAGCAGGCGCCGCAACAAACGCAACCTTCGGCGTGTGCTGACGCTTGGCAGCTTCGTCCAGGTGCTTGATGAGCCCCATACGCAGCGCACCGTAAGCACGAATGGTCTCGAACTTGGCCAATGCTGCTGGGTCGCCGTTGATTGCGTCCTGAAGCTCGGTGCCCGTGCAGCCTACGGCTTCGGCCTGAACGAAAATGGTCGGGATACCGGCGTTGATCAGGGTCGCCTTGAGCACGCCGACACCCGGCACCTCGAGGTCGTCAACCAGATTGCCGGTTGGGAACATCGAACCACCAGCGCCCTCTTCCTCGGCGGCCGGGTCGAGGAACTCAAGCTGTACTTCGGCAGCCGGGAAGGTCACACCGTCGAGCTCAAAGTCACCGGTCTCCTGAACCTCACCCTCGGTGATCGGTACATGGGCGATGATGGTCTTGCCGATATTGACCTGCCAGATGCGCACGGTCGCGATGCCGTTCTGCGGCACGCGGCTGGCATCGACCAGACCACTGCTGATGGCAAAGGAGCCGACCGCTGCCGACAGGTTGCCACAGTTGCCGCTCCAGTCGACAAATGGCTTGTCGATGGAGACCTGACCGAACAGGTAATCGACATCATGGTCCGGCTTGATACTGCGCGAAAGGATGACCGTCTTGCTGGTGCTGGAGGTTGCTCCACCCATGCCATCGATCTGCTTGCCATACGGGTCCGGGCTGCCAATCACGCGAAGCAACAGCGCGTCACGCTCTGCGCCCGGGATCTGGGCGCTCTCGGGTAAATCCTGAAGGCGGAAGAACACGCCTTTGCTGGTGCCGCCACGGATGTAGGTAGCGGGAATCTTGATCTGCGGTACGTGAGCCATGGGAATCTTGTCCTGTTGGATACTGCTCGCCCGTCGCAGGGGACGGCATGGCCGCCCCCCACATAATCAGCGGTGTGCCTGAAGGGGCAAACACTGCCGCCCCTGCAGGCGCCTACATCACTTGGCGCCAGCCGACTCGAGGAAGTCCTGGGCAAAGCGCTGCAATACACCGCCCGCTTCGTAGATCGACACTTCTTCGCCGGTATCGAGACGGCAAGTGACCGGCACTTCGACCCGCTCGCCGTTCTTGCGGTTGATCACCAGCGTCAGCGTGGCACGCGGGGTACGCGAACCCACCACATCAAAGGTCTCAGTGCCGTCGATACCCAGGGTCTTGCGGTTGACGCCCGGCTTGAACTCCAGCGGCAAGACACCCATGCCCACCAGGTTGGTACGGTGAATACGCTCGAAACCTTCGGCAACGATGGCTTCGACACCGGCCAGGCGTACGCCCTTGGCCGCCCAGTCACGGGACGAACCCTGACCGTAGTCGGCACCGGCGACGATGATCAGCGGCTGCTTGCGCTCCATGTAGGTCTCGATGGCTTCCCACATGCGAGTGACCTTGCCTTCCGGCTCGATCCGCGCCAGCGAACCTTGCTTGACCTTGCCGTTTTCCTGAACCATTTCGTTGAACAGTTTCGGGTTGGCGAAGGTCGCACGCTGGGCGGTCAGGTGGTCGCCACGGTGGGTCGCATAAGAGTTGAAGTCCTCTTCAGGCAAGCCCATCTTGGCCAGGTATTCGCCCGCAGCGCTGTCCAGCATGATGGCGTTGGATGGCGACAGGTGATCCGTGGTGATGTTGTCCGGCAGCACCGCCAGCGGGCGCATACCCTTGAGGGTGCGCTCGCCCGCCAACGCGCCTTCCCAGTATGGCGGACGACGAATGTAGGTGCTCATTGGGCGCCAGTCATACAGTGGCTCGACTTTCGGGCCAGTGTCTTCGTGGATGGCGAACATCGGAATGTAGACCTTGCGGAACTGCTCTGGCTTCACCGATGCCTTGACCACGGCATCGATTTCTTCGTCAGTCGGCCAGATGTCTTTCAGGCGGATTTCCTTGCCATCGACCACGCCCAGCACATCTTTTTCGATATCGAAACGGATGGTACCGGCAATGGCGTAAGCAACCACCAGCGGCGGCGATGCCAGGAAGGCCTGCTTGGCATACGGGTGAATACGACCATCGAAGTTGCGGTTACCCGAAAGCACTGCCGTGGCGTACAGGTCGCGGTCAATGATTTCCTGCTGGATTTTAGGGTCCAGCGCACCGGACATGCCGTTGCAGGTGGTGCAGGCGAACGCCACGATGCCGAAGCCCATCTGTTCCAGCTCGGACGTCAGGCCGGCTTCATCCAGGTACAGGGCTACCGCTTTGGAGCCTGGCGCCAGCGAGGACTTCACCCACGGCTTACGGGTCAGGCCCAGCTTGTTCGCGTTACGCGCCAGCAGGCCGGCAGCAATAACGTTGCGCGGGTTGCTGGTGTTGGTGCAGCTGGTGATGGCAGCGATAATCACAGCGCCATCGGGCATCTGGCCAGGGACTTCTTCCCACTGACCGGCAATGCCTTTGGCGGCCAGGTCGCTGGTTGCCACGCGAGCGTGCGGGTTGGACGGGCCAGCCATGTTGCGCACGACGCTGGACAGGTCAAAACGCAGCACACGCTCGTACTCGGCATGCGCCAGGCTGTCGGACCACAAGCCCGCGACCTTCGCATAGGTCTCGACCAGCTTCACTTGTTCGTCTTCACGACCGGTGAGTTTCAGGTAGTCGATGGTTTGCTGGTCAATGGAGAACATCGCCGCCGTGGCGCCATACTCCGGGGCCATGTTGGAAATGGTTGCACGGTCACCCAGGGTCAGTGCACGCGCGCCCTCGCCATAGAACTCAAGGTAGGCACCCACGACCTTTTCCTTACGCAGGAATTCGGTCAGCGCCAGCACCACGTCGGTGGCGGTAATGCCTGGCTGTGGCTTGCCCGACAGCTCGACGCCGATGATATCCGGCAGGCGCATCCAGGACGCACGACCCAGCATCACGTTCTCGGCCTCAAGGCCGCCAACACCAATGGCGATTACGCCCAGTGCGTCGACATGCGGGGTGTGGCTGTCAGTACCGACCAGCGTATCCGGGAAGGCCACACCGTCTGTGCTGTGGATCACCGGCGACATCCGCTCCAGGTTGATCTGGTGCATGATGCCATTGCCTGGCGGGATCACATCGACGTTCTTAAACGCCTGCTTGGTCCAGTTGATGAAGTGAAAACGGTCTTCGTTGCGGCGGTCTTCGATGGCGCGGTTCTTGGCGAAGGCATCCGGATCGAAACCACCACACTCCACGGCCAACGAGTGGTCGACGATCAGTTGTACCGGTACTACCGGGTTGACCTTGGCCGGGTCACCGCCCATATCGGCGATGGCGTCACGCAGACCCGCCAAGTCGACCAGCGCGGTTTGGCCGAGAATGTCATGGCACACCACCCGCGCCGGGAACCAGGGGAAGTCGAGGTCGCGCTTGCGCTCGATCAACTGGCTCAACGAAGCGTTCAGGGTGGCCGGGTCGCAACGGCGAACCAGGTTTTCTGCCAGCACGCGGGAGGTGTAGGGCAGCTTGTCGTAGGCGCCGGGCTGAATTGCATCGACAGCCGCACGGGCGTCAAAGTAATCCAGGCGGGTGCCGGGCAGGTTCTTGCGAAATGCTGTGTTCATGGCGCGGGACTCAATCACGGAAAGGTCAGCGGTAGGTAACGCTGAACAGCGCCTGCAGGAGCCGGCCTTGCCGGGACCTGCAAGCACATCCTGTTCAGCTTCACCCTTCTCAGCGTTGCTCGATTGGCACGAACTTACGCTGTTCAACGCCGGTGTACTCGGCGCTTGGACGAATGATGCGGTTGTTGCCGCGCTGCTCGAAGACGTGAGCAGCCCAGCCGGTCAGGCGCGAACACACGAAGATCGGCGTGAACAGCTTGGTCGGAATACCCATGAAGTGGTAAGCCGAGGCATGGTAGAAGTCGGCGTTCGGGAACAGGCGCTTCTGCTCCCACATGGTCTTGTCGATGGCTTCGGATACCGGGTACAGCACGGTATCGCCCATTTCATCGGCCAATTGTTTTGCCCAGCCCTTGATCACTTCGTTACGCGGATCGGACTCTTTGTAGATCGCATGACCGAAGCCCATGATCTTGTCTTTGCGCTCCAGCATGGCCAAGGTGCCGCTGATGGCATCCTCAGGCGTAGAGAAGCGCTCGATCATTTCCATGGCTGCTTCGTTGGCACCACCATGCAGCGGGCCACGCAGCGAACCAATGGCTGCGGTGATGCAGGAATACAGGTCCGAAAGCGTCGAGGCACAAACACGGGCGGTGAACGTCGAGGCGTTGAACTCGTGCTCTGCATAAAGGATCAGCGAAACGTTCATCACCTTGACGTGCAGGTCGCTCGGCTTCTTGTCATGCAGCAGGTGCAGGAAGTGACCACCCAGGGTTTCTTCGTCACTGACGCAATTGATGCGCACGCCGTCGTGGGTGAAGCGGTACCAGTAGCACATGATGGCCGGGAACACCGCCAGCAGGCGATCGGTCTTTTCACGTTGCTGCTCGAACGTCAGCTCAGGCTCCAGGGTGCCCAGTACCGAGCAGCCGGTACGCATGACATCCATAGGGTGGGCGGCGGCAGGAATGCGCTCCAGCACTTCCTTCAACGCCTGCGGCAGGTCACGCAGGGTCTTAAGCTTGCTCTGATAGGCAGCCAGTTGCGCCTTGGTCGGCAGCTCTCCGTAGAGCAGCAGGTAGGCAACTTCTTCGAACAAAGCGTGCTCGGCAAGCTCGCGCACATCATAGCCGCGGTAGGTCAGGCCGGCACCGGCCTGGCCTACGGTAGACAGTGCGGTTTGCCCGGCAACTTGACCGCGCAGGCCGGCACCGCTGAGTACTTTTGCTTCGGCCATTGCTTTTCTCCAATCTTGAATTTGTTATGGGAAACGTAAGCTGATTACGGGTTCAAGCCTTCATTCAGCTCTTTTTCTGAGCGAACAGGGCATCGAGCTTCTGCTCGAACACGTGGTAATCAATGGCGTCGTACAGCTCCATGCGGGTTTGCATGGTGTCGACAACATTCTTCTGGGTGCCGTCGCGACGCAGTGCGTTGTAGACGTTTTCAGCGGCCTTGTTCATGGCACGGAACGCCGACAGCGGGTACAGCGCCAGCGAAACATCGGCAGAGGCCAACTCTTCGGTGGTGTACAGCGGGGTCGCGCCGAACTCGGTGATGTTGGCCAGAATCGGCGCTTTCACCCGGGCAGCGAAAGTACGGTACATCTCAAGCTCAGTGATCGCCTCTGGGAAGATCATGTCAGCACCCGCTTCGATGCAGGCCGCTGCGCGGTCCAGGGCAGACTCCAGGCCTTCTACGGCCAGCGCGTCGGTACGCGCCATGATCACGAAGCTGTCATCAGTACGGGCGTCAACAGCGGCCTTGATGCGGTCAACCATCTCCTGCTGAGAGACGATCTCCTTGTTAGGGCGGTGACCACAGCGCTTGGCACCCACCTGGTCCTCGATGTGAATCGCGGCCGCGCCGAACTTGATCATCGACTTGACGGTACGCGCCACGTTGAACGCCGAAGAGCCAAAACCGGTGTCGACATCCACCAACAGCGGCAGGTCGCACACATCGGTAATACGGCGTACGTCGGTCAGCACGTCGTCCAGGCCGGTAATACCCAGGTCAGGCAGGCCGAGGGAGCCGGCCGCAACACCGCCACCGGACAGGTAGATCGCCTTGAAACCGGCACGCTTGGCCAAGAGAGCATGGTTGGCGTTGATCGCCCCTACCACTTGCAGAGGATGCT
Organism: Pseudomonas sp. AL 58; assembly: GCF_036348395.1. Taxonomy (NCBI): domain Bacteria; kingdom Pseudomonadati; phylum Pseudomonadota; class Gammaproteobacteria; order Pseudomonadales; family Pseudomonadaceae; genus Pseudomonas; species Pseudomonas sp. AL 58. The sequence goes on from NZ_JAZBQR010000016.1 coordinate 45,464, forward strand.
CGGTAGCGACCGCGTCGCGAAAGCGCTGGCCGGGACTGCTTTTCTGACTCATGACTCACCTCGTGGGCTGTTGGCGTCCAGGTAATGACGCTCGATATTGCGTTTGGAGGCGCCGATATGGCGGCGCATCAGGAGCTCGGCCAGTTCACCGTCACGGTCGGCGATGGCATCGAGAATACGGTGGTGCTCGGCGAACGCCTGGCGTGGCCGATTGGGCGTTGCGGAGAACTGGATGCGGTACATGCGCACCAGTTGATACAGCTCGCCACAGAGCATCTGCACCAGGGTGCGGTTGCCACTGCCCTGGATGATTCGGTAATGGAAGTCGAAATCGCCTTCTTGCTGGTAGTAACCCAGCCCGGCCTGGAAGGTAGCGTCGCGCTCATGGGTATCAAGCACCCGGCGCAGTTCGTCGATATCGGCTACGCTCATTCGCTCGGCAGCCAGGCGACAGGCCATGCCTTCCAGGGATTCGCGAATTTCGTACAGCTCGATCAACTCGGCATGGCTGAGCGAAACCACCCGTGCGCCGACATGGGGAACTCGCACCAGCAGGCGCTGGCCCTCCAGGCGGTGAATCGCCTCACGCAATGGCCCACGGCTGATACCGTAGGTGCGCGCCAGCTCAGGCTCGGAAATTTTACTGCCCGGGGCGATCTCGCCCTTGACGATGGCCGCCTGAATGCGCCGGAAAACGTTTTCGGAAAGGGTTTCCGAGTCATCCTGCGTAACGCCGGGTGCTTGGCTTGCGTCCAGCATATTGTCGACACCTTCAAAATCAATAGGGCCAAAACTAGCCAAATAACGCTCGCCAGTCAAAGACAAAATAAACATTGTCGACAATCGTCTAATAACGAACATGGAGGTCTTCCATGTTGTCTTATGCCAGCCGCTGGCACATGCACACCAGCGTGATAGAATGCCGCCGCCTCCTTTGGGGCATGGATAGTGTGTCTGTCATCTTTTTATGGCAGATGAACGAGGAAGGTTGCGCAGTACTGCCAGTCGCCTTGACCCGAACATCGCACAGCACCGCGCCAGGATTTATGAGACTCACGCCCCTTCTACTGTTGCTCAGCCTTTCTTTATTGCCGGCGCTGAGCCAAGCCAATGACAAGACGGTCTACGGCCTTAACGAATACGCCCGCCTTGCCGACATCGACCTTGAGGTTGCCGCCAAGCTCGACACCGGCGCCAAGACCGCCTCGCTCAGCGCTCGCGACATCAAGCGCTTCAAGCGCAATGGCGAATCCTGGGTGCGCTTCTACCTGGCCATCGATGCGGCGCATTCGCATCCGATAGAACGCCCACTGGCCCGCGTCAGCAAAATCAAGCGACGGGCTGGCGACTACAACCCGGATGAAGGCAAGGCGTACACCGCTCGCCCTGTCATTGCCCTGAATATCTGCATGGGGAACGCCTTGCGCACCATTGAAGTGAACCTCACTGACCGCAGCGCGTTCCAATACCCGCTGCTGATCGGTTCCGAAGCCCTGAAACACTTCGATGCCCTGGTCGACCCAAGCCTTAAATACGCTGCCGGCAAACCCGCCTGCGCCACCGCCGCTCACACCGCAGAGTAAAACCGATGCGCTCTCTTACCCTCCACCTCAAAGTCCTGATCACCGTTCTGGTGTTGCTGGGCGTATTGGTCACGGCCTACCAGATCTTCTTCCTCGGCATTCCGGTCACCGAAGACGAGACGGACGACCTGTGGAACATCGACGCCAAGGTCGAGTTCGTCGCCAGCGCCAAAGACCCGGTCAAGGTCCAGATGTTCGTGCCACCGCTGAGCAGTGACTACGTCAGCCTCAACGAGAGCTTCATCTCCAACAACTACGGCGTCAGCGTCAACCGCGTCGATGGCAACCGCAAGGTGACCTGGTCGGCACGCCGCGCCAGCGGCAACCAGACCCTCTACTACCGCCTGGTACTGACAAAGCGCTACAGCGCCGAAAAACCCAAGGCCAAAGGTCCCACCTTCCGTGACAGCCTGCCCGTCGAAGGCCCGGAGAAGATCGCCGCCGAAGCGCTGATGGCTCCTATCCGCCAGCATTCGGCAGACGTCGAGACCTTTGTCAGCGAGACCATCAAGCGCGTCAACAACGTCAACGATGACAACGTCAAGCTGCTGCTGGCCGGCGATACCTCAAGCCTGCACAAGGCCAAGATCATCGACCTGCTGCTGTCGATTGCCCACGTACCGATTGAAAAAGTCCATACCATCCGCCTGCTGGCCGACCAACCACAAACCCCTGAACTGTGGCTGCGCAGCTTCAACGGCACCGACTGGCTGTACTTCAACCCGGACACCGGCGAACAGGGCCTGCCGAGCGACCGCCTGCTGTGGTGGACGGGCGATGACAACCTGATCACCGTCGATGGCGGCAAGAAAGCCAACGTCAGCTTCAGCCTGAACAACAGCGAGATGAACGCCATCCGCCTGGCCAAGCTGACCGACGAGAATACCGACGCCGACTTTCTGGAGTACTCACTGTACGGCCTGCCCCTGCAGACCCAGCAGACGTTCATGATCATGGTCATGATCCCGATTGGCGTACTGGTGATCCTGGTCCTGCGCAACCTGATCGGCCTGCAGACCCTCGGCACCTTTACCCCGGTACTGATCGCCCTGGCCTTCCGCGAAACCCAACTGGGCTTCGGCATCGTCCTGTTTACCATCATTACCGCGCTGGGCCTGTCGCTACGCTCCTACCTTGAGCACCTGAAGCTGCAGATGCTGCCACGCCTGTCGGTGGTGCTGACCTTCGTCGTGGTACTGATTGCCGCCATCAGCCTGTTCAGCCACAAGCTGGGCCTGGAGCGCGGCCTGTCGGTCGCACTGTTCCCGATGGTGATCCTGACCATGACCATCGAACGCCTGTCGATCACCTGGGAGGAGCGCGGCGGTGGCCATGCGATGAAAGTAGCCGTCGGCACCCTGTTCGCAGCCTCGCTAGCGCACCTGCTGATGAGCGTGCCGGAACTGGTGTACTTCGTCTTCACCTTCCCGGCGGTACTGCTGATTCTGGTGGGCTTCATGCTGGCAATGGGCCGTTATCGCGGCTATCGCCTGACGGAGCTGGTCCGTTTCAAAGCCTTTGTGAAGGACGCCTGATGTTCGGTCTCTGGAAAACCTGGAAAGCCCTGGAGGCCCGGGGCATCATGGGTATCAACCGGCGCAATGCGGACTATGTCCTCAAGTACAACAAGCGCCACCTGTACCCGATCGTCGATGACAAGATCATCACCAAGGAGCGTGCGATCAAGGCCGGCATTCATGTGCCGGAAATGTACGGGATCATCTCCACCGAGAAAGAGATCGAAAAGCTCGACGAGATCATCGGCGGGCGCAGTGATTTCGTGATCAAGCCGGCCCAAGGCGCTGGTGGCGACGGCATTCTGGTCATCGCCGACCGTTTCGAGAACCGCTACCGGACCGTCTCGGGCAAGATCATCAGCCACGAGGAAATCGAGCACCAGATCTCCAGCATCCTGACCGGCCTCTACTCCCTGGGCGGGCACCGCGACCGGGCACTGATCGAGTACCGGGTCACCCCCGACCAGATCTTCAAGAGCATCAGCTACGAAGGCGTACCGGACATCCGCATCATTGTCCTGATGGGCTACCCGGTCATGGCCATGCTGCGCTTGCCGACGCGCCAGTCTGGCGGCAAGGCCAACCTGCACCAGGGCGCCATCGGGGTCGGGGTCGACCTCGCCACCGGGCTCACCCTGCGCGGCACCTGGCTGAACAACATCATCAGCAAGCACCCGGACACCACCAACGCGGTAGACGGCGTGCAACTGCCAAACTGGGACGGCTTCATGAAGCTGGCCGCCGGTTGTTATGAGCTGTGCGGCCTGGGTTACATCGGTGTCGACATGGTGCTGGACCAGGACAAGGGCCCGCTGATCCTTGAGCTCAACGCCCGCCCCGGCCTGAACATCCAGATCGCCAACGATTGCGGCCTGACGCAGCGCACCCACGCCATCGAGGCCCACCTGGAAGCCCTGGCGAAGAACGGCGTGAAGGAAACCGTGGAAGAGCGGGTTCGCTTCACCCAGGAGCTGTTTGGCCACGTGCCGAACAACTGATGCAACGCCCTGAGGGGATACAAACCTACCCTCAGGGCGACATCGGGTGCCTCAATTGCGCGCACACCTCTAGGAGCAACGCCTGCGGAGGACTACAATCCGTTCCCCGCCCTGACAGCTCTTGATGCGAATGCCCACCTGCACCGTTCATCCCCTGCCCTACCAGGCCGACCCTGCCGACTACTTTGCCCGTGTCCGCCAGACACCTGGCGCCATCCTGCTCGACAGCGCGCGCCCGAACGCCAGCCGAGGGCGTTATGACCTGCTGAGCGCCTGGCCAGTAGAGCAGTTGTCACCCCATGATGGCGAAACCGGCATTGACTATCTCCAGCGCCTGCGCGACAGCCTGAAGCGCCTCGGTACTGCAGACCTGCCCGATGATCTGCAACTGCCCTTCGCAGGGGGCCTTATAGGCTACCTCAGCTATGACTTCGGGCGACGCCTTGAAACACTGCCAGCGCTGGCAGTGGATGACCTGGACCTGCCGGATGCCGGCCTGGGGCTGTATGCCTGGGCACTGATCAGCGACCATCAGCGCAGCACCACCCAGTTGGTGTTTCACCCAAGCCTGGCACCTGACGAAGCACAGCGCCTGCTGCGCTTGTTCCACGCACCAGCTGTCACCGACGACAAGGCCGATTTCACGCTGAAGGCGCCAATGCGCGGCGATCTTTCCCCCGAGCAGTACCGCCAAGCGTTCGAGCGCGTGCAGCACTACATCCATGCGGGCGACTGCTACCAGATCAACCTCACCCAGCGCTTCAGAGCACCGTGCCAGGGCGATCCCTGGCACGCCTATCGCGCCCTGCGCAGCGCCTGCCCTACGCCGTTCTCCGGGTTCCAGGCACTGGCAGACGGCAGCGCCCTGCTGAGCTTCTCGCCCGAGCGGTTCATCCAGGTACACGCCGGCCAGGTAGAAACACGCCCGATCAAGGGCACCCGACCGCGCAGCCAGGACACTGTCGAAGACGCCGAGAATGCCGCCCAATTGCTGGCCAGCAGCAAAGACCGTGCAGAAAACCTGATGATCGTCGACCTGCTGCGCAACGACCTGGGCCGCAGCTGTGAAATCGGTACGGTTAAAGTCCCGGAACTGTTCAGCCTGGAAAGCTATCCCAACGTCCACCACATGGTCAGCGTCGTCACCGGGCAACTCGCAGCCGACAAGGACGCGCTGGACCTGATCGCCGGCAGCTTCCCCGGCGGCTCGATCACCGGCGCGCCGAAAATCCGCGCCATGCAGATCATCGACGAACTGGAACCCAGCCGACGAGCACTGTACTGCGGCTCATTGATTTACATCGACGTGCGCGGCGAAATGGACAGTTCCATTGCGATCCGCAGCCTGCTGATCAAGGACGGCCAGGCCTGCTGCTGGGGCGGCGGCGCAGTGGTCGCCGATTCGGATTGGCAAGCCGAGTACCAAGAGTCGATCACCAAGGTAAAGGTACTGCTCGATACCTTGGGGCAACTCTGAAGCACATCTGCCTTCTTCTGACGACAGCCCGGCCAGTCATTCAATGCAAACCGTCTAGCCAGACATTTTTTGTTAAGATCAGCCTAAACGAGCGCAAAGCGCCATTCACAGACCGGAAGCCGCCTGATGAGCCAACCCTTCGACGTCGCCGCCCTGGCCGCGACCTACGCCAGCAAGTCACCGCAAGACATCCTCAAACTTGCCTTCGAGCACTTCGGTGACGACCTGTGGATCTCCTTCAGCGGCGCCGAAGACGTGGTGCTGGTGGACATGGCCTGGAAACTGAACAAGCAGGTCAAGGTATTCAGCCTCGACACCGGTCGCCTGCACCCGGAAACCTACCGTTTCATTGATCAGGTCCGCGAGCACTACTCGCTGCCGATCGAAATCCTCTCTCCCGACCACAGCAAGCTCGAGCCCTTCGTCAAGGAAAAGGGCCTGTTCAGCTTCTACAAAGACGGTCACGGCGAATGCTGCGGTATCCGCAAGATCGAACCACTGCGCCGCAAACTGGCCACGGTAAGCGCCTGGGCCACCGGCCAGCGTCGCGATCAAAGCCCGGGCACCCGCAGCCAGGTAGCCGCGCTGGAAATCGACGGTGCCTTCTCCACAGCAGAGCACACGCTGTACAAGTTCAACCCACTGGCGCAGATGACCAGCGAAGAAGTCTGGGGCTATATCCGCATGCTCGAGCTGCCCTACAACAGCCTGCATGAACGCGGTTTTATCAGCATCGGCTGCGAGCCCTGCACCCGCCCGGTGCTGCCGAACCAGCATGAGCGCGAAGGCCGCTGGTGGTGGGAAGAGTCAACCCAGAAAGAATGCGGCCTGCATGCAGGCAACCTGATCAGCAAGAGCTGATCTGAAGGGTACCCCTTGTGGGCTTGCCTGCGATGCAGACGCCATCGCAGGCAAGCCAGCTCCAACAAAGACCGCGCAAGCTGTAGGAGCCGGGCTTGCCCGCGATGCAGGCACCGCGAACTCACGGACACCTCACCGACGCCATCGCAGCCAAGCCAGTTCCAACAGAGCCCCGCGCCAACTGTAGGAGCCGGGCTTGCCCGCGATGCAGACGCCGTGAACTCACGGGCACCGCACCGAGGCCATCGCAGGCAAGCCAGCTCCAACAAAGACCGCGCCAGCTGTAGGAGCCGGGCTTGCCCGCGATGCAGACGTCGCGCGCTTACGGACACCGCACCGAGGCCATCGCAGGCAAGCCAGTTCCAACAGAGCCCGCGCCCGCCGTAGGAGCCGGGCTTGCCCGCGATGCAGGCGCCGCGCGCTTACTGACACCCCGCCGATACCACCGCAGGCGAGCCTGACACAAAAATCACATGCTCTGCGCGGCTGGCTTTCTCAGCACTGAAACCGGCACCCATGGCCGGTTTTTTTGTGGCACCACGTTGTGGTCAGTGGACCGGCAGCTCAACACCTTCAAAGAGCTCTTCCAGTTCCTGCTTGTTGTGGCACTGAATGGCCTTGGCCATTACTTCACGCGTCAGGTGCGGGGCGAACTTCTCGATGAAGTCGCACATGAACCCACGCAGGAACGTGCCGCGGCGGAAACCGATCTTGGTCACACTGGACTCGAACAACTCGCTGGCATCGAGCACCACCAGATCGCTGTCGAGCTTGGGATCAACAGCCATCTTGGCGACAATACCAACACCCAGGCCAAGGCGAACATAGGTCTTGATCACGTCAGCATCGGCAGCGGTAAAGACCACTTTCGGGGTCAGGCCACGGTGACTGAACGCTTCGTCGAGCTTTGAGCGGCCGGTAAAGCCAAAGACGTAGGTCACGATCGGATATTCCGCCAGCACTTCCAGCGTCAGTTTGGGCAGCTTGGTCAACGGATGCCCCTGCGGCACGACCACACAACGGTTCCAGCGATAGCACGGCATCATCACCAGGTCGCCGAACAGCTCCAGGGCCTCGGTGGCAATGGCGAAATCGACGGTGCCATCAGCCGCCATCTCGGCAATCTGCATCGGCGAACCCTGGTGCATGTGCAGCGCTACTTCCGGGTATTGCTTGATGAAGTTACTGATCACCGGCGGCAACGCGTAACGCGCCTGGGTGTGCGTCGTTGCGATCGAAAGGGTGCCCTTTTTCTCATTGGAGAATTCCTGGGCGATTTGCTTGATGCTCTCGACCTTGCGCAGAATTTCCCCAGCCGTGGTAATAATCCGCTCACCCGCCGGCGTGACGCGCGTCAAGTGCTTGCCGCTACGAGCGAAAACCTCAACACCCAGCTCATCTTCCAACAGACGGATCTGCTTGCTGATCCCAGGCTGGGAGGTATACAGGCTCTGTGCTGTCGCGGAGACGTTGAGGTCGTGGTGCGCCACTTCCCAGATGTAGCGCAATTGTTGAAGCTTCATAGGTATCCCTCAAATCAGCTGGGCGTCACCGGCAGCAGCGACGGGTTATAACTATATTAGTGGTTTGAAGAATAAATCTAGAACTATTTCACCGGTTTTCCTACAGCCTCGCTCACTTACCGCTCACCCCTTGCGCCGGCCCAGATGCTGGGCCAAGGGGACCATGTAAACCGGCACTGGCGAAAGCTGCAACACACGCGCCGCGGTCCGACCCAGCGGAATCGACACACCTGCGCCACGGGAGTGGCTGCCAACAATCAGCAAATCGACACTCAGCCGCTGAGCCTGCTCCAGAATGACCTGAGCAGGATCCCCCTGTCGCACCCGCACGGCACGGATCAGGGCCAGGTCCTCATGCCCACCCAATTCATCACGAAACGTATCCAGCACCCGCTGTTCGATATTGGCCATCACCGTGTTCACACCCTGGCTATGCAGTTCGTCCAGGGTCTGTTCGTCCAGGTAGCTCTGCAGCAGTGATTCAGCGAACTGCCCCATCGGCTCAACCGCATGAATCACATACAGTTCGGCGTTGAAGGTTCGCGCCAACGCCAGCGCATGTTGCAAGACATAAGGCGCGTACACACCGAGGTCTGTGGCATACAGCATCGAATGGATCATTTGCCCTCCTCGACTGCCGAAACGGCAGCGCACGCTTCAGCTTAGCAGCGTCAAGGTGATGCGCAGCGCCCGTCCGGCGAGCACCGCCGGGCTCAACCGGGCGCGTGCTCGTTGCTGACACCATGAGGCACATGCCCCGTCGCGACCACACCTCGGGCGCGCTCGCAATGCCCGGCCTGATCATCGAAGAACACGTCGGCGGCGAACGCTTCAAGAAACGCCGACTTGTCCAGGCCGCCGAGAAACAGCGACTCATCCAGACGGATGTCCCAATCGCGCAAGGTACGGATCACCCGCTCATGGGCGGGTGCAGAACGCGCGGTAACCAGTGCCGTACGAATCGGGCAGGCGCCTTGCGGAAACTCTTTCTGCAGCACATGCAACGCGGCCAGGAACGGCTTGAACGGGCCGCCACCCAACGGCTGGCGAGCCGCCTGGCGTTCGTTGGCCTGGAAGGCTTCAAGCCCTCCTTGCTGGTAGACGCGCTCCGACTCATCGGAAAACAACACCGCGTCGCCATCAAACGCGATACGCAGTTCATCGCTGGCCGCTCGCCGGGCACCGCCAGACAGAATGGTCGCGGCGGCAAAACCGGCCTCCAGCGCACGGCGCACGTCCTCGGCATCAGTCGACAGGAACAGGTGACAACCAAATGCCGCCAGATACGGATAAGGGCTGCGCCCGCCGACAAAGGCGGCGCGTGAAATGCCCAGGCCGTGATGTTCGATGGCACTGAACACACGCAAGCCGGTGTCGGCACTGTTACGCGACACCAGCACCACCTCAACCCGCTGCTGGCCGAGACTGTCATTCAAACCCAGCAGTTTCTGCACCAGCGGGAACGCATCGCCCGGCTCCAGCAGCTCATCCTCATGGTCGATCTGGTACTGCCGGTAGGCTTCCACACCCTGCGCCAGAAACACCTGATGGCTCTCACTCAGGTCGAACAACGCCCGCGAGGAAATGGCCACCACCAGCTTGTCGACCAGACCTTTACTCATGCTGCACTCCTGGGGGTATCAATGGTTATGCCGATCAATAAATGCCAGCGCCTGATACAGCGCTTCGATTCGCGGCAGCTGGCAACCGGCCTGACGCGCCTGCGCCAGCGGTTCAGCATAGATGGCATCCAACTCCAGCGGCCGCCCCTGAGCGTAGTCGTGGTACATGCTCGGCCAGTAATCCGGCATGTTCTCAGTGATGGCAAACAGATCCTCAGCGTACCCCTCTGGCAGGACATGGCCACAGGCACGCGCCCCGTCCACCACCTCGCACATCAACGCCTGAATCAGTGCTCGGCTGGACGCATCCGCCATCAGCGCGCTGGTGCTGGCCTTGAGCAACACCGAAAGGCCGTTGTACGGCACGTTCCACACCAACTTCTGCCAACGCGCCTGAGCCAGGTTGAGCATGCCCCGGGACTCGATACCCGCCGCATGAAACAGCGCCACAGCTGACTCCACTCGTGCCTGACGTGCCAATACATCCTGCGCCGGGCCACTGTGATAGCCAAGGTTCACCGCACCCAACGCCTGATGCCGAACTACCCCCGGCGCCGTGCGATTGAGGCAGACAAAACACAAGCCTCCGAGCAGGTGCAGGTTAGCGGGCAACAGAGGCCGCAACGCCTCTTCGACACCCAACCCGTTCTGCAGCAGCACGACGCTGCCACCCACTTTGCACGCCCGAGTGATCAAGGGTGCCAGGGCCGGGTTGCTGGTGGTCTTGGCACCGACCAGCAGCCAGTCGCAGGGTGGCATTTCAGCAGCATCGCTGTAGGCCTGCACCGACGGCAGGCGTAACACCCCGTGAACATCACTGTCGATTTGCAGCCCCTGTTCACTGACCGCCGCAAACTCACTGCGCAACAGAAAATGCACGTCGAACCCGGCACGAGCCAGCATCACACCATAAAAACCACCGATGGCGCCGGTACCAATAATACCGATGCGTTGTTGCGCCCTTTCCATCACCACCCCTGGACTGATTGTTTTTTGATCAGCTTTCATACGTAAATCAACCGCTTCACTTTCCTTCACTATACTCAGCCAAACAAGGTCAAATAATCGACACGGAGTCGATATGCGTGGATTCCTGCCTCACCCCGATGACGTTCCGGTCGAATTGACCTTGCGCTCGTCACCCAGCCTGTTCCGCCAGCGACTCCACACTATCAGCCTGGGCGGCGTAGCCTGCAACCATCCACGGGCCTACCGCCGCGGCATGGCGGTTGAAATGATCATCCCTTCCCTCGGCGAAGATGCCCGCTACCCGGGTTACGTCGCCTGGTGCCAGAAGCAGGCACAAGGCTACCGGGTCGGCATTGCCTTTGTTGATGAGCAAGCGCTGTTCGGTGCACGAATGAGCGAACAGGTCTGCCAGATCCAGCACTATTGCCAACAACACGCCGGCGATGAAGCTCAAGACATCGACCTGCAAGTCCTGGCTCAGGAGTGGATAGCCCGGCACGCCACCGAGTTCTCGGAAGCCAGCCTGGAGGCGAACCGGGTGCTGCAACCACGCCCGCTGCCACTTTAGTCGCACTCGACCGGTCTTTATGCGCGTTCCCACACAGGAAAGCGGGCCTTGCCCATTGTCGAGCCACGGTGTAACGCGCTAAGGTTCGGCTCCCCCGCTGCGTTAAATCATGCTGCTCCGCCGCACGGGGATCGCTGGCGGCCGGCATCCGTGACCTGACGAGTAACACGATGGCTGATTTACCGATCGATGACCTTAACGTTGCCTCCAACGAGACCTTGATCACCCCCGATCAGCTCAAGAAGGAAATACCTCTCAGTGCCACCGCGCTGAAAACCGTGACTGCGGGCCGCGAAGTGGTGCGCAATATCCTCGACGGCAAGGACCACCGCCTGTTCGTGGTCGTCGGCCCTTGCTCGATTCACGACATCAAGGCCGCCCACGAGTACGCCGAACGCTTGAAAGTACTGGCCGCAGAGGTGTCCGACACCCTGTACCTGGTCATGCGCGTGTATTTTGAAAAGCCGCGTACCACCGTGGGCTGGAAAGGTCTGATCAACGACCCGTACCTGGATGACTCGTTCAAAATCCAGGACGGCCTGCACATCGGCCGCCAACTGCTGCTGGACCTGGCGGAAATGGGCCTGCCGACCGCAACTGAAGCGCTCGACCCGATTTCGCCACAATACCTGCAGGACCTGATCAGCTGGTCGGCCATTGGTGCGCGCACCACTGAATCGCAAACCCACCGTGAAATGGCTTCGGGCCTGTCCTCGGCCGTCGGCTTCAAGAACGGTACCGACGGTGGCCTGACCGTAGCGATCAACGCCCTGCAATCGGTCTCCAGCCCTCACCGCTTCCTGGGTATCAACCAGGAAGGTGGCGTCTCCATCGTCACCACCAAAGGCAACGCCTACGGCCACGTGGTACTGCGCGGCGGTAACGGCAAGCCAAACTACGATTCAGTCAGCGTGGCACTCTGCGAACAGGCACTGACCAAGGCCAAGATCAAGCCGAACATCATGGTCGACTGCAGCCATGCCAACTCCAACAAGGACCCGGCACTGCAGCCACTGGTCATGGAGAACGTGGCCAACCAGATCCTCGAAGGCAATCAGTCGATCATTGGCTTGATGGTCGAGAGCCACCTGAACTGGGGTTGCCAGGCGATTCCGAAAAACCTTTCCGAACTGCAGTACGGCGTCTCGATCACCGATGCCTGCATCGACTGGGACACCACGGCGAACACGCTGCGCAGCATGCACGCCAAGCTCAAGGATGTACTGCCAAAGCGTCAACGGGGCTAGTAGCACGCACACAAAAACGCCGGGCAAATGCCCGGCGTTTTTGTGTTTGCCGCGGTTGCTGGCAGGTATTCAGGCTTTCGACGACTGCCGTTGATGCCGTTCCATATAGCGTTCGACATAGGAACAGGATGGAATGACCGTGTAGCCCATGGTATCGGCGTACTCAAGCGCCTTCTCGGTAAGTGCAGCCGCAATGCCGCGACCGCGCAACGCATTGGGCACGAATGTACGGTAGATATCCAGGGTCTGCTTCCCCAGATCCATGTAGGTCAGGTACGCACGATGACCGTCCACATTGGTCTCGAACTGATGACCAGCCTGGTCATGGTGGATGGACAACGCCTCGCTCATCACTACTCCTCGCGGGTCTTGTATTTGACCCCTACCTTACCGATGTTTGTCCGGCGAAGGAACCTCTACGCCACCCCGTGCCCCAGTTGGACAAGGAGAAGAGCCTGGTCGTTCTCTGGCAGCTGAGCACGTCACAAATAGTAGGCGCCCTGGGTACAGATGCTCAAGGCGCTTGATCGTAAAAATCGCGCACTAGCAGCACGCCAACGTCGTACCCTTCAATGGCACTGACAGTTACCGGATGTTCTAGTCCTGTGACGAAGGATGACCGTTAAAGTCACCTTTAGTTCAACAAAAAACAACGCCTTACACTAGATACTGCAACCTGGACCGTCTAAAGCTGAATGCTTTTCATACAGCGACTGTGTCGGTTTCGACAGAAGCGTAATTTTTTTCCAGTTCTTGCGCTGTGTCAGTTTACTTACTACAAGTAATGGGTAGTATGTACGCCGGCCAGTTTCTCTTTGTTGAGAGATGGCTCTTTAATAGAAAGTCCTTGAAGGGGAACACGATGAACAACGTTCTGAAATTCTCTGCTCTGGCTCTGGCCGCAGTTCTGGCTACCGGTTGCAGCAGCGTATCCAAAGAAACCGAAGCTCGTCTGACTGCTACCGAAGACGCAGCAGCTCGTGCACAAGCTCGTGCTGATGAAGCCTATCGTAAAGCTGACGACGCTCTGGCTGCAGCTCAAAAAGCTCAACAGACTGCTGATGAAGCTAACGAGCGCGCTCTGCGCATGCTGGAAAAAGCCAGCCGCAAATAATAATCTTTCGGGATTGTTATGAAGCCGGCCCACTTGTGGGCCGGCTTTTTTTTGGTTCATCACGGACTACCGGAAAAGGCGCTCGCAAGCTTGAATGACCGCCTCTGCCAGATGCCGCGTCATGCGAACGACGTTGACAGCTCTCAATCCCGGTTTCTCGCATCAGACTTCGAGTCATCTTTCAGGACTTGGGCGGCAACATGTGATTGAGCTTTACCCACTGCTCGGGTGGCGGCCTCCATCAGCTGCTTTTCTATTTCGCTGGCTCTGCGTCGTGCGAACATCTCCAGGCCGAAGCCGTTGGGGATAAATCGGCCTGATTGGTCGTAGGCGCCCAAAATCATGTCACCGGCAATGTTGTCTCCAAAGTTGATTTCCGTTGGGCTCAAGTTGATCTGCCGTGAGTTGGGGTATTTGGCCATGTGGTGATTGGCGTAGAGGTGGTAGCCATCCATGTCGATGGTGTCGACGACGTACGTATAGCCCCCGCGTTTCCCGCCGTAGACAAAAGCCCCCGTGTGTTCCTTGTAATAGAACACCGAAGTAGAGATGCCTTTCCCGTCAGGATCCAGTGCATTGCGGCCTCCGCCGAAGCCTCCCCGAACGCCCGTGATTTGATGAATGTCTTTCTTGATCTCCGAGATTGGCGTACGAAGCTGGAAGCCGTCTCTGAAAATGACCTCGGGGGTACGCATATCGCCACGAAATACCTGACCCCGGTAAATGATGAGTTTGTGATTCTCCACTGTCTTTTTCATGCACCGTGCGTATTCATAAATCATGTCCTGGGCCGCAGCTGGGCCTTGACTCAGACGTTCGAGCAGACGTCGCTTCAGGTGCATGGCGCCTAACTCCGAGGGAATTACGTTCCGGTTGATGAGCCGGATGTCGTGATAAAGAGGTGGTGTCACGCCGTCGAACCTCATGCGCTTGAGGACGTTCCCGGATATCGCGTTCTTGCTGGTGTTGGTAAGCCCTATCGAGGCTGTCTTGGGGATCATGACGGTCACGATTTCCAAGATCGCCGCGATCATCGCCGCTTTGTAGTGCTTGTCAGCGTCCTCCGGACGATCTGCCAACATACCTCTGGTCGCCTCGATACCCGCTGAACACAATCCTAGCAAGGAAGCCAACAGCATTCGGCCAGCCAGCCCTGCGCCAATTGTCGGCGCGGCCACGCCCCCGGATACGATGTTCAATACTGCGCCGAAGAGTTCAAGCCCTTGATCGACCAGACGCTCGGTGTATGTGAAGACCAGCGTATCGATGTCAGAGACCAGTCTCTCCAGATTGGTGACGTACAGATGCGAAATAATGTCGTCGCTGTCATGAAACGTCAGGGATGCGTCCCGCAGGTAATCATTGCTGCGCTTCTCGATGCCCTGATACTTCAAGTCAAACTTCTTGAACCTGAGACCGTCGTAGATCGAAAGGCGTTTGAGCACGTATTTTTCCATTAGCTCTGATGCTTCAATGACTTCCCTTCTCTTCAGCCCATCGCCGGGAAGCTCGAAGACCGCCTGATCGTCCGGCTCGCCGCAAAAAACCAGAAGGGCCGCATGAGGCTCAACGCCGGCCATGGATCCGCGAGCTTCTAGGCAGACGGCTTGAGTGACGACGTACTTGTCCCGAAAGTAAACACGTTTTGGCTGGATCTGACTGTTTTGATACGCCTTGATCAGGTTTTGGCTGCTGACTGACGTCGTGGGGAGGCCCGCATGATGCTGAAGGTGACGTTTCAGCACCTGCTCGCTGAGCATCTTGTACATGTACTCCATGTCCGGGTGAGTGTAATGCTCGATCACCCGGTTCTTGTAATCGGACTGCAGGTCTACAGACTCCAGAGCGGAGATCAGATCCGATGGAAAGTCTTTCGGCCAGATGACTTTGATCATCACCTTGTCTTTAAGCGTGACGTAATGCTGGCCCGTGACGATCTGTTTCAACTCGAAGGCCTGGGTGTGTAAGGGAGAGGGGGCGATGGTGCCGACCAACCCGCCTCCTGAAGGCGCTCGCTCACGGAAAGTCACCTTGATGGGGCTGAGAATGTTCAGCCTTTCTTTGGTCGCCTGCGATGCGCTCGAGGCCTCGATCATTCGTTCTATTTCAGTATTGATGTACCTGGCAGGATCCAGCAGTTCCGGCTTCATGCAAAACCCGAGCAACTCAGCCAGTTCGCGGGCCGCCAGATCTTCGCTGCTCACAGAAGGATCAAGCCAACGCGGTATCGGCAGGCCATTTTCCGGGTCGTAGCTGATCAGGTTTTGTTCGTACAGCGGCAAATCATCCATAGGTCATTCCTTGACGGTTAGCAGCACCAGGTGCTGTCGCTTCATCCTTTGAAGCGCAAGGAATGGTGGTGTGGAATGCAGGAGCTGTCTGTAAGAGGTTGGCTGATTACAGGGTTACTTTTCGATCTGGTTTTTGGAGGGTTCAGGCTCGCTGCATCTAAGACGATTCGCAAGAGCAGCGAGCGTCTTTACATGCTGGATGCACGCGCCCACAGAGCCGTTTTACAGCTTTACGTTCAAGGACCTGCTCCACCAACGCCTTGGGTAGCAGACGCCCCATCAGTGGCAGCGCCAGGATGCAAAATCGGCTGTGAACGATAGAAACGGCGGGGCGACTCCTCCAGGCTATTGATGAGTCAGTGAGATACACGCGCAAAAAAAGGCCTGCACAATGGCAGGCCCTTGCAGCACCCTGGCGTATTACTGGATCTCGAGCGGCACGCTGGAAACCATCGGCGCGGTGGCTGCGCCCGGCACAGCGATCTCCACTGGCATGCCGTCTTCAGCAGCAACAACATCGCGCACCATGTCCCAGTTCATGCGCAGGTTATTGGCCAGATCCTGACGCTTGAGCAAGGCATTGATGACCGCAGTGTGCTTGTCGACCACCGAGGGGTTGCCCTTGTCATCCAGCGGCGTATGCGCCTCAAGATAAACCTTGCCCGCACTCATGCCGAACTTGTAAGGCTCATTGATGATGCGCACCGGAGTGCCAACCGGCACCATCTTCGACAGGGCCAGCACGTTGTTGTTGAGCATGCGGAAACACCCGTGACTGGTACGCATGCCAATCCCGAACTTCTTGTTGGAACCGTGAATCAGGTAACCCGGTACACCCAGGGTGAACTTGAACGGCCCCAGTGGGTTGTCCGGCCCGGCCGGTACAATGCTCGGCAGAGGATCACCATCGGCCGCGTGCTCGGCCCGAATCGAAGCCGGTGGCGTCCAGGTCGGGTTTGGCGTCTTGGCAGTGATCTTGGTCTGTGCAATTGGCGAACCCCAACCTTCGCGACCAATACCCAGCGGGAAGGTATGCACCACATTCTGCCCTTTCGGGAAGTAGTACATACGGTACTCAGCCAGGTTGATCACGATACCCTCACGCGGACCTGGCGGCAGGACGTAACGGGTTGGCAGAACAATCTCGGTACCCACACCCGGCAGCCATGGGTCGACACCGGGGTTGGCAGCAACCATCTCCAGGTAACCCAGGTCATTGGCAGTGCCGATGTCGGCGAAGGTGTCTTCGTACTTGGCCTTGATAACCTGGACCTGGCCAACGACGTCTTCCCCGGGCGGCGGCAGAGGCAGCTCCAGGGCAGTGGCGGAACCTGTCGCCAGCACGGCGGCAATAGACAGGCAACGGGTGACGGCGGGAAAGCGCGACAACATCCGGAAAATCCTTCGCTAATTCAATAGGGGCAAGACAGCGATTGTACACCCGCCCCCGCCTGACCGGGAGACATCGGGGTGAACGGTTACGTGCGCATATGACAGGCAAATGCTGTCAGAGTTGCGGCCACACCGGCCGTGTGCCACGCCGCTGGGCATCGAGAATCGCCCGACATAGCGGACACAGACGCCGGTCACGGTAGATCGAACGCTCTACCCCGGACCACCGCGGCTGAGCAGGCAACAACGTACCGCACAAGGTACGGTCTGCCGAACACCCCAGCTCAAGTTGACGGGCCACCAGATGAACGCGGATCTCCTGGCAGGCGAACAGATCAAGCTGTTCGTCGGGCTCGATCAATTGATAGGCATACAGGGACCAGGCGGGACGCGGCATTGAGGGCTCCAAATCGGGGGCGCAACATTAGCCGAAAGCCGATCACTAGAAAAGCGTCAAAGCAGCGGTTTTATCACCGGCCAGGCATTATCCAGCAGCCGCTGCTGTGCTCCCTGTGCCGGATGCAGCCCATCGGCCTGCATCAGCTCGGGCACGCCGCCCACACCCTCGAGAAAAAACGGCACCAGAGGGACCTGTTTATCCTTGGCCAGATTGTCATAAACCCTGGCAAACGCTTCGGTGTAGCGAACGCCATAATTGGGTGGCAAGCGCATGCCCAGCAGAACCACCTTGGCGCCCGCAGCGCGGGAGCTGTCGATCATCGCAGCAAGGTTTTGTTGCAATTGCGCCGGCAACTGCCCGCGCAGGCCATCGTTGCCGCCCAACTCAAGCACCACCAGCGCGGGCTTGTGCTCTGCAAGCAGCGCTGGCAGGCGCGCCTGGCCCCCTGCACTGGTATCGCCACTGATTGACGCGTTAACCACCTGGCTGTCGAATCCCTCGGTTTTCAGGCGCGCCTGCAGCAACGACACCCACCCTTGACGGGTATCCAGGCCGAAACCCGCGCTGATACTATCCCCGACGATCAACACGGTACCCGCCGTGGCAAGCTGTGCCATGCACAGCAAGGCCAGACCGGCACTCAATATCCACACTCGCATCGGATTCTCCATGGGCCCCAGCATTCTCATTGCGCAGAACCTTAGCAAAGTGGTTCCCAGCGCGGAAGGCGATCTGACTATCCTGCATGAACTGTCGCTGGACCTGAAACAGGGCGACAGCCTGGCCATCGTTGGCGCCTCGGGTTCAGGCAAGTCGACCCTGCTCGGCCTGCTTGCCGGCCTTGACCTGCCCAGCGCCGGCTCTGTCACCCTGGCCGGGCATGATCTTGGCAGCCTGGACGAAGACCGGCGCGCCCAGGTGCGTGCCGAACATGTCGGTTTTGTTTTCCAGTCGTTCCAGTTGCTAGACAGCCTGAGTGCACTGGAGAACGTCATGCTGCCCCTGGAGCTCGACGGCCGTCGCGACGCCCGCGAACACGCTCGCAGCCTGCTGGAACGGGTTGGCCTGGGCCAGCGCCTGAGCCATTCGCCACGCCAGCTTTCCGGGGGTGAGCAGCAGCGAGTGGCCATCGCCCGGGCCTTTGCCGCAGACCCTGCCGTGCTGTTTGCCGATGAACCGACAGGCAACCTCGATAGCCACACCGGCGAACGCATTAGCGACCTGTTGTTTGAACTGAACAAGGAACGTGGCACTACGCTGGTACTGGTCACCCACGACGAACGCCTGGCCAAACGCTGCCGTCGCCTGATCCACCTGGATGCCGGTCACCTGGTCACCCCCCTGGAGCCCTGATGGCACATCTGTCGTTTTTCCGTCTGCTGAGCCTGGCGTTTCGTCAGTTACTGCGTGATGCCCGTGCAGGCGAGCTGCGCGTGCTGTTCTTTGCCTTGGTCATTGCGGTGACCGCCAGCACCGCCATCGGCTACTTCGGCGCACGCCTGAACGGTGCCATGTTGCTACGCGCCACCGAGTTCCTGGGGGCCGACCTGGTGCTGCAAGGCAGCGCACCGGCGAGTACAGCGCAAATCAACGCCGGTATCGACCAAGGTCTCGAACATGCCCGTGTCGTTGAGTTTTCCAGTGTTATCGCTGCCGACAGCGGTATCCAGCTCTCCAGCGTCAAGGCAGTGGACAACAACTACCCGCTACGCGGCGAACTGCGCAGCGCGGCAGAGCCCTATGCCGCAGAAACACCCGGCACAGGTCCGGCACCGGGGGAGGCCTGGGTTGAGTCACGCCTGCTGGCAGCGCTGAACCTGAAAATCGGCGACAGCATTGACGTCGGTATGAAGAGCCTGCGCATGAGCCGGGTGCTGACCTACGAACCGGACCGCGCCGGCAACTTCTACAGCCTGACCCCCAGGGTACTGATCAACCTGGCCGACCTTGACGCTACCGGCGTGGTTCAGCCCGGCAGCCGGGTCACCTACCGCGACCTGTGGCGCGGCGTACCGGCTGCGCTGAGCGCTTATCAGCAGGCTATCAAACCGGCGCTGGCCGCCCACCAGCAACTGCTGAACTCACGTGACGGCAACCGCCAGATCGGCGGTGCGCTGGGCAAGGCCGAACGCTACCTGAACATGGCCAGCCTGGTGGCCGTGCTCCTGGCAGGCGTGGCCGTGGCCCTGTCGGCCAGCCGTTTCGCCAGCCGGCGCTTCGATGCCAGCGCCCTGCTGCGCTGCCTGGGCCTTTCGCGGCGCCAGGCACTCTCATTGTTCTGCCTGCAACTGGCAATACTTGGCGGCGCTGCGGCCCTCAGCGGCGCATTGCTGGGCTGGCTCGCCCAGTTTGGCCTGTTCCAGCTGCTCAAAGGCTTGCTGCCCAACGAGATTCCACCAGGCGGTATTGCCCCGGCACTGGCCGGCATTGCCACCGGGCTGGTGGCGCTGGCGGGCTTCGCCTTGCCTCCCCTTGCCGCCCTGGGCCGGGTTCCGCCGTTGCGCGTGTTGCGCCGCGACCTGCTGCCCGTCCCACCAAGCAGTTGGCTGGTGTATGGCGCAGCGCTGTTCGCCCTGGGCCTGATCATGTGGCGGCTGAGCCTGGACCTGTTACTGACCTTTGCCCTGCTGGGCGGCGGCCTGATCGCTGCCCTGCTGCTCGGCGGCCTGTTGCTGCTTGGCTTGCGCAGCCTGCGTCGCCTGCTGGCCAACGCACCGCTAGCCTGGCGCCTGGGCCTCGGTCAACTGCTGCGCCATCCGCTGGGCGCGGCGGGCCAGTCACTGGCCTTCGGCCTGATCCTCCTGGCCATGGCGCTGATCGCACTGCTGCGCGGCGAACTGCTCGACACCTGGCAAAACCAGTTGCCCAAAGACGCGCCGAACTACTTTGCCTTGAACATCCTGCCGGATGACAAAGCTGACTTCGCCCACCGCCTGAGCGAGTTCTCCGCCCAAGCAGCACCGCTGTACCCGGTGATTCCCGGCCGCCTGACACACATCAACGGCCAAGCGGTGCAGCAAATCGTCAGCAAGGACTCTACCGGCGATCGCGCCATCCAGCGTGACCTGAGCCTGACCTGGGCAGCCGATCTGCCACAGGGCAACGCCCTCGTTTCCGGTCAGTGGTGGCAGGCCACGCCCCCGGCAGACGCCCTGCCCGGTGTCTCAGTTGAAGCCGATCTGGCCACCAGCCTTAAGCTCAAGCTCGGTGACCACCTGACGTTCAGCATTGGCGGCATGGAACGCGAGGCGCTGGTCAGCAGCCTGCGCACCGTCAACTGGGACAGCTTCCAGCCCAACTTCTACATGATCTTCCAGCCCGGCACCCTGCAAAACCTGCCGACCACCTACCTGACCAGCTTCTACCTGGCGCCTGGCAATGACGCGCAACTCGTGGCCCTGTCCCGCGCCTTTCCGGCGGTGACCATCCTTCAGGTCGACGCCTTGCTCAATCAACTGCGCAGCATCCTTGGCCAGGTGACCCTGGCGGTGGAGTACGTGCTGTTGTTTGTTCTGGCTGCGGGGTTGGCAGTGCTGTTCGCCGGCCTGCAGGCGACACTCGACGAACGCATTCACCAAGGTGCACTGCTGCGGGCACTGGGGGCCGGTCGCCGCTTGCTGACCAAGACCCGACGTATCGAGTTCGGCTTGCTCGGTGCTGCCAGCGGCCTGCTTGCCGCACTCGGCACTGAACTGATCAGCCTGCTGCTGTACCACTATGCCTTTGACTTGAAATGGAGCCCGCATCCCTGGCTGCTGGTACTACCGGTACTGGGCGCTTTGCTGATTGGTAGCGCCGGGGTATACGGCACGCGCCGTGCGCTGAATGCCAGCCCACTGACCGTGCTGCGCGAGGGCTGATAGACTCGCGATGCTCATATCAACAGACCGCTACCTATACCAGGCAATCACCAAGAGACACCCTGCCCCATGAGTCGTTATCGCCCACCGCGCACTGCCGGCACCGCTCTGATCACGCCTGAAGGCGAAGCACGCATGCGCGCTGAGCTACATGAACTGTGGCACGTGCGCCGCCCCCAGGTCACCCAGTCCGTGAGCGAGGCGGCAGCGCAAGGCGACCGTTCGGAAAACGCGGAGTACACCTACGGCAAGAAAATGCTGCGCGAAATTGACAGCCGTGTCCGCTTCCTGACCAAACGGTTGGAGAACCTGAAGGTTGTCAGTGAGCGCCCCAGCGACCCGAACAAAGTGTATTTCGGCGCCTGGGTCACCATCGAGAACGAGGACGGGGAGCAGTCACGATACCGTATCGTCGGCCCGGACGAACTGGACCTGAAACTGGGCCTGATCAGCATCGACTCACCGCTGGCCCGAGCCCTGATCGGCAAGGCGCTGGACGCCGAAGTACAGGTGCAGACACCCACAGGTGAGCAACTCGTTTACATCGTCGAAA
The DNA here is from genome assembly GCF_036348395.1 of Pseudomonas sp. AL 58. Taxonomy (NCBI): domain Bacteria; kingdom Pseudomonadati; phylum Pseudomonadota; class Gammaproteobacteria; order Pseudomonadales; family Pseudomonadaceae; genus Pseudomonas; species Pseudomonas sp. AL 58. The sequence continues at coordinate 67,439 of NZ_JAZBQR010000016.1, forward strand.
TCGACTACCCCTGAACACCAGCGCCGCACCTTGAGGTCACGGCGCGGACAAAGGCGGGTCAGGCGCGGGTAATCAGGCCTTGGCGAGCAATACGGGTCAAATGGCCGATGACCTCTGCGGCCTCTTCAGCCGAGGGCGACTGCACCACTGCCAAATCGAAACGGTCATTAGCGAAGCCGCTCAGTGCAACGTTGTGGGCGGCAAACTGGATCAGGAAGGCCGTAGCGCGGCCTTTGCGGCGTGGCCAGCCATCGAGGTAACGCAGGAGTGTCGGTTGATGCTGGCCACCCAGCAGAATACGTGGCGTACGCGCCGCTTGGCTGGCAGGAAGAGGGCTTAGGCAAACACTGGTACGTGGGCAACTCATGGAGTATTTCTCCGCCTCGCAGATCCCGCTGGGCTGCGGTGGGAGGCGTCACCGAACCAGCGTTTTAGCGGTATTCGGTCACCCATCAGGGAGTGTCCTGCGCCCCGCAAGTAGCTGTTTAAATCGGCGCAAGTCAGCATCCTAGAGAAGCGGCGGGCGGGCTGTCAACACACTCAGAAACAAAAAACCTATGAAGCAGGCATGCCTGCTGTGGCATCGGCGGGGTGCCAAGGCGTTCAAGACAGCTGCATCGTCGGCAAGCCAACAGGGATCCGCGCAGAACACGATCAGGCATTGTTGAAAATCTTTGATTTGTTGTTATTTTTCAGCATTTTTCAGGCATATAAAGCCAATACCCCGAGGTAGGACCATGCAACTCATCGACATCGGCGTCAACCTGACCAACCCGAGCTTTGCCGGCCAGCAGGCGGCATTGCTTGAGCGTGCCCAAGCCGCCGGTGTATGTCAGATGCTGGTGACAGGTACCAGCCTGGCGGGTAGCGAACAGGCACTGGAGCTGTGCCAGCAACTTGATGAACCGGGCCTGCGCTTGTTCAGTACCGCCGGTATCCACCCACACGACGCCAGCAGTTGGACAACAGACAGTGCACGGCAACTGCGCGCACTGCTGGAGCAACCACGGGTACGTGCCGTGGGTGAATGCGGGCTGGACTTCAACCGCGACTTCTCTCCGCGCCCACAACAGGAAAAAGTCCTGGAGGAACACCTGAGCCTGGCAGTTGAGCTACAGATGCCCGTGTTCCTGCACGAACGCGATGCCAGCGAGCGTCTGCTGCAGATCCTCAAGGATTTCCGCGATCGCCTGCCTGCCGCCGTGGTGCATTGCTTCACCGGTGAGCGCACCGCGCTGTTCGGCTACCTTGACCTAGACCTGCATATCGGGATCACCGGCTGGATCTGTGACGAGCGCCGAGGCACCCACCTCCATCCACTGATGAGCAGCATTCCCCGCGGGCGACTGATGCTGGAAAGCGATGCCCCGTACCTGCTACCGCGCAGCCTGCGGCCCAAGCCGAAGAGCGGTCGCAACGAGCCGGCCTTTCTGCCCGAAGTGCTCAATGAAGTGGCGCGTCATCGCGGCGAAACCCCGGAGCAATTGGCCGCCCATACCACCGACTGCGCCCGGGCCTTCTTCAACCTGCCAGAGATTGCTTGACGCATATCAAGACTTACCCGTAAAAGCGAAGGCAAAATGATGGCACCTTGCCAAAAATATTTCCGCTCAATCAGAGAAGACCTACCATGGGTGCCTGGCTTAGCAATATCTCCCTGAAGTACAAATTCTGGGCCGTCAACGCTGTCGCCTTCGTCACAACATTGTTTCTGGTGCTGTATGCCGTGCATCTGGAACAACAGGCCCGGGCCGAGGAAGCCCAGAACAAGGCTCAGGTGGAGGCTCGCCTGCTGGCCACCTGGCCTGCCGGTCAGCCTTTGCCCCAGGACCATCGTTATCTGAGCATCAGTGCCGGGCAAACCCCGAGCTTCAATGGTGAAGCCCTACCCGCCCTGAGCGCTGCACAAGGCTGGGTCGAGCTGAACCGTTTCCCAGTGCTGGGTGACAACCCACTGATTGGCGCCCAGGTCATCAGCCGCGACGGTCAACAGGTCGCCGTGCTGGCCCAGGCCCCGAGTCTGATTCAAGTGTTCAGCGACCGCTTCGCCAACTATGCCGTGTGCGTACTGATCCTGATGCTGGCCATGCTCTGCGCCTCGCAACTGCTGATCCGGTTCCTGCTAAGCCAGCTCAACACACTCAAGGACGTGATGCTCCACGTGGAGAAAACCGGTGATCTTTCGGCCCGGGTACCCCTGGCCTGCGGTGACGAGGTCGGGCAGATGGCTTCGGCATTCAACGCCATGCAGACCACCTACCACCGTGTCGTCAACACCGTCGCGCGCACGGCAGCGCAGCTTGACTCCGGCGCCGCACGCCTGGCCACGAGCATGAGCGAGGTACGCCACGGCATGCTCGGCCAGCAAAGTGAAACCGACCAGGCCGCGACAGCGATCAACGAGATGTCCGCCACCGTGTACCACATCGCTCAGCATGCCGGCGCCACACGCGACCTGTCGCAGACTGCCGACACCCTCGCAGGCAGCGGCCAGGAAGTGGTCAGCCGGGTACAAACCTCAATCGCCGGGCTGTCCAGTGGCGTGCAGCAGACCGCTGAGATGATCCACCAGCTTGCCGAAGACAGCCAGAAGATCAACGGTGTGGTGAGCGTGATCCACAGCATCGCCGAACAAACCAACCTGCTGGCCCTCAACGCGGCCATTGAGGCCGCACGTGCTGGCGACCTGGGCCGTGGCTTCGCGGTGGTCGCCGACGAAGTGCGCAATCTGGCAAAGCGCGTACAAACCTCCACCGACGAGATCACCACCATGGTCGCCGCCTTGCAGGCCGGCACCCGCGATGCCGTGGATTTCATGCAGGAAAGCTCGTACAAGGCCGACGATTGCGTCAAGCAAGCGCAAGAAGCCGGTGAAGCCCTGGCCGAAATCACCAGTGCCGTGGCACAGATGCGTGAAAGCAACACCCAGATTGCTGTCGCGGCTGAACAGCAAAGCCAGGTGGCCGAAGAAATGAACCGCGCGGTGGTCAGTATTCGCGACGTGACCGAAGAAACCGTGCAGCAGACCGTCGACTCGGCCACCACCAGTAGCGAACTGGCGACCCTGGCCGGCGAATTGAGCAAAGCCATCGGCCAGCTCAAGCTATAACCTCAATAGAGAGGTCGCATTGGCCCCCCTTCGGGGGCCAAACTATTCTTCAGGTATGACGTAACTGCCTGAGGAGCCTTGCGATGAGCAAACGCCTACCCAACGTGCACGCCTGGCAATGGCGACACTACCACCACCATCCAACCAAACTGGCGCTCCACCTGATTGCCGTGCCGCTGTTCATCCTTGGCACGCTGATGGTGCTGGCCGGCCTGTTCAATGTGGACCTGGGCGTGCTGGCCGTGGGAGTGATCGCCCTCCTCGCCGCGCTTGCCTTGCAACGCCAGGGCACCGCCATTGACGCCAGGCAAAGCGACTCAGGCCATGGCAATTGATCGGCTTAGCGACGTTCCATGTCAGCCAGCAGTTTCGCCAGGCTCTGGTCGGCGCGAATCTCTGCGTCACGTAACTGGTTCTGCCAGTGCGTGACGCAGGGCGCCAGGTCGCCTTGCTGTTCGGCCTGTGACAACCACTGTACCAGGTCGTGCCAGTCGCCCAGATCGCCCTGTACGCCCTTGAGTTGCCGCTGAAGCCGATCACTCAGGCACTCCAGCTGCGGATAGGCCTCGGCACCATAGCGCACCCGCTTGATCAACAAGCGCAAGCGATGACGATCATGGTCAGGGTCGTTGAGCGCCTTATGCACGTCTTTCCATTGCCCCCGCAAACGCTTGTCGATGCGCTGGCTCAAGCGGCGAATCAGCTTCTGACGCTGCGCGGCACGTAAAAACATCGGAAACGCATCAATGATCGCCTGCACACGCTGCAGCTCAGCACTGACAGCTACCTGTGCGAACACCTCGCCCTCTTTCTCCAGGCGCCGCTGGGCAGCAGCATACTGACCACGCTCCAGCAGTTGAGCGGCCAGTACCTCGCGGTCGCGCAACGGGGTTGTCAGCTCGCCCAGTTTGCCAGCGGCATGCTCCAGCTGATCAACCCCGGGCAAGCCCCGCAGGGGTCTTAGCAGGCTACGCAGACGCCGTACACTGATGCGCAAATCATGCAACGCCTCGCTGTCGGTATTGGCCTCAAGGCGCGCCTGACAGGCCATCAAGCGAACCTGCAGGCTCAGCATCTGGACGATTACATGATCAAGCATTGCCGCCATATCCTACTCCTGAGGGGGTCAACGTCCAGCGCGGGATTCACGGATATAGAAGCGGGCTTTCTCGGCTTTGTTGGTACAGCCGTCAAATGCCTCGAACTGTTGCTGGGTCTTGGCACCGGTCAACAGTGACAAAGCCTTAGAGTAGCTTACCGTGCCGGCAAAGCCTTCGGCCTTGGCCAGGTCGAGCTCTTTCCAGGCTGCGTCGAGCTGGGTGGCACAACTGTCGCGATAGGCCGTTTTACCGGCACAACCGCTCAGGGCCAGGGCAATCAGCGGCAGGGTAATCCAAGCTTTCATCAGCAATACCTCAACAAAAAGAAATCAAGTTGGAGACTTCGACGGCACAGCTGTACAAAAGTGCCGCGCTCAGCCTATCGCAGCGCATCTATCGATTGAAGCACAGCTACGATTAGGTGCATTGTTAGACCATTGACGGTCGAATGCCGCCCAGGAGCAACCATGAGTAAACGTGTAGCACTGGTGTTAGGGTCGGGTGGTGCTCGAGGTTATGCACATATCGGCGTCATCGAGGAAATCGAGCGTCGCGGTTACGATATCGCCTGCATTGCCGGCTGCTCCATGGGCGCGGTGGTTGGCGGCATCTATGCAGCGGGCAAGCTCGATGAATACCGTAACTGGATTGAAAGCCTGGACTACCTGGATGTGCTGCGTCTGGTGGATGTGAGCTTCCGTCTCGGGGCGATTCGGGGCGAAAAGGTGTTCGGCCAAATCCGCAAGATCGTCGGAGAGATCAACATCGAAGAATTGCGGATCCCCTACACCGCCGTCGCTGCTGACCTGACCAACCAGCAGGAAATCTGGTTTCAGGAAGGCTGCCTGCACCAGGCGATGCGTGCTTCGGCGGCAATTCCCAGTTTGTTCACACCTGTCGTGCAAGGCAACCGCATGCTGGTCGACGGCGGCATCCTTAATCCGTTGCCGATCATACCCGTGGTGTCGAGCCACTGCGACCTGATCATAGCGGTCAACCTCAATGCAACCAACCAGAAACACTACCAGTTACCGATCATTGAGCGCCCCCCTGCCTTCAAAATGCGCTTTGACCACCTGATCAGTTCGCTGGGTTCGCACCTGCCATTTCGGCGTAAACAGGCCGAGCACCTGATGCAACTGGATCAGGAAATCAGCCCGATCACACCAGCCCCCAACCCTTGGCTCAGCGAAGCCGCCGACCCTGAAGCGCAGCAACCGGCAGCCGCTCCAGAAATCGATGGCGCACCGAAATCCGCCAGCGGCTCCTTCATCATCGATAACGTTGGGCCCGCATCGCTGCTGGACCTGATCAACCAGAGCTTCGAGGTGATGCAGACGTCGTTGGCGCAATACAAAATCGCCGGTTACCCGCCGGATGTACTGATCAACGTTCCGAAACGGGTCTGCCGCTTCTTCGAGTTCTACAAGGCACCGGAGCTGATTGCGCTGGGACGGCAGATCGCCAGCGATACCCTGGACAACTATGAAGGGGAGCGGCGCTAAGCGCGGCTGGCACCTACAAAACCCAGGCGCTCATATCCCGTCTGGACCAATCAATCGATAGCCCACGCCGGGCTCTGTCACGATAAACCGCGGCGAGGTGGGGTCGTCACCCAGCTTCTGCCGTACATGAGCAACCACGATCCGCAGGTAGTGGCTGTCATCGACGTGGGTTGGTCCCCAGATGTCCTTGAGCAGTTGCTGCTGGGTAATCACCCGCCCCGGATGGCTGGCCAACTGCGCCAACAGCGCATACTCCTTACGCGTCAATGCCACTTCTACACCGTCGAGGGTCACCCGACGAAACGCGAGGTCAACGGTCAACGGCCCGAAACAAGGCGCCGATTCCTGGGCTACCGACCGTGGCACCTGACGCAGCAGCGCGCGAACCCGCGCCAGGAACTCCTGGATACCAAAGGGTTTGGTGACATAGTCATTGGCACCCGCATCCAGCGCCTCGACCTTCTGCACTTCGCTGGCCCGTACCGACAACACCAGCACCGGCACCTGGCTCCATTCGCGCAACTCGCGCAGCACGTGCTGCCCATCCATGTCCGGCAGACCGAGGTCAAGTACCACCAGGTCCGGGCGGGTCAATGCCGCCTGGCTCAGCCCTTCGCTACCCGTCGCAGCCTCCACTACCTTGTAGCCTTGGGAGCTGAGACTGATGCGCAGAAATTTACGAATCTGTGGTTCGTCGTCGATGACCAGCAAGGTCGCGGTCTGGGTCATGGCGTGTCGCTGTCCAGTTCAGGTTGGGCCGGGAGCGGCAAGCATAGAGTGATACAGGTGCCCTGGCCATCAATGCCCTCGGCAACCCTTATATGCCCACCGTGGGCGCCGATCATGCCCTGGCAGATCGCCAGGCCAAGGCCGGTGCCCTGCCCGCCACGATCCCCCCGGGCGGCGGTATAGAACATGTCGAAAATCCGTTCACGTTCATTCGGTGGAATACCGGGGCCTTGGTCGCTGACAGCAAAACACAGCATCTTTTCCTCGACCGTTACACACAGTTCGAGTCGCCCGTGAGGGGGTGAAAAGCGTGCGGCGTTTTCCAGTACGTTGATCAGCGCCTGTTCGATCAGTGCCGCATGAACGTACAACAAGGGCAGGTCCGGCGGAACTTCAGCACGCAACTGAAACGGCGCCAGCACCACGCGCAGGCGGTTCAAGGCACTGCCGACGATGTCTGCCGGAGCGACCCAATCGCGGGCCAGCGTCAGCCCACCGTGGCCCAGCCGGGTCATGTCCAACAGGTTCTGGATGTAACGGTCCAGCCGCTCGGCTTCGTCGCGGGTGCCTTCAAGCAACTCACGACGATCTTCCAGAGGGATGGCCTCGCCCAGTGCCAGCAAGCTGTCGATGCTGCCTCGCATGGCGGTGAGCGGGGTACGCAGGTCGTGGGAGACCGAGGCAAGCAAGGCGCTGCGCAGCTGCTCGGTCTCACCGTGCAGACGCGCCGCTTCCAGCTCATCGGCCAAGCGAGCACGCGCCAGCGCCTGCGCCAGTGGCTGGCTCAGGGCCTTGAGCATACGTCGTCGCTGCGGCGTCAGCGTATACCCCTCACGTGGACGTACGCCGAGCAAGGCCAACGGCCCCTCCTCTGCAGACAACGGCCACCACCACCAACGCCCATTGGGCAAGGTGTCGCTGCCAAGCCCGGCAGCCTGATCGTGCTGCCAGGCCCAATCGGCAGCGGCACGTTCATTGTCGCTGAACTGCAATGCACCTCCGCTGGCCACCCGCAGGGCGCCTTCGGCATCACGATCGAGCAGGCACACCTGCAAATCGTGCGGGCTGTCCAGGTACTGACCGGCAGCAGTGAACACCGCTTGGCGATCAGTCGCTGCCGTCAATTTACGCGACAGGCCGAGCAACTGGTTGGTCTGTTCCTGGGTCTCACGCAGCGCCTGTAGCTGCCGACGCTGACGGGCAGCCAGGTTGCCGGTCAAGGCCGCCATCAACAGGAAAAACAATGAGGTCAGGACATCCTCTTCACGTTGGATGCTGAAGGAGAATGTCGGCGGGATGAACAAGAAGTCATAGCTCAGAAACGACAGCACGGCGCAGGCCAGCGCAGGCCCCAGGCTGCTGCGTACTGCCACCAGCAGCACGGCGGCAAGAAACACCAACGAGATGTTCGGCAACGCCAATACACTGGCGACCGCCCAGGCCAGGCCGCTCGCCAACACCGTGGCCAGTAGCGCCAACAGGTAATGCCGCCAGACCCACTCCCCCCGCACAGGCAACCGCACAGGTTCGGGCTGGGTATCCCGGTTGAGCACGTTGACTTCCAGGCCATGGGCTTCGCGCAACAGCCGTGCAGCCACCCCGGCACCAAACAGGCGACGGCGCAGCCGATCACGCGACTGCCCGACCAGCACCAGGCTGGCCCGGCGCTCGGCCGCATGCTGGATCAAGGCATTGGCCACCTCGCCGGCGCGCAGCACCACCACCTCGCCCCCCAGGCGCTCGGCCAACCGCTGAGCAGCCTGCAGACGCTGACGGGCTGTTTCATCGCGCAAGCGGCCATTGTCGACATGCACCAGGCTCCAGGGCAGGTGCCGACGCTGCGCAACGCGACTGGCATGACGCACCAGCCGCTCAGCCTGCGCATCGCCATCGACACCGACCAACAACCGCCCACGCAACGCCGGCGCATCCTGCCCCAGTTTGCGGTAACCGTGTGCCAGATCGGCATCGACCTGGGCGGCAGCCGTCTGCATGGCCAGCTCGCGCAACGCGGTAAGGTTGGTCTGGGTGAAGAAGGCATCGATGGCCGCGCGGGCCTGCTCCGGCACATACACCTTGCCCTCGCGCAAGCGCTCCAGCAGCTCACGCGGCGGCAGGTCGATCAGTACCAGTTCAAAGGCTTCTTGCAGTACCCAGTCCGGCAGCGTCTCGCGCACCTGTACACCAGTGATGCCACGCACGTGGTCATTCAAGCTTTCCAGATGCTGCACGTTGACCGTGGTGTAGACGTCGATGCCGGCCGCCAACAACTCCTGCACATCCTGCCAGCGCTTGGCGTGACGACTGCCCGGCGCATTGCTGTGGGCCAGCTCATCCACCAGCACCAGTTGCGGAGCGGCCTTGAGCAGGCCGTCCAGGTCCATTTCCTCAAGCACTACACCACGGTATTCCGAGCGCACACGCGGCTGCTGGGGCAACCCGCCAAGCAACGCTTCAGTTTCGGCACGACCATGGGTTTCGACCACCGCCGCCACCACCTTGACCCCATGACGCAGCTGGGCGTGTGCGGCTTGCAACATTGCATAGGTCTTACCCACCCCGGGTGCAGCCCCCAGGAACACCTTCAGTCGGCCACGACCGTCACGCGGCAGTTCGGCCAACAACGCATCGGCGCGTTCGGAATCACTCATGGTTACGGCTTGTCCTTATTTCGACGCAGGTGCCAGTCGGTCCAGCGCCATATTGAGGGCCAGGATATTGACCACCGGCGGGCCAACCAGCGGCTGCAGGGTGAACTGCTCGACCAGACCTTGCAAGGCCTGCACCGAAACCTGCCGCGCCGCTGCCACCTTAGGCACTTGATAAGCCACTGCCGCCGGCGGCAGGTGCGGGTCCAGGCCGCTACCGGAGGTGGTCAGCAATGCCAGGGGCACGGGCCCCTGCTGTGCCGTGAAGACACGTGCAGCCGCCTCGCTCACACGAGTAGCCAGTGCCGGGTTGCTCGGCGCCAGGTTGCTGGCGCCACTGGCCACGGTGGCGTAATCCGCCGCCGAAGGCCGTGACTGGAACCAGGCATCACCCTGGAACGCCTGGGCAATCTGCAATGAACCGCGCACCTGCCCCTGATCGTCGCGCAGCAAACTGCCATTGGCCTGCTCGGGGAAAACCACCTGGGCGACACCGGTGACCACCAGTGGGTAAACCGCGCCGGTGATCAGCGTCATCAACAGCATCAGGCTCAAGGCCGGACGTACTAGCGTAGTCATGTTCAATTCCTCGGTTCAGACCAGTTGCAACGCATTGAGCAGCAGGTCGATCAACTTGATCCCGGCAAACGGCACGATCAGTCCGCCCAGCCCATAAATCAGCAGGTTGCGACGCAACAAGTGAGCGGCACTGGCAGCCTTCACCCGCACCCCTCGCAGGGCCAGCGGGATCAGCACGACAATGATCAAGGCGTTGAAGACAATCGCCGACAGGATTGCGCTCTGTGGGCTGGCCAGTTGCATCAGGTTCAGCACCCCCAACTGCGGATAGATGGCAGCAAACAGGGCCGGAAGAATGGCGAAGTACTTGGCCACATCGTTGGCAATCGAGAAGGTGGTCAACGCCCCACGGGTGACCAGCAGCTCCTTGCCCACCTGCACCACATCCAGCAGCTTGGTCGGGTCACTGTCCAGGTCGACCATGTTGGCGGCTTCGCGCGCGGCCTGGGTGCCGTCATTCATGGCCATGCCAACATCTGCCTGTGCCAGTGCCGGTGCGTCGTTGGCACCGTCGCCACACATGGCGACCAGGCGCCCGTCATTCTGCTCCTGACGAATGCGCGCCAGCTTTTTCTCTGGTGTGGCTTCAGCCAGTACATCATCCACCCCGGCTTCAGCAGCGATTGCTGCAGCGGTCAGGGGGTTATCGCCCGTGACCATCACCGTGCGGATGCCCAACTGGCGCAGCTCGGCGAAACGCTCACGAATACCTGGCTTCACCACATCCTTGAGGTGGATGACGCCGAGCAGACGCTTGTCCATGCAAACCAGAAGCGGCGTGCCGCCGCTCTGGGCGATCTTGTCGACTTCCTTGGACAGCGCAACAGGCATCTCCAGACGCTGCATACCGACGAACGCCAGCACCGAGTCCACTGCACCCTTGCGGTAACGGCGTTGCTGGTAATCAACCCCCGACAAGCGTGTCTCGGCGCTGAACGGCACCACGGTCATCGCGTTGGCTTGCGGCTCGCTGAAGTCGTGCAACTGCCGCAGGTATTCGACGATCGATTTACCTTCAGCGGTGTCATCGGCCAACGAAGCGAGCAAGGCGCCTTCGCCCAGTTCACGAGCGCTCACCCCTGGCGCGGCATGCAGGGCACTGCAACGACGGTTGCCGAAGGTGATGGTGCCGGTCTTGTCGAGCATCAACACATGCACATCACCGGCGGCCTCCACTGCACGCCCGGAGCGGGCAATCACGTTCAGCCGCACCAGGCGATCCATGCCGGCGATACCGATGGCCGAGAGCAAGCCGCCAATGGTGGTCGGGATCAGGGTCACCAGCAGCGCCACCAGGAACACCAACGGAATCGCACCGCCGGCAAAATAGGCGAACGGCTGCAGGGTCACCACGACCACCAGGAAGATCAGGGTCAAGCCGATCAGCAGGATGTCCAGCGCGATCTCGTTGGGCGTCTTCTGCCGTTTGGCACCTTCGACCAAGGCAATCATTCGGTCCAGGGTCGACTCACCGGGGTTGCTGGTGATCTTGATCAACAACCAGTCAGAGACCAGCCGGGTGTTGCCGGTAACTGCCGAGCGGTCGCCGCCCGACTCACGAATCACCGGCGCAGACTCACCGGTAATGGCTGCTTCGTTGACAGCGGCGATACCTTCAAGCACCTCGCCGTCACCAGGGATCATCTCACCGGCCAGCACCTTGACCACATCACCCTTTCGCAGCGCCGTGGCCGGTATCACTTCATAGCTGCCAGCGGCGTTACGACGCCGGCAACTGAGGCCCTGGCTACCCGCCTTGAGGCTGTCGGCGCGCGCTTTGCCACGTCCCTCGGCCAACGCTTCGGCAAAGTTGGCGAAAAGCACGGTGAACCACAGCCACAGGGCGATTTGCAGCGCCACATGGGTCGGCACAGCGCTGTCGGGCAACAGGCAGAGCACGGTGGTGAAAACCGCCGTCAGCTCGACCACCAGCATCACCGGCGCACGTTTCAACTGGCGCGGATCAAGTTTGACGAACGCCTGCACCAGGGCTGGCCGCCACAGCGCAGCAAAAGTCGTCCGAGCCTGTTCGGCCGGCACCGCATTCACATCAGGAATCGGCATGTTCATGATTCGCTCCTTAGAAGCCCAGGCTCAGGTGTTCAGCGACCGGGCCCAAGGCCAGGGCCGGCAGGAAGGTCAGGCCACCGATCAACAGGATGGTGACCAACAGCAAGGTGACAAACAGCGGACCATGGGTCGGAAAGCTGTTCTGCCCTACCGGCGCGGTTTTCTTGAGCGCCAGGCTGCCGGCCAGGGCCAGTACCGGGAGAATGTAGCCAAAGCGGCCAATCAGCATGCCCAGGCCGAGCATCACGTTGTGGAACGTGGTATTCGCACCCAGCCCAGCGAAGGCAGAACCGTTGTTGGCACTGGCCGAGGTGTAGGCATACAGCAGTTGGCTGAAGCCATGAGCACCCGGGTTGCTCACCGCGCCTGCAGGGCCAGGCAAGCTGGTTGCCAGCGCACCCAGCACCAGTACCCCGAGTGGCATCACCAGCAAGGTTGCTACCAGCAATTGCACTTCACGCGCCTGCAGTTTCTTGCCCAGGTACTCCGGTGTGCGGCCAATCATCAGGCCCGCCAGAAACACAGCGATCAACACGTTCAGCAGCATGCCGTAGAGCCCGGCACCCACACCGCCAAAAATCACCTCGCCCACCATCATGTTGACCATCGCCACCATGCCACTGATCGGGTTGAGGCTGTCGTGCATGTTGTTCACTGAGCCATTGGACGCCGCTGTCGTGGTGACCGTCCACAGCACGCTACCGGTGGTGCCAAAGCGGCTTTCCTTGCCTTCAAGCGGTGCCGTCTGTTCGACCTGAGGGTTGCTCAATGCCGGGTTGGCCTGGTACTCGGACCACAGCGCAGTCGACCCACCGATCAGGAACAGCGCCAGCATGCAGGCGATGATCGCCCGGCTCTGGCGCAGGTCTTTGACGTAATGGCCAAAGGTGAACACCAGGGCCACCGGGATGAGGATGATTGAAGACACCTCGAAGAGGTTGCTCCAGGCACTCGGGTTCTCGAATGGATGCGCCGAGTTGACCCCGAAGAAGCCGCCGCCGTTGGTACCCAGTTGCTTGATTGCAATCTGGCTGGCGGCCGGCCCCAGCGGAATAAGCTGGTCGACGCCTTGCAGGGTGAGCGCTTTGACGTAGTCGCTGAAGGTTTGCGGCACGCCCTGCCAAACCAGCAACAACGCCAGTACCAGGCACAGCGGCAGCAAGCCATAGAGGGTTGCACGGGTCATGTCGACCCAGAAATTACCCACCGTGCTCGCCGAGCGTCGGGCAATGCCACGGCACAGCGCGACCAGCACGGCAAGGCCCGTCGCGGCACTGACAAAGTTCTGCACGGTCATGCCAAGCATCTGGCTCAGGTAGCTGACTGACGCCTCACCGCTGTAGGACTGCCAGTTGGTGTTGGTCATGAAACTGACTGCAGTGTTGAATGCCAACGACCACTCTTGTCCCGGCAAATGCTGCGGGTTGAGCGGCAGGTAACCTTGCAGCAGCAGTACACCGAACACCATCAGGAAACCAGCCAGGTTGAACGCCAGCAAGGCCAGCGCGTACTTCTGCCAGCTCTGCTCGCGGCCCGGATCGACACCTGCGATGCGATAACAACCCCGCTCCACTGGCCCCAGAATCGGCGTCAGCCAGGTACGCTGCCCTTCCATCACCTTGTAATAGAAACGGCCCAGCCAAGGTGCCGGCAACAAGACGATGGCGAAAAATGCCAACAGCAACGCGTAATCGTAACTGTGCATGGCCACTCCTAGCCCCTGTCCGCGCGCAACAGCGCGGCCATCAGATAAACCCACAACGCCACTGCCAGCAGCAGTGACACCCCGTCCAGAATGCTCATCACAACTCTCCGTCTCGCAGCACAGTGCCGCTGACGGTCATTGTCGGAAGAGAGGCTGTAAAGGAACGAGAGCGAGTGCCCGATGAAGGCATAAAGAGTGCGTAAAGATCACCGGCGGTGCTGCAGCGGGTCAGGCGCGCGGCTGGTCCGGCTTGCTGTGCACCCAGTCCAGCAGCAGGCTGTAGGCCACCGCAAGCAGGGTTGGGCCAATGAACAGGCCGATGAAACCGAACGCCAACAGACCGCCAAACACACCGAGCAGGACAATCACCAGCGGCAGGTCACCGCCACGGCTGATCAGATAGGGTTTGAGCACGTTGTCGACGCCACTGATGATGAACGTGCCCCACATGCCCAGGAACACCGCCATACCGTATTCCCCCTTCCAGACCAGCCACGCGGTGGCGGGTATCCAGGCCAGTGGTGGGCCCATGGGGATAAGGCTGAGCATGAAGGTAATGATGCCCAACACCAGCGCACCCGGTACGCCTGCAATCAAGAATCCGATCAATGCCAGCAACGCCTGGGCCGCCGCCGTGCCGATCACACCATTGACCACACGCTGCACGGTGCCGGCAATCAGGTCGAGGTAGTAGCCGGCACGCTCACCGATCAGGCGGCCCAGCAAGCTCAAGACAAACGCCGCAAGACGCGGCCCGTCACGGTAGAAAAAGAACACGAACACCAGGCTCAGGGCAATTTCGAGCATACCGCTGCCAATCTGGGCACTGCGCGCCAGCAGCCAGTTCCCGACCTGACCGAAGTACGGCTTGAGATTGGCCAGCATGGCCACACCCTGCTGGTCGACAGCGACCCAGACACCCACCAGGCGTCCGCCGATCAATGGAATACTGCCCAACCAGCTCGGCGCATCAGGCAGGCCGTCAACCTGTACGTCTCGAATGAACGCCGTAGCATCGCGAACGTGGTCCACCAGGTTGAACCCCAGCCAGACCAGCGGCAAGGCCACCAGTAAAATCCACAGCGAGGTCAGGAACGCCGCTGCCAGGGTCTCTCGGTCCCCCAGCAGCCGCGTCAACAGGCGCATCAACGGCCAGCTGGCATACGCCAGGATCGCCCCCCAGAGCAACGCAGAGAAAAATGGCGCCATGACCCACAGGCCAGCCCCAAGCAATCCCAGCAGGAGGATCTGTACCAGCAGGCGGTCGTTACTCAGCATGATGTTCCCTGATCAGCGAATCAATTCAACGTGCAGGCCGCTTGCGCTGCCCTGACCAACTTCCAGCCGCGCCGCGCGCACACCGGTCTTGATCAACTGTTCGCGCCAGGCTTCAGCCTGGGCGCCAGCCAGTGTGACACGCAGGGTGCTGTCCAGGTTGAAACTTCGCCCAAGCAGTACAACCCAGTCTGCTGGCGGCTCCCCCTCAAGGTCGGGATAGTCCAGCTTGCCGGTACTGCGCAGTTCACGTAGCACCGTTGCCGGGGTTGGCAAAACGTCCGCCAGGGGCGCATTGGCAACAAACTGCTCGGCATGCAGGTAGGCCCGCTTGTTCCCACGTGTGATGCCGTACAAGGCGATCAAGGTATCCTGTGCTGGCGCAGCCAGGCGCAGGAGCACAAAGGCTTGCTGCTCGTCGGAGCCATAGAGCCGCGCGTTGCCGAACACCTCATTGGCCCACAGGTTGCTCTCACCGCAGTCACGCGCCTCACACCAGAACAGCGCATAGCCGCCCTCTGCCTGCAAGGCTTCTCGCGCCTGGGTGAACGCCTCGCTGGCGGTCCGCTCGACGGGCAACTGCCAGGTCACCGAGCTGAGTTGGCCACGGCCTTCAATCTTGTTCTCCATGCGCAATTGGCCGCTGATCTTGCGCAGGGCGCCCAGCGGGTAGACGCGTTCCTGTTCCGTTGCCGCGTGTTGATCAACGGCTTTGGCATCCGTTGGCACCGGCAGCTCGGCGGCAACCAGCGGCCAGGCAACGAGCAAGGCCAGAGCGGAAGCAGCAGATTTCAGGCTCGTCATCGTATTCATCGGCACGCCACGCCCTGAAGGGCGCCGCGAAATGAGGCAGTGTCACACGTGGTCATGGTTGTCTCCCTGTTCAACCCGCCAAGCCTCGACAGTTGCCTGCTACAAGTCAAGGAATGGCAAAGAAGCGATTGAAACAGTCTGCGACAAGGGAAGCACCCGTTTCATCGTTCAGGTGCAGGTGGTGGCCACCCGGCAGTTGTTTCTGTTCAAAGGGTAGCTGCTCAAGCAAGGCAGTGTGCCGCACCAACATACCATCGGCGGCCACGATCAATTGTGCAGGGCAAGCGATGCGGCGCACAAAGCTCTGCGCTTGCTCATCGCTCAAGCGTAGCGCTGAAGGTAACGTCAGGCGACTGTCGCTGCGCCAGGTAAAACCACCAGGCACGGCCTCCAACCCTCGCTGGGCGAGCAGCCCTGCCGCTTCGCGACTCACCGCCACCACGCCCTTCATGCGCGCCTCAACGGCCTGCTCCAGTGCCGCATACACCGGTTTGGGCTTCTTGCCGTGGCGCAGTTGCGCCTGCAGGGCCATGCCCATGCGCTCGGCAGTGTCTTCAACCCCTGCGGTCGGCGGGACAACGCCATCAATCAGGGCCAGACGAGCGATCCGTTCAGGCACGGCCCCCGCCAGCACCACTGAGACAATCGCCCCCAAGGAGTGCCCCATCAGGGAAAAGCGCTCCCAGCCCAAATGTTCGGCGAACCTCAACACGTCGAAGGCATAGTCCCACAAGGCATAGCTGGCCCCTGGCGGGCGGTGGCCGGACAAACCATGCCCGGCCAGGTCCAGCGCAACGATACGCAGCCCCGTCAGCTTCGGTGCCAGCCGTGCAAAGCTGTTGGCATTATCCAGCCAGCCATGCAACGCAATCACTGGGCGTCCATCGGCCGGGCCAAACAGCTGCGCCGCCAACTCGACATGCCCCAGGTTCAGACGCACCTGTTCGATTGGGCCGGTCATACGCTGTGCTCCTGCCAGCGGTCGAACAGCCCCTTGAGCAGGCTGGCGGTGTCGGTCGGTCGCTCCAGTGGAAACATGTGCCCGCCCGGCACACTGTGAAACTCGCCGCGCGGCATGCGACGAACCGCATAGGCATGATGACGCTTGATCACTCGGCTATGACTGCCCCGCACCATTGCCAGCGGGATCGAAACCTGGCGGACTTGCCCTGGGCTGATATGGGGCAAGCTACGGTAGATGCTGATTTCGGTGGCCGGATCGAAGCGCAGGCGCAACGCGTCGTCCGCCTCCTGCAGGCCATGTTGCACATAGGCGTCGAGGCAGTCGGGGTCGAAGTTGCGAAACAGGCTCTTGCCTGTGAAGTAGGCCCGTGCGGTTTCTCGATCCGGAAACGCCTCACGTCGGCCCAGCGTACGCCCGGCCGGGGTAAGGCGATCAATAAAACCAAAGCGCTTGGCCGTGCGAATCAGCCACTCATCAGCGCGCGTCAGCACCGGTGAGTCCAGCATCACCACGCCGCGGTAGAACTGTGGGCAGCGCATTGCCGCATGCAGGTGCAGAACCCCGCCCAGGGAGTGCCCGACACCCCAGACCGGCGCAGGCTGTTGTTGCAGATGGTGGATCAACTCGTCGACCAGGCTCTGCCAGTTATCGTTGACCGGGAAGCGCGGGTCGTGGGCATGCTGAGGCAGGTGGCTGACCTGATAGTCCGGCGCCAGCGCAGCGAATAGCTTGCCGTAGGTGGCCGAGGGGAAACCATTGGCATGAGCGAAGAAGATCTGCTGCGACATGGCCGCCTGTCCGAGAGGAGTAATGGCGTCATTGTCCGCGCCGACTCGGCGCGGGGCAATGTCCGGAAAAGCCATCAGAGACGGCAATCAGGTCAATAGGACGGTGATACCGGCGCAACAGCCTGAATCACCCGTGTTCTCAACGGCTGGGGGCAGCCTCGCCCAGCGCGATGACGGCTATCGTCAGCCGTGAAATGCAACTGGTCTTGCCCTCTTCGGCACTCAATCGAATGTCCCAGACGTGGGTGCTGCGCCCGATATGCACTGGCCGCGCCGTTGCCGTAACCCGACCACTGCGCAAGCCACGCAGGTGGTTGGCGTTGACTTCAAGGCCCACGCAGTAAAATTTCTGCGGATCGATACACAAATAGCTGGCCATGGAGCCGACGGTTTCGGCCAGCACCACAGAAGCACCACCATGAAGCAAACCGAACGGTTGGCGGGTACGGTGATCGACCACCATGCTGGCCGTCAGCGAATCGTCGCTGAACGACTCGAAGCGGATGTCCAGTACCTCGCCAATGGTGTTCTTTTGCTGGTGATTAAGCTGGTCGATATCAGGCTGGGTGTACCAGATGCTCATGGGCGAGTCCTTTATTATTCTGGGTTGAGCGACGCTCAAGGATGGCTCAGGCTACGCAAGGTCATCAACCCAGCCAACGGCCAGTCGCCTTCAAGCTCGGCGAGCGAGGCAGTGCTCATCGGCTGCGGATCGCGTCGATGCCCCTGTTCAAGCATCCCCACCAGCGTGCCAACCAAGGGCTGATGACTGACCAACAGCACATGCTCCAGGCCCAGCTTGTCCAACTCGGCGATCACCTGGTCGGCTTCGCTCTCTGGGGTCAACCACGGTACGGTGATCAAGGGCTTGTCGAAGGACAACGCGTCACAGACCAACTGGGCTGTCTGCTGCGCGCGCACATAAGGGCTGGCCAGGACAGCCTGCAGCGGCTGCCCGAGCAACTGCGCGGCACTGCGCAACACCTGCTCACGACCATGCGCGGTCAAGCGGCGTTCGGCATCGCTATGGGCCCGCGCCTCGGCCTCACCATGACGCAGCACCCAGAGCTTCATAGCTTCGGCTCCTCATCACGCACCGGATGGGCAGCTGCAGGTACGCTGTGAGGTGCTTCACCTTCCGGCGCACGCGGGCTTGGCCAGTCAGCAAATGGCCACGGCTTCTGGTCACTGTGGAAGCTGCCGAAACGACCGATTTGCGCAAGGTACTGGCTGAGGCTGTCGCCAAAACTCATCAGGCTGGCACTTGGCGCACCGTAGATCAGTCGATAGACCAACTGCACCAGTATCAGGCCACCCAGCAGCAGCTCGGCCAATTGCCACACAATCAGGAACACCAGCATCCAAAGGATACGCAGACCGATCGATTCGCACTGGGCCTGTTTCGGGGATTCGTTCATCTACTGCTCCTGTCGTTCAGTTGAAACCGCTGGTGGAAATGAAGTCGACATCAGTCTTCGGCTCGCCCCGCATCAACAACTCGATGACCTGATTGAGGGTACGCCCCTCGAACAGGATCGCATGAAGCCCTGCCACCAGCGGCATGTAGACCTGCAACTCCTGGGCCTTGACCTTGAGCACCTTGAGGGTATTGACGCCCTCGGCCACTTCGCCCAGTTGGCTGACTGCCTGCTCCAGGCTCAAGCCCTGGCCCAGTGCGTACCCCACCTGATAGTTGCGGCTCTTGGGCGAGGAGCAGGTGACGATCAGATCCCCCACCCCGGCAAGGCCAAGGAAGGTCATCGGGTTGGCGCCCTGGCTGACGGCGAAGCGGGTCATTTCCGCAAGTGCCCGGGTGATCAGCATGCTCTTGGTGTTCTCGCCCATACCCAGGGCCACAGCCATGCCGGCAATAATGGCATAGACGTTCTTCAAGGCCCCACCCAGCTCGACACCGAAGCGGTCGCTGCTGGCGTAGACACGAAAGGTTCGACCATGGAGCACGGCCTGAACGCTGCGACAGAGCGCTTCATCTTCGCTGGCAACCACCGTCGCAGTGAGCGCATGCTCGGCTACTTCGCGCGCAAGGTTCGGCCCGGACAGTACGCCAATACGCGCCTGCGGGGCTATTTCCTCGAGGATCTGGCTCATGAGCTTGAAGCTCTGGGCCTCGATACCTTTGGTCAGACTGACCAGCATCTTGCCGCTAAGCAGCCCGGCATGAGGGGCCAGCACTGAGCGCAATGCACTGGAAGGCAGCGCGACAAAGATCAGCTCGCTCCCCTGCAGGGTCGCCAACAGGTCGGTAACCGGCTCTACCCCCGGGTGAAGTTTGATGCCCTTGAGGTAACGCGGATTCTCTCGATTGCAACGCATGGCCTCGGCCTGTTCGGGATCGCGCATCCACTGGCGTACCCGGACACCATTTTCGGCCAGCAGATTCGCCACCGCGGTGCCGAAACTACCGCCACCCAGAACTGCAACCGGTTGCTGTTCAGTCATATTCAATCCGTTAATGCCAAAAATGTGGCGACGTCCGCATTATACGGCGCGATAGTGCCAGAGCCAGCGCCAGATACGCGAATCATCGCCGGGGTTGTCCTCAGACAACTGGAAAATGCCGGCTACTCGGTTAACATGCCCGATTTATATCCGTAATAAGGCCGCGCCGTGTCACTTGGCCCTCTTCCTTCATGCGCTCTTATGCTGCCGACCCTCGCGGTGAGCGGTCAGCACCTGCCTGAAAAACGCCCTCTGGGCAACCAGGTAACAGCTCAGGATCGCCCTGTCGACGCGGAGCCCGCACGCTGATGCGCAGGCTTCTGGGCGCACTGCTGCTGGCCTGGCTGTGGCCGCTGACGGCAGCGGCACACGACATCCTGCTGACGGCCGCGACAGAAAGCCCGGGCGTGCGCGCCTTTGTCCACTCACTGGAACAACGACGCAGTGCTGACCAGGTACGTTTCCTGCCGGTGGCCGAGTTGCCTGCGCCGGGACGCATAAAGCCGACAACCCGGCTGATTCTGCTCGACGCCGCCGCCCTCGACTGGCGCCTTGGTGAAACCGCCGGGCCACCGGCACTGGTGATGCGCATCAGCCGAGTGCAGGCCAACCAACGGTTTGGGCGTGTGCCCCCACACTACCTGAGCCTGCTGTGGAGCGACCCGTCGCCTGCACGCCAACTGCGCCTGATTCGCTATCTGCTGCCACACGCTCGACGGGTCGGCGTGCTCTATAGCGAGCAAAGCCGTTTCCTGCTCGATGAGCTGAACCAGAGCGCACAGCAGTTGGGCCTGCACATCAACGCCCAAGCCTGGCCGGATCCTCGCGACAATCGCCCCTTACAAGCGCTGCTGCAGGGCAGTGACGTCGTGCTCGGCCTGGACGATCCAGGCCTGTACAACCCGCGTACCGTCAAGAACCTGCTGCTCAGCAGCTACGCCCGACAGATGCCCCTGATCGGCCCCACGGCCGGGTTCGTCAAGGCCGGCGGCCTGGCCAGCACCTTCAGCAACAAGCACGACTGGCTGCGGGTGCTGGACCGCCTGCTCGACCAGGCACCGGCCAAATGGCCGCGCACCCACTACCCTGAGCGTTTTGGCGTCATCGGCAACCCTCAAGTGGCCCGCGCCCTGGGGATTGAGCCGATTGAACCGGCTGCGGCAACCAAGGTCGTCGCCGAAGGAGAGCCCACCCCATGAACCTGCGCCTGAGCCGGGACATTCATACCCGCACGCAGATGATCAGCCTTGGCCCCGCCCTGCTGCTGACCTTGCTGCTGATCGGTTTCTTTACCTTCGTGCGGATCCAGGACTTGCGCCAGGAACTCAACCACACCGGCCAGTTGATCGCCAACCAGTTGGCTCCCGCATCGGAGTACGGCGTGATCGCGGGTAACGAGGACGTGCTCGAAAGCCTGATGCGGGCCACCTTGAGCATCCCCCACGTGCGCTTTCTGGAGGTTCAGGACAGCGCCAACCATATTCTGGTGCATGTCGAGCAACCCGACGAAAACGACAAACCCACACAACCGGTTGAAGTGTTCCAGGCGCCAATACGCTTGCAACAGATCCCCTTGGACAACGACTTCCTGCATAACAGCAGCCTGCCTGCCTCGGCCCCAGGGGACGACTACCTGGGCCGGGTCATCGTCGGTATGTCCAACGACGCCTTCAGCCAACGGCAACAGGAAATCGTGATCAAGGCGGCGATACTCGCCCTGTTCGCCCTGATCTTCACCTTCCTGCTGGCCCGCCGCCTGGCCCTCAGCCTGGCCAAACCCATCAGCGACATGAGCCAGGCCGTCAAGGCGATCCAGCAAGGCGACTTCACCTCACCATTGCCGGTGCTGGACGACACCGAACTGGGCAACCTCTCCCGGCACATCAACAACCTGGCCAGCGCCATGGCCAAGGCCAGCCACGAACAGCAACAGGCCATCGCGCAACTGGTTCAGGCCCGCGAAGAAGCCGAACAGGCGAACAAGGCCAAATCGGACTTCCTGGCAATGATGAGCCATGAGCTGCGCACACCGATGAACGGCGTGCTGGGCATGCTGCAGTTACTGGAAACCACCCCACTGAGCGAAGAACAGGCCGACTATGCGGCCGTGGCCACGGAGTCAACCGGCCATTTGCTCAAGGTCATCAACGACATTCTTGATTTCTCGCGGATCGAGAGCACTACGCTTGAACTTGAACACATTACCTTCAACCTGGCCGAACTGATTGGCAGTTGCACCCAGGCGTTCCTGCACACGGCCCAGCAGCGCGACCTGGAGCTGCAACTGCGCATGCCACCCGGCATCGAGCAATTGCAGGTGGTCGGCGACCCGACGCGCATCCGCCAGGTACTGGTCAACCTGATTGGCAATGCCTTGAAGTTCACTGAACGTGGCACGGTGCAAATCGAACCGCGCTGGCAAGTGCTCGACCGCCAACTGATCTGGTTCAGTTGCGCAGTACGTGACACTGGTATCGGCATCGACAGCCAACACCTGGAAATGATGTTCGTCGCCTTCCAGCAGGCGGACAGCTCGATTTCCCGGCGTTATGGCGGTACGGGCCTGGGGCTGTCGATTGCCCGAACCCTGGCAGAGCGCATGGGCGGCAACCTGCGCGCCGAAAGCCGCGAAGGCCAGGGCTCAACCTTCACCCTTGAGATTCCCTTGACCCTCGCGGTAAAACCGCAACCCACACTGTCACCCAGCGTGCAGGTCGATGAGGACAACGGCCAGGGCCGGCGAATCCTGCTGGTGGAGGACAACCCGGTCAACCAGACGGTCATCGAAGCCATGCTGCGCAGCCTGGGCTATGAAGTGTGCGTGGCCGTCGACGGTGCTCAGGCCGTGACCCAGATCGCTCGCCAGAGCTTTGCCGCCGTGCTGATGGATTGCCGTCTACCGGTGATCGATGGCTACGAAGCCACCCGTCGAATTCGCCAGCAACCCAAGGACAAAGCCTTGCCGATCATTGCCTTGACCGCCAATGCGCTGCTGGGTGATCGCGAACGTTGCCTGGCCGCCGGAATGAACGATTACCTGACCAAACCCTTCAAACGCACAGATTTACAGCAAATTCTGCAACGTTGGTTACCCGCTGACGCAGCGGCGACTGGCGATAAATGCTAAATTGCGGCAGTCTTAGAGACTGAATCAAGGCCGATTGAGGTCTTGAAAAAAAATTTCAGTGCACAAGTGTACATCTTCGTCCCTGTGCTGTGACTTTCACTACAACGCAATAGTCTATGTGTAGGCTGCCGCCCCAGGCCCAAACGCCTTGGGTCGGCCGGGAAGATTCGCCCCTGCCGCACCGGATTATTGAGGAGCTCGCATGACCAAACAAAACGCCTTTACTCGGGAAGACCTGCTGCGCTGCAGTCGCGGTGAGCTGTTCGGCCCAGGTAACGCGCAACTGCCCGCCCCGAACATGCTGATGGTGGATCGCATCACCCATATCAGCGAAGAGGGTGGCAAGTACGGCAAAGGTGAATTGGTCGCCGAGCTGGATATCACCCCGGACCTGTGGTTCTTCGCCTGCCACTTTGAAGGTGACCCGGTGATGCCTGGCTGCCTGGGCCTTGACGCCATGTGGCAACTGGTTGGCTTCTTCCTGGGCTGGCAAGGCCTGCCAGGTCGCGGCCGCGCCCTGGGTTCGGGTGAGGTCAAGTTCTTTGGCCAGGTACTGCCGACCGCCAAGAAAGTCACCTACAACATCCACATCAAGCGCGTCCTGAAGGGCAAGCTGAACATGGCCATTGCCGATGGTTCGGTGGCAGTCGATGGCCGCGAGATTTACACCGCCGAAGGCCTTCGGGTCGGCGTATTCACCTCCACTGACAATTTCTAAGGGTTATTCGCATGCGCCGCGTCGTTATCACTGGTCTGGGCATCGTTTCGTGCCTGGGCAATGACAAAGAGACCGTCTCCGCCAACCTGCGTGCAAGCCGCCCGGGCATTCGTTTCAACCCGGAATACAAGGAAATGGGGCTGCGCAGCCAGGTTTCCGGCTCCATTGACCTCAACCTCGAAGAACTGATCGACCGCAAGGTTTACCGCTTCGTCGGCCACGCCGCTGCCTACGCCTACCTGGCGATGCAGGACGCGATCAAGGACTCCGGCCTGTCCGAAGACCAAGTCTCGAACCCGCGTACCGGCCTGATCGCGGGCTCCGGCGGCGCCTCGACCCTGAACCAGATGGAAGCACTGGACATCCTGCGCGAAAAAGGCGTCAAGCGTGTTGGCCCGTACCGCGTAACCCGTACCATGAGCAGCACCGTTTCTGCGTGCCTGGCGACACCATTCAAGATCAAGGGTCTGAACTACTCCATCGCGTCGGCCTGCGCTACCAGCGCACACTGCATCGGCGCTGCCATGGAGCAGATCCAGATGGGCAAGCAGGACGTCGTCTTCGCCGGTGGTGGTGAAGAAGAACACTGGAGCCAGTCGTTCCTGTTCGACGCCATGGGCGCCCTGTCCAGCCAGTACAACGAAACCCCGGAGAAAGCCTCCCGTGCCTACGACGCCAAGCGTGACGGTTTCGTCATCGCCGGTGGTGGCGGCATGGTCGTGGTCGAAGAGCTGGAACACGCTCTGGCCCGTGGCGCAAAAATCTACGCGGAAATCGTTGGCTACGGCGCGACCTCCGACGGTTACGACATGGTTGCGCCTAGTGGTGAAGGCGCCATTCGCTGCATGCAGCAGGCACTGTCCACTGTCGACACCCCGATCGACTACCTGAACACCCACGGCACCTCGACACCTGTCGGCGACGTCGCAGAAATCAAGGGCGTTCGTGCAGTCTTCGGCGACAAGGCACCTGCCATCAGTTCGACCAAGAGCCTGTCGGGTCACTCCCTGGGCGCCGCAGGCGTTCACGAAGCGATCTACTGCATGCTGATGATGGAAGGCAATTTCATGGCCGGTTCCGCCAACATCGAGGAGCTGGACCCAGAAGTGGCCGACATGCCGATCCTGCGCGAAACCCGCGAAAACGCCAAGATCGACACCGTCATGAGCAACAGCTTCGGCTTTGGTGGCACCAACGCCACCCTGGTGCTCAAGCGCTGGCAAGGCAAGTAAGGCTTAACACCTTACGCAAAACGCCCCGACTGGTTCGGGGCGTTTTTGTTTCTGCTACCCCGATAGCCATGTTGCATCCGCTTTAACGCTGCCAACGGACACGCCTGCAGACACGCTATGCTGCCTAGGCTATCCGACAGCCATGGAGTACACCGTGAGCACTCCCCTTATCATTCGCCCCAAGGCCGAAGACGTCGAAGGCCAGCCCATCTTGCGCCCACTGCCATCGGCCAGGTGCCGCAGCGTCGGGCCGTTCGTGTTTTTCGACCATATGCTCAAGACCGACTACGCCCCTGGCAGCGGCATGAACATCCGCCAACACCCGCACATCGGCCTGTCCACCCTCACATACCTGTTTGAAGGCGAGATCCTGCACAAGGACAGCCTTGGCTCAGAGCAACGGGTCAAACCTGGCGAGGTCAGCTGGATGACGGCAGGCAGCGCCGTAGCCCATATCGAGCGTACGCCTGCGGACCTGCTCGCCAGCGGCTCACGCCTGCACGGCCTGCAAGTCTGGCTGGCCTCACCGAAACATGCCGAACAGGGCCCAGCGCATTACAGCCACTACACCGCCGCCAGCCTGCCAACGCATGACACCCTGGGGGTCAGCATCCGCCTGATCGCCGGCAAAGGCTTTTGCCTGGAGTCTCCGGTTCCGGTGCTCTCGCCCACCCTCTATGCCGATGTGCGCATGCAGGCGGCGACCACACTGTTTCTCCCGACGGAACATGAGCAACGTGCGGTATACCTGCTTGAAGGCGAAGCGAGCCTGAATGGCGAACCGATAGAGCCCTGCAGCCTGCTGGTTCTGCCGGAAGGCGAGGAAATGACGCTGTGCGCCGAAGGCGAATGCCATCTGGTGCTGATTGGCGGCGCACCGCTGGATGGGCCGAGACGGATGAACTGGAACTTCGTTGCCAGCGACCCGGCGCTGATCGAGCAGGCCCGAGCACGCTGGGCAGCCGGCGACTGGCCGACCGTACCCGGAGAGCACGAGCGCATTGCGCTGCCGTAAAGCGCGCGCCAAGCAGCAGACTGTTGCCTGGCGCATTTCCAGCGCTTACGCCTGGAACACCTCGTCGAGCAGGTTATGCATGGCCTGGAACGCCCGCGTGGCGGTCCTGGCGTCATACATCATCATGCCTGGGGTATTCGCTGCCGGATCGGTGAACGAGTGCACCGCTCCACCATAGCTGAGCAACTGCCAGTCGACCTTTGCCGCATTCATTTCAGCCTCGAATGCCGGCAACTGCTCCCTGGGCACCAACGGATCGTCCGCGCCATGCAAGACCAGCACCGCGCCCTTGATGTTGGCTGCATCAGCCGGGCGCGGAGTGTCCAGTGTGCCATGGAAGGAAATCGCCGCCTTCAGTGGAGCGCCATCACGGGCCAATTCCAACGCACAGCAACCGCCGAAACAAAAGCCGAACGCCGCCAACTGCCCAGGCAGCAGCGCAGCGCGCGTCTGTTCACGCAACTGCGCCAGCGCCGCCTGCATACGCTTGCGCAGTTCGAGCCGGTCATTCTTCAGCGGCATCATCGCCGCACCGGCCTGCTCGGCATTGCCGGGGCGTACCGCCTGCCCGTACAGGTCAGCAATCAACACCACATAACCGCGCGCCGCAACTGCACGGGCAATAGCTTCAGCGCCAGCCCCGACACCCATCCAGTTCGGGGCCATTATCAACCCCGGTTGTGCGCCACTACCTGGCGCGTACAGCAAACGGCTCTCATAGGGTTTGCCATCAAGCTGATACACCAGCGATTCGATAACGACTGCGTTCATCACGACCTCCGAAATTGCATAGGACGCCCATGAAAAAACCCGCCGAAGCGGGTTTTCTCTTACATCGGATTAAGCCGACAGCTCAACCAACAGCTTGTTCAAACGGCGTACATACGCCGCCGGGTCCTTCAAGCTATCACCCGCGGCCAGTGCAGCCTGATCGAAGAGGATATGCGAGAAGTCGGCGAAACGGTCTTCGCTCTGCTCGTTGTCCAGTTTTTCGATCAGCGGATGGCTAGGGTTGAACTCGAAGATCGGCTTGGAGTCCGGAACCTTCTGACCACTGGCCTCGAGGATCTGACGCATCTGCAGGCCCAGGTCCTGCTCACCGATAGCCAGGATGGCTGGCGAGTCGGTCAAACGATGGGAAACCCGTACTTCGCTGACAGCATCGCCCAGCGCACCTTTCAGGCGCTCGACCAGGCCTTCTTTTTCCTTGGCGATTTCTTCCTGAGCCTTCTTGTCCTCTTCGGAGTCCAGCTTGCCCAGATCCAGGTCACCGCGCGCAACATCGACAAACTGCTTGCCGTCGAAATCACTGAGGTAGCTCATCAGCCACTCGTCAATACGATCGGTCAGCAGCAGCACTTCGATGCCTTTCTTGCGGAAGACCTCCAGGTGCGGGCTGTTCTTGACCTGCGCGTACGACTCACCGGTGAGGAAGTAAATCTTGTCCTGACCTTCCTTGGCGCGTGCCAGGTAGTCGGCCAGGGAAACGCTTTGCTCGCCACTGTCGTCCTGGGTGGAAGCGAAACGCAGGAGACCGGCGATTTTTTCCTTGTTGGCGAAGTCTTCAGCCGGGCCTTCTTTCATGACCTGACCGAAATTCTTCCAGAAGCCTTTGTACTGCTCAGGCTCGTTCTTCGCCAGCTTCTCCAGCATATCCAGAACGCGCTTGGTCAATGCCGACTTCATCGAGTCGATGATCGGGTCTTTCTGCAGGATTTCACGCGACACGTTCAGCGACAGGTCATTGGAATCGACCACGCCCTTGATGAAGCGCAGGTACAACGGCAGGAACGACTCCGCCTGGTCCATGATGAACACACGCTGCACATACAGCTTCAGGCCACGCGGTGCTTCACGCTGGTACAGATCGAACGGCGCACGGGCCGGTACGTACAGCAGCGAATTGTACTCAAGCTTGCCCTCGACCTTGTTGTGGCTCCAGGCCAGCGGGTTTTCAAAGTCGTGACCGATGTGCTTGTAGAACTCCTGGTACTCCTCGTCCTTGATTTCAGTACGCGGACGGGTCCACAGGGCGCTGGCGCGGTTGACGGTTTCCCATGCTTCGGCCGGCTTCTCCTCACCTTCGGCAACCTCGACCTGCTTGGGCAGCTCGATCGGCAAGGGGATATGGTCGGAGTACTTCTTGATGACGTTGCGCAGGCGCCAGCCATCGGCGAACTCGGTCTCGTCCTTTTTCAGGTGCAGGACGATACGGGTACCACGCTCGGCCTTTTCGACAGTGGCGACTTCGAATTCGCCTTCACCTTTGGAGGACCAGTGAACACCCTCGGCAGCGGACAGACCGGCACGACGGCTGAACACATCAACCTTGTCGGCGACGATGAATGCGGAGTAGAAGCCCACACCGAACTGACCGATCAGGTGCGAATCTTTCTTCTGGTCACCGGTGAGGTTTTTCATGAAATCGGCGGTGCCAGACTTGGCAATGGTGCCCAGGTGCGTGATCACATCCTCGCGGCTCATGCCAATACCGTTGTCCTCTAGGGTAACGGTACCTGCTTCCTTGTCGAAGCTCACACGGATTTTCAGCTCGGCGCCGCCTTCAAGCAGCTCAGGCTTGGACAGGGCTTCGAAACGTAGCTTGTCCACTGCATCGGAGGCGTTGGAAATCAATTCGCGAAGGAAAATTTCCTTGTTCGAATACAGCGAATGGATCATGAGGTGCAACAGCTGCTTCACCTCGGTCTGGAAGCCCAGGGTTTCTTTTTGAGTTTCCACACTCATGGTCTTCAAAACTCCAATCTATTGACAGTGGCCACTGACCAGGCAAGTGCGATAGGCACGCTCACCTAGCCGTTGCAGCGGGATGAACAACAGATGGGGGCACTGCGCACTATTTCAAGGGCGGCAATAATTCTTCGATCTTGAAATGCGCGCGAGCAGTGGCGATGGGTTCGGCCTGACTGCCCTGCCAGGCGGTAATCGCGACATTGGTCACTCGTCGCCCCTGACGCCAGAGCTGACACTGGGCATAGGTATCACGGAAGTACCCGGCCCGGAGGTAGTCGACCGAGAAGTCGATGATTTTGGGTATGGCCGCGCTTTCACTGAAAATCAGCAGATAGAGGGCGGCCGATAGCTCCATGAACCCGGCAATCACGCCCCCATGAATGGCGGGCAACAAGGGATTGCCGATGTTGTCGGGGTTGGCAGGCAGACGGAACAACAGGTCTTCGCCCTGACGGCTGCACTCGATACCGATCAACGCAGCATAGGGGATCAGATCCAGAAGTGGCGCATAGTTGCCCTCGGCATGGGCCGCGCGCAGTTGCTGATGAACCTCACGCGGAATCACAGTAGACCGTCCTTGAGTTGACTGGCGAACCCCTGCCCGCCCTTGACGCCTTTACCCAAGCGCATAAAGGTACCCACCACCTGCGCAATCGGTCGCTGCGGATCATCCTGGTACGCCATGCCTCGGGTGAAGATCACGTCCCGGGTGACGCGATAGCACTGTGCGTAGCCGTAGATATCCTTCCCCGCTTCCGAGGGATGCATGTAGTCAATACGCAGATCAAGGGTCGGGCACACCTCGAACACCGGCAACACGCACAGCGTGGCCATGCCGCAGGTGGTATCCATCAGGGTGGTCAAGGCGCCGCCATGAATCGCACCGGTCTGTGGATTACCGACAATTTTCTGTGCGTAGGGCAGAACCAGTGTCATACCGTCAGCATCGGCACGCTCGACACGCATGTCCAGTAACTGACAATGACGCAGTGCAGAAAGAAAGCGCTGAGCCTGCGCCATTAATGGTGTCTCACTCATCTTCTTCAGCCCCGTCGTTATCTGCGCCGATGCACAAGCCTAGAAAAAAGTCTATATGGATCCAACAGTTATATATCTGTATCGTATGCGGAACTTATTCCTCAGCCTTGAACTCAAAGGGTTCAAGTAACTGTATTCCACCAGGAGAAACACCCCATGCGTAAACCTTTTGCTTATGCCCTGATGCTGGCCGCTACCCTGGGTCTGGCTGCTTGTGACAAAGCTGCAGAAACCAAAGCACCAGAAGCACCTAAGACTGCTGAGCAAGCTGCACAGAAAGTCGAAGAAGCTCAGAATAAAGTGAACGAAGCGGCGAAAGAAACTGTCGATGCTGCTAAAGAAACCGTCGAAGCTGCCAAAGACCAAGCTGAAGCTGCTGCGCCTGCTGCCCCAGCACCAGAAGCAACGCCAGCCAAGCCTGCTAACTAAGCAGCCGCCCGGCAAAAAAAACCCGACACTGTCGGGTTTTTTTATGCCTTTCAAAACCTGTGCCTGTCAAAACCCATGTAACGTCGACCTGAACATCAATAACAATGCACAACACACTAGCGGTTCAAACCAGAGGTTCCTTATTGACCTCAGGCATGGGTGCTTCTGTCGGGGTAAACACCATAACTTCGAGCACATCGGAATGGAATTCCCGACGGTAAAGTACCAACACAACACCTGCACTCGTCGCCATGAATAACCAGGGGTTGATGAACCAACTGAGTAAGGCCAGGCCAAAGTAGTAAGAGCGCAACCCGAAGTTGAACTGGTTGGCCGCCAGGGAAACAACCCGTGCCGCACGCGAGGCAAACGCTTTACGTTCCTGCTCACTGACATGGCGCTCGCCAATCATCGGCGCAGACCCCACCAATACGGCCGCAAAGTTGTACTGGCGCATGCACCAACTGAAGGTAAAGAAGGCATAGATAAAGACCATTGCCAGGCACAGCAACTTGATCTCGGACATGCTCTGCGACGCTTGCTGCACCAACGGCAAATCAGCCAGCAACGACAGCGCCCGGTCCGATGCACCGAGCACCGTCAGGATGCCAGCGAGGATAATCAGCGTACTGGAAGCGAAAAACGAGGCGTTACGCTCCAGGTTACCGATCACACTGGCATCGGCAATCCGGTTGTCGCGCAACAACATGCGGCGCATCCAATCTTCGCGGTACAGGTGCAGAACACTGGCCAGGCACGCCGTGTCACGGCCTTTCCAGGTGGCATAACGGGTGTAGCCACCCCAGCAGACAACGAACCAGCAAACAGCCAGCAGATTAATCAGATTGCTTTGAATGAAGCTCATGGACGGTCCTGATCAAGAGGTTTCGCGCACAGTAAAGTGCGTCGATGGCCTTTCGACGCTTTATCACAAAAAAAGACACGTCACACCCCGTAAACGAAAAACCCCACATCTTTATCGGATGTGGGGTTGGGCATCTGCCTAAGCTGACGCACGATGGCTTGTGGCCGGCGTCAACCTTGGGCGAACGCTATCGGCTCAGGCCAGGGCTTCGCGCGGCTTGCCGAGCAGGCGGTCAAAGACCACCGCCACGACCAGGGTCGCCACACTCGGTACCAACCAGGCCAGACCCTGCTCGCTCAGCGGCAGGTTCGCCAGTGACTCAGGCAACCAGCTTGCCAGCGACGTGCCCTTGATGGCATCGACCAGGCCAAACAGCAGCGAGACCAGCATCACAGGTGCCAGAATACGCGCCGACGAATGCCACAGCTCTTTGCAGAAGCTCAGGCCGACCAGCACGATGCACGGCGGGTAGATGGCCGTCAGCAACGGAATCGAGAACAGGATCAACTTGGTCAGCCCCAGGTTCGACACCACCAGCGAGAACACTGCCAGAATGACCACCAGGGTACGATAGGACAGAGGCAGCACCTGGCTGAAGTACTCAGCACATGCGCACGTCAGGCCAACCGCAGTCACCAGACAGGCCAGCGCAATCAAAACGGCCAGGAACGTGCTACCGAGCGAGCCGAACGTATGCTGCACATAGGCATGCAGTACGGCGGCGCCGTTGGTGGCCCCCATGGCGATGTCGTGGCTGCCTGCGCCAAGACGGAACAGGCTGACATACACCAGCGCCAGGCCAACGCCGGCAATCAGGCCGGCGATAATGGCGTAACGGGTAATCAGCTGCGGCGACTCGACACCCCGCGAGCGGATGGCGTTGACGATGACGATACCGAACACCAACGCACCCAGGGTATCCATGGTCAGGTAACCATTGATGAAACCCTGGGAAAACGGTGCGGCCACATAAGCGGGTTGAGCCTCGCCAATCGTGCCGGCAGGCAGCATGAATGCCGCGATGCCAAGCGCTGCCAGGGCGATAATCTTCAGCGGCGCAAGAAAGCGGCCTACGGTGTCCAGCAATTTGCCGGGGTACATCGACACAGCCAGCACGACCAGGAAATACACCAGGCTATACAGGAACAGCGCAACCGGGTTTTCACCCACCAATGGCGCGATACCCACTTCAAACGATACGGTAGCCGTACGCGGGGTCGCGAACAGCGGGCCAACAGCCAGGTAGCAGACCGCCGCCAACAGACCACCTGCGACCTTGCCGATCGGGCTGCTCAGGGCGTCCATACCGCCGCCAACCTTGGCCAGTGCAACCACGGTGATCACCGGCAAACCAACCGCGGTAACCAGGAAACCCAGCGCTGCCATCCAGACATGAGGGCCGGACTGCAAACCAACGATAGGCGGGAAAATAATATTGCCAGCTCCGACGAACAACGCGAACGTCATAAAGCCAAGCGCCAGGATGTCCTGGCCTTTCAACACTTTCATTAAGGAAATACCACACTACTGAAATCGGGATTTAGAGAGGGATTTCCCCTTGGGTGAGGGAAATGCTGTCTGACCGGATTAGCCAGACCCGTTTAGCGTGTCGTTCCCTTTTGAGGAGCGGGCACAAAATGAGTGCATAGGTTAACGAATTTACGCCGGAAACGCACGGCTGCAGGGGCGCCTGTCCGATGTGCGAATGTGCAGGTCGTCTGGAAATGCCGGGATTGATACCCCCCGCCGCTAGCGCATCACCCAGAACGCACAAAGGCCACCCGAAGGTGGCCTTTGTGGTTGAAGCAGTCAGTCAGCCGAAGCTTACTTGACAGCCCAACCGGTCAGTTCGGCCAGGGCCTTGCCGATGTCCGCCAACGAACGGACAGTTTTCACGCCAGCGTCTTGCAGGGCAGCGAATTTCTCGTCTGCAGTGCCTTTACCGCCGGAGATGATTGCACCAGCATGGCCCATGCGCTTGCCCGGAGGAGCAGTCACACCAGCAATGTAGGAAACCACTGGCTTGGTCACGTGAGCCTTGATGTAGGCAGCAGCTTCTTCTTCAGCGGAACCGCCGATCTCACCGATCATGACGATCGCTTCGGTCTTCGGGTCTTCCTGGAACAGTTTCAGGATGTCGATGAAGTTGGAGCCTGGGATCGGGTCACCACCGATACCAACGCAGGTGGACTGACCGAAACCGGCGTCAGTAGTCTGCTTGACGGCTTCATAGGTCAGGGTGCCGGAACGGGAAACGATACCGACTTTGCCTGGCAAGTGAATGTGACCTGGCATGATGCCGATCTTGCACTCGCCCGGTGTGATAACGCCTGGGCAGTTAGGGCCGATCAGGGTAACACCCAGCTCGTCACACTTGACCTTCGCGTCCAGCATGTCCAGGGTTGGAATGCCTTCGGTGATGCAGACGATCAGCTTGATACCGCCGAACGCCGCTTCCAGGATCGAGTCCTTGCAGAAAGGCGCTGGAACGTAGATGACCGAAGCGTCGGCGCCAGTGGCAGCAACGGCTTCCTTGACGGTGTTGAACACCGGCAGGTTCAGGTGGGTAGTACCACCCTTGCCTGGGGTCACACCGCCGACCATCTTGGTGCCGTAGGCGATGGCTTGTTCGGAGTGGAAAGTACCCTGCGAGCCAGTGAAGCCCTGGCAGATGACTTTGGTATCTTTATTGATCAGGACGCTCATTACTTGCCCTCCGCAGCTTTGACAACTTGTTGAGCAGCGTCGGTCAGGCTGGTTGCCGCGATGATGTTCAAACCGCTTTCTGCCAGTACTTTAGCGCCCAGTTCGGCGTTGTTGCCTTCCAGACGAACAACGACCGGCACTTTGACGCCGACTTCTTTCACTGCGCCGATGATGCCTTCGGCAATCATGTCGCAACGAACGATACCGCCGAAGATGTTGACCAATACTGCAGCGACATTGCTGTCGGACAGGATGATCTTGAACGCTTCGGTTACGCGCTCTTTGGTTGCGCCGCCACCTACGTCGAGGAAGTTGGCTGGCTTGCCGCCGTGCAGGTTGACGATGTCCATGGTACCCATGGCCAGGCCAGCACCGTTGACCATGCAGCCGATGTTACCTTCCAGTGCCACGTAGTTCAGTTCGAACTGGGCAGCATGGGCTTCACGCGCGTCGTCTTGCGACGGGTCGTGGAAGGTCTTCAGCTTAGGCTGACGGTACATGGCGTTGGCGTCGATGTTGATCTTGGCATCGAGGCAATGCAGATCGCCGTCGGCCTTGATCACCAGCGGGTTCACTTCCAGCAGTGCCAGGTCATGGTCTTTGAACAGCTTGGCCAGACCGGTGAAAATCTTGGCGAACTGAGCAACCTGCTTGCCTTCCAGACCCAGCTGGAACGCCAGTTCACGACCCTGGAATGGCTGAGCGCCAACCAGTGGATCGATAGTAGCCTTGAGGATTTTTTCAGGGGTATCGTGAGCAATTTTCTCGATGTCCACGCCACCTTCGGTGGACGCCATGAACACGATGCGACGGCTCGAACGATCGACTACAGCGCCCAGGTACAGTTCCTTGGCGATGTCAGTGCAGGATTCGACCAGGATCTTGGTGACTGGTTGACCGTTGGCGTCAGTC
Source organism: Pseudomonas sp. AL 58 (assembly GCF_036348395.1). Lineage (NCBI taxonomy): Bacteria > Pseudomonadati > Pseudomonadota > Gammaproteobacteria > Pseudomonadales > Pseudomonadaceae > Pseudomonas > Pseudomonas sp. AL 58. The sequence goes on from NZ_JAZBQR010000016.1 coordinate 101,977, forward strand.
TGGTAGGTCACCAGACGCTTGCCCAACCATTGTGCAGCGAACGCTTTTGCGTCTTCTTTGCTGCGAACCAGCTTAACGCCACCCGCTTTACCGCGACCGCCAGCGTGAACCTGGGCTTTTACAACCCATTCGGTACCGCCGATCTTTTCGCAAGCTTCTGCTGCAGCTTCAGGGGTATCGACTGCGAAACCCTTGGAAACTGGCAGGCCGTATTCAGCGAACAGCTGCTTACCCTGATACTCGTGAAGATTCATTCTTTTTACCGTCTTCGTTAGGTACTGCGCTTCGGCGCTGCGCCCTTTCGGGTGCCGCGCCACCTGTGACTGCTTGCCTGGAAAGTTGCCTCACCAGACTCGAGTCCGGCGAACTTTCCGCGGTGAGTCATGCAAGCAAGACTCACGACGGGCCGTCCGCCGTGGTTTCTTATTATTTAACGCTTTTTACGGTTCGCTACGTGAATGGCACCGCCATTCACAGCCAGCGCGGCTTCATGCAGCGCTTCGGACAGGGTCGGATGGGAGAAAACCATCATGCCCAGGTCTTCGGCGCTGGTGCCGAATTCCATCGCGATTGCACCCTGCTGCACCAGTTCGGCGGCGCTTGGGCCAATCACATGTACACCCAGTACGCGATCGGTCTTGGCGTCGGCAATAACCTTGACGAAACCACCGGTATCGTTGGCAGCCATCGCACGACCACTGGCCGCGAACGGGAAGGTGCCCACGTTAACCTCAACGCCTTCAGCCTTCAAGGCTTGTTCGGTCTTGCCGACCCACGCGATTTCCGGGTGGGTGTAGATAACCGAAGGGATCAGGTCATAGTTCATCTGGGCCTTGTGACCCTTGATGCGCTCGACAACCATGATGCCCTCTTCCGACGCCTTGTGCGCCAGCATCATGCCGCGAACCACGTCACCAATGGCGTAGACGCCCGGTACGCTGGTAGCGCAGTAGTCGTCGACGAAGATGAAACCACGCTCGTCGATGGTCACGCCGCTGTCAGCTGCCAGCAGGTCAGTGGTCACTGGACGACGGCCGACCGCAACGATCAGCTTGTCGAAGGTGATTTTCTGTTCGCCGTTGGCGTCGGTGTAGGTCACTTCGACTTCTTCGCCGTTGACCTTGGAGCCAGTCACACGCGCACCCAGCTTGACGTCCAGACCTTGCTTGGTCAGGGTCTTCAGGGCTTCCTTGGAGACGGCGGTGTCAGCAGCCATCAGGAAGGTGTCCAGCGCTTCCAGAACGGTAACCTGAGCGCCCAGACGCGACCAGACAGAGCCCAGTTCCAGACCGATAACGCCAGCACCGATAACACCCAGACGCTTAGGCACTGCCTGGAATTCCAGGGCGCCAGTGGAGTCGACGATGACTTTCTGATCAACCGGAGCCGGTGGAATGTCGATCGGACGCGAGCCGGAAGCCAGGATCACGTTCTCGGCTTCGATGACTTCAACGGTGCCGTCAGCCTTGGTGACTTCGACTTTCTTGCCAGCCAGCAGTTTGCCGTGGCCCTGGATCGAAGTAACGCCGTTAGCCTTGAACAGGGTAGCAACGCCGCCGGTCAGGTTCTTGACGATGTTCGCCTTGCGGCCAACCATCGCAGGAACGTCCATCTTCACTTCACCAGTGGTGATACCGTGAACGCCGAATGCGTCCTTGGCTTCGTGGTATTTCCAGGAGCTGTCCAGCAGCGCCTTGGAAGGAATGCAGCCAACGTTGAGGCAGGTACCGCCCAGGGCCAGCTTGCCTTCGCCGTCGGTGTACTTCTCGATACAGGCAGTCTTCAGACCAAGTTGTGCGGCCTTGATGGCGGCTACATAGCCGCCAGGGCCCGCACCGATAACTACTACGTCGAATTTCTGGGTCATAAAGGATTCCTTTTAGCTACAAGCCACAAGCTTCAGGCTGCAAGAAGGCCCGCTTCCGTAAGGAAGCTGGCCCCTTGCAACGTGCAGCTGTTTTTAGATATCGAGCAGCAGACGAGCCGGATCTTCCAGCAGGTTCTTGATAGTCACCAGGAAGGTCACGGCTTCTTTACCGTCGATCAAACGGTGATCGTAGGACAGCGCCAGGTACATCATCGGACGGATCACGACCTGACCGTTGATTGCCATTGGGCGCTGAATGATGTTGTGCATGCCCAGAATCGCCGCCTGTGGCGGGTTAACGATCGGGGTCGACATCATCGAACCGAATGTACCACCGTTGGTGATCGTGAAGGTACCGCCGGTCATTTCTTCGATCGACAGCTTACCGTCACGGGCTTTCTTGCCGAACGTGGCGATGCCGCCTTCGATTTCAGCCAGGCTCATCAGTTCGGCGTTACGCAGAACCGGTACCACCAGACCACGGTCGCTGGAAACGGCAACACCGATGTCGGCGTAGCCGTGGTAAACGATATCGCTACCGTCGATCGAGGCGTTGACCGCAGGGAAACGCTTCAGCGCTTCGGTAGCAGCCTTGACGAAGAACGACATGAAGCCCAGGCGAACGCCGTTGTGGGACTTCTCGAACAGGTCCTTGTACTTCGAACGCAGTGCCATGACTTCGGTCATGTCGACTTCGTTGAAGGTGGTCAGCATCGCCATGTTGGACTGAGCTTCAACCAGACGCTCGGCAACCTTGGCACGCAGGCGGGTCATCGGTACGCGCTTCTCGGTGCGGTCACCAGTGGCCATGACCGGTACGGCAGCGGCTGGGGCAGCAGCCTTGGCAGCTGGAGCAGCGGCCGGAGCGGCTTTCTTGGCAGCAACGGCAGCAACAACGTCTTCCTTGGTAACGCGACCACCTTTGCCAGTACCAGCAACGCTGGCCAGGTCGATGCCGTTTTCTTCGGCCAGCTTGCGTGCGGCAGGCGCAGCAATCGGGTCTTCTTCACCGGCTTCAACAGCAGCAGCGGCCTGGGCAGGCGCGGCAGCAGCGGCCGGAGCAGCAGCGGCAGCAGCACCTTCAGTGATGGAACCCAGTACTTCGTCGGACAGAACGGTGTCGCCTTCGTTCTTGACGATCGCGCCCAGCACGCCGTCGGCAGTGGCCAGCACTTCCAGAACGACCTTGTCGGTCTCGATGTCAACGATCAACTCGTCACGCTTGACGGCGTCGCCCGGTTTCTTGTGCCAGGTGGCTACGGTGCCATCGGCAACCGATTCCGGGAAAGTAGGGGCTTTGATCTCGATAGCCATTATCAATTGTTCCTTAAATTCGGTTTCTTGTGCGCGGTGGCATTAAACAGTGAAAGCATCTTGCAGCAGTTTTTCCTGCTGCTCGGCGTGCATCGAAGCGTAACCACAGGCAGGTGCTGCCGATGCGTCACGACCAGCGTACTCAAGGACCAGGTCCTTGTTGTGACGGGTCAGGATGCGACGCATGTGGTGCTGGCTGCTGTACCAAGCGCCCTGGTTCATCGGCTCCTCCTGGCACCACACCACATCCTTCAGGTTGGTGTAAGGCGCGAGGATTTCGACCAGATCGTCCTCAGGGAACGGATACAGTTGCTCGATACGCACGATGGCGATGTCTTCACGACCTTCGGCACGACGTTTTTCCAGCAGATCGTAGTAGACCTTGCCGCTGCACAGAACCAGGCGGGTAACCTTTTTCGGATCGAGGGTATCGATTTCCGGGATTACAGTCTGGAACGAGCCTTCGGCCAGTTCTTCCAGCGTCGAGATGGCCAGTTTGTGGCGCAGCAGCGACTTCGGCGTCAGGACGATCAGCGGCTTACGCAGCGGACGAATGACCTGGCGACGCAGCAGGTGGTAGATCTGAGCCGGGGTGGTCGGTACGCAAACCTGAACGTTGTGCTCGGCGCACAGCTGCAGGTAACGCTCCAGACGTGCCGAGGAGTGCTCAGGCCCCTGCCCTTCATAACCGTGAGGCAGCAGCATGGTCAGACCGCACAGACGGCCCCACTTGTGCTCACCGCTGGTGATGAACTGGTCGACAACGACCTGGGCACCGTTGGCGAAGTCACCGAACTGGGCTTCCCAGATCACCAGCGCGTTAGGCGTGGTGGTCGAGTAACCGTATTCGAAGGCCAGTACCGCTTCTTCCGAGAGGAAGGAGTCGTACAGGTCAAACTTCGGCTGACCGGCATACAGGTTCTGCAGTGGCAGATAGGTGCTGGCGTCCTTCTGGTTGTGCAGCGCCGCATGGCGGTGCGAGAAGGTGCCGCGACCAACGTCCTGACCAGTGATACGCACTGGGTGACCTTCGAACAGCAAGGTCGCGTAGGCCATGGTTTCGGCGTAGCCCCAGTTGATTGGCAAGCCACCGGCCTGCATCTTCTGACGGTCTTCGTAGATCTTCGAAACCTGACGCTGAACCACAAAGCCTTCCGGCAGGTCCAGCAACTTGGCCGACAGCTCCTGCAGGGTCTTCAAGTCAAAGCGAGTGTCGTGACGCGCAGTCCAGGCATGGCCCAGGTACGGACGCCAGTCAACGAACAGTTCCTTGTTCGGCTCTTTGACCAGGCTCTTGACCACATGCAGGCCGTTATCCAGCGCATTGCGGTACTCGTCAACCTTGGCCTGTACGCGCTCGACGTCCAGACGACCGGCCTGAATCAGGCTCTCGGCATACAGTTCGCGCGTCGTGCGTTGCTTGGCGATCTGCTGGTACATCAGCGGCTGAGTGCCGTTTGGTTCGTCAGCTTCGTTGTGACCACGGCGGCGGTAGCAGACCAGGTCGATGACCACGTCACGCTTGAACTGCATACGGTAGTCGACAGCCAGCTGAGTCACGAACAGGACCGCTTCCGGATCGTCACCGTTAACGTGCAGAATCGGCGCCTGAATCATCTTGGCGACGTCGGTGCAGTACTCGGTGGAACGCGAGTCCAGCGGGTTGCTGATGGTGAAACCAACTTGGTTGTTGATCACGATGTGAACAGTACCGCCGGTTTTGAAACCGCGGGTCTGCGACATCTGGAAGGTTTCCATGACCACGCCCTGACCGGCGAATGCCGCGTCACCGTGGATGGAAATTGGCAGAACCTTGTCACCAACGCTGTCGTTACGGCGATCCTGACGGGCGCGTACCGAACCTTCCACTACTGGCGAGACGATTTCCAGGTGGGATGGGTTGAACGCCATGGCCAGGTGAACTTCACCGCCGGCGGTCATTACGTTGGAGGAGAAGCCCTGGTGATACTTCACGTCACCGGAACCCAGTTCGACCTTCTTCTTGCCTTCGAACTCGTCGAACAGGTCGCGCGGGTTTTTACCGAAGGTGTTGACCAGAACGTTCAAGCGGCCACGGTGGGCCATGCCGATCACGACTTCCTTGGTGCCATAGGAACCGGAGCGCTGGATCAGCTCGTCCAGCATCGGAATCAGGCTCTCGCCGCCTTCCAGGCCGAAACGCTTGGTGCCTGGGTACTTGGTGCCCAGGTATTTTTCCAGACCTTCAGCTGCAGTGACGCGCTCGAGCAGGTGGCTCTGAACGTCTGCAGAAAAAGCTGGGCGACCACGTACGCTCTCCAGACGCTGCTGGAACCAGCTGCGCTGCTCGGAGTCGACGATGTGAGTGAACTCGGCGCCAATGGTGCGGCAATATGTCTGCTGCAAAGCGTCGAAGATTTCGCGTAGGCTCGCTTCCTCTTTGCCGATAAACAGGTCGCCGGCACGGAAAGTCGTATCAAGATCGGCATTGGTCAAGCCGTAATGATTGATCGACAAGTCTACAGGCGCAGGGCGCTGCCACAACCCCAGGGGGTCGAGCTTGGCAGCTTGGTGGCCGCGCATACGGTAGGCTTGGATCAGTCGCAGTACTTCAACCTGCTTCTTCTCGTGCTCGCTGCTCACGCTGCCGGCAGAAACCGGTTGAGCGCGGCGCTGGTTCTTTGCCAGCAGAACGAAATGGTCGCGGATTGTAGAGTGCGATACATCGGTAGCAGTGCTGCCTTCGGCGGGCAACTTCTGAAAGTAAGTGCGCCACTCTTCTGGCACAGCGTTAGGGTCGTGCAGGTAGAGTTCGTAGAGCTCTTCCACATATGCAGCGTTACCACCTGAAAGGTGGGCGCTATCCCACATGCGCTGCATCACGCTTTCTTGCATGCTTGGTCACCCTCGGTTAGGGGACAGATCGGCAAGAGCCACAGAAAGCCTGGAAAAGTCCGAGTACAGCGACCGAACCAAGCCACCGAGGATCCTACAGATTTTCCGGGTACCAGCCCGGAAGCCCCTGCTGGTCTCATATCTTCATAGGTAAAAGCTAGGGCTTTTTGGGCCTTCGCTCGGGTTTCACCTTGGTGCGGGCAATGGCCCGCACCTCGGCGTACTACGGGTACAACATTTTAAAATCAGGTACCGCTTTGCAGCAGCATGTTACGTACGTGACCGATTGCCTTGGTCGGGTTCAGACCTTTCGGGCAAACGTTTACGCAGTTCATGATTCCACGGCAACGGAACACGCTGAACGGGTCATCCAGGGACGCCAGGCGCTCTTGGGTCTTGGTGTCACGGCTGTCAGCCAGGAAACGATAGGCTTGCAGCAGTGCAGCTGGACCGAGGAACTTGTCTGGGTTCCACCAGAACGAAGGGCAGGAAGTCGAGCAGCAAGCGCACAGGATGCACTCGTACAGACCGTCCAGCTTCTCACGCTCTTCTGGCGACTGCAGACGCTCGATGGCCGGAGCCGGCGTGTCGTTCTGCAGGTAAGGCTTCACCTTCTCGTACTGCTTGTAGAAGATGCTCATATCGACGACCAGGTCACGAATGACTGGCAGGCCAGGCAGCGGGCGAATCACCAGCTTGTTGCCCTTGACCACCGACGACAGCGGCGTAATGCACGCCAGGCCGTTCTTGCCGTTGATGTTCATGCCGTCGGAGCCGCAAACGCCCTCGCGGCAGGAGCGACGATACGAGAAACCTTCGTCCTGTTCCTTGATCAGTGCCAATACGTCCAGCACCATCAGATCCTTGCCACCGGTATCGACCTGGAACACCTGAGTTTTAGGCGCAGAGTCGGTATCAGGGTTGTAACGATAAACTTCGACTTGCAACATGGCGGCCACCCTTAGTAAGTCCGGACTTTAGGCTCGAAAGCAGGCACGGTTTTCGGCGCGAAGTTGACTGCACGCTTCTTGACACTTTTCTCACCCGGGAAGTACAGGGTGTGGCACAGCCAGTTTTCGTCGTCGCGATCTTCGAAGTCTTCACGGGCATGAGCACCGCGAGACTCTTTACGAGTTTCAGCAGCGATAGCGGTCGCTTCGGCAACTTCCAGCAGGTTCTGCAGCTCCAGCGCTTCGATACGCGCGGTGTTGAAGGCCTGGGACTTGTCGTTGATCTTGACGTTAGCGATACGCTCACGCAGATCAGCCAACTGCTTGATACCTTTCTGCATGTATTCGCCAGTACGGAATACACCGAAATAGTTCTGCATGCAGCTTTGCAGCTCGCGACGCAGGGTAGCAACGTCTTCACCGGTGTTGCGCTCATTGAGCTTGCGCAGACGGTTCAGCGCGACGTCGATGTCGGTATCGCTGGCGCTACGGTATTCGATACCCTCGCCCAGGGCTTTTTCCAGGTGCAGGCCAGCAGCGCGACCGAATACCACCAGGTCAAGCAGCGAGTTACCGCCCAGACGGTTTGCACCGTGAACCGATACGCACGCCACTTCACCGACCGCGAACAGGCCCGGGATAATGGTGTCTACACCGGCAGCGTTCATGGTGATGGCCTGGCCATGAATGTTGGTGGCAACGCCGCCCATCATGTAGTGGCAGGTTGGAACGACCGGCACCGGCGCAACCACTGGGTCAACGTGGGCGAAGGTCTTGGACAGCTCACAGATACCTGGCAGGCGGCTGTGCAGCACTTCCTCACCCAGGTGGTCGAGCTTGAGCATCACGTGGTCGCCGTTCGGACCACAGCCGTTGCCGGCGATGATCTCTTTAACCATGGAACGGGCCACAACGTCACGACCGGCAAGGTCTTTGGCGTTCGGCGCATAACGCTCCATGAAACGCTCGCCGTGCTTGTTGATGAGGTAACCACCTTCACCACGGCAACCTTCGGTAACCAGTACACCAGCGCCGGCAATACCGGTCGGGTGGAACTGCCACATTTCGATGTCCTGCACCGGCACACCGGCACGCAGCGCCATACCAACGCCGTCACCGGTATTGATCAGGGCGTTGGTGGTCGACGCGTAGATACGACCCGCACCACCAGTGGCCAGCACGGTAGCCTTGGCATGGATGTAAACGGTTTCACCGGTTTCGATGCAGATCGCGATCACACCGACGAACGCGCCGTCCTGGTTCTTGACCAGATCAACGGCATACCACTCGTTCAGGAAGGTGGTGCCTGCCTTCAGGTTGCCCTGATACAGGGTATGCAGCAGTGCGTGACCGGTACGGTCGGAAGCAGCACAGGTACGTGCAGCCTGACCACCTTTACCGAAGTCCTTGGACTGGCCACCGAACGGACGCTGGTAGATACGACCGGTTTCAGTACGAGAGAACGGCAGGCCCATGTGATCCAGTTCGAAGACCGCAGCCGGGCCTTCCTGACACATGTATTCGATAGCGTCCTGGTCACCGATGTAGTCGGAACCCTTGACGGTATCGTACATGTGCCAGCGCCAATCGTCGTTCGGGTCAGCCGAAGCGATTGCACAGGTGATACCACCCTGAGCCGATACAGTGTGCGAACGGGTCGGGAAGACCTTGGTGATTACAGCAGTCTTGTGACCACCTTGAGCCAGCTGCAGCGCAGCGCGCATGCCGGCACCGCCACCACCAATGATGATGGCGTCGAAAGAAATCGTAGGAATGTTAGCCATGAATCAGATACCCCAGAGAATCTGCACACCCCAGACGAAGTACGCGAACATCGCAACACCGCATACAGCCTGGAACAGGAAACGTATTGCAGTCGCCGACTTGCCGAACGCCATTGGCGTCAGGTAGTCCGTCGCGATGGTCCACATGCCGACCCAGGCGTGAGCGCCCAGAGCCACCAGTGCCAGCAGACTGAAAATACGCATCGCATTGTTGGAGAACAGACCGTGCCACTGGGCGTAGTCCATTCCCGGGTGCGCGACCAGGTAGCCAATCAGAAAAATGAAGTAAGCCGCGAGAACGACCGCAGAAACGCGCTGCGCCATCCAGTCATAGAGGCCCGAACGCGAGAGGTTCGTGACGTTGGTTACCATATCCACACTCCTGCCAGAACAATCACCACCACGGAGACGGCGATGACAATTTTCGAGCCCAGTTTGCCGCCTTCCAGCGTTTCACCGATGCCCATATCCATGATCAAGTGGCGCACACCGGCAACCAAGTGATACAGCAAGGCGGACAGAAGACCCCAAATCACAAGCTTGGCCAGCGGGCTGGTCAAACACGCTTTCACCTCACCGAAGCCTTCCTCGGAACCCAGGGATTTGCCCAATGCATAAAGCATGATGGCCAGGCCCAGGAAAAGGATGACACCGGAGATGCGGTGAAGAATGGACGTGTAAGCAGTGACAGGGAGTTTGATGGTCCTTAGGTCGAGGTTTACAGGTCGTTGGCTTTTCACGGCTTTTTTCACACTGAAGAGCCCCTAGCAAGCAGGGCAAAGTTGTTGGTAAGTGTACTGGTCAGGTACCCACCACCCAGGGAGTGACGACCCCAGCAACACAGGCTTCAAAGCCCCTGGCGGTCGGGTGCCGAGTATAGACAGTTAGGCTACTAATGACAACGAAAAGGCCTAGCCCAAATAGCTCATTGCCTTTACCCGACAAAAGGCGTAAATGGGCAGCAATTTCGAGGAAAAACAGCGCTCAGAGCCCTTTACAACCGTGCTTTAGGCAAATTGACATTCGAATTTATCTCACTATAGTGGTGCGGGCCCTGCGTGGGGGGTCTGTCTGATGATTTCAAGCATTAATAGGAGGCCACATGGCTGACAAAAAAGCGCAGTTGGTCATCGAGGGCGCAGCCCCCGTCGAGCTGCCCATTTTAACCGGCACCGTTGGTCCCGATGTTATCGACGTTAGAGGGTTGGGGGCCACGGGTCACTTCACTTTCGACCCCGGTTTCATGGCGACCGCATCCTGCGAGTCGAAGATCACCTATATTGATGGCGACAAGGGCATCCTGCTGCATCGCGGCTACCCTATCGAACAGCTCGCCGAGCAATCCGACTACCTGGAAACCTGCTACCTGCTGCTGAACGGCGAACTGCCGAACGCCGAGCAGAAGGCCCAGTTTGTCAGCACCGTGAAAAACCACACCATGGTTCACGAGCAACTGAAGTCGTTCTTCAACGGCTTCCGTCGCGACGCGCACCCAATGGCGGTCATGTGCGGCGTGGTTGGCGCGCTGTCGGCGTTCTATCACGACTCGCTGGACATCAATAACCCGCAGCACCGCGAAATCTCCGCGGTACGCCTGGTCGCGAAAATGCCGACCCTGGCGGCGATGGTTTACAAGTACTCCATGGGTCAACCCATGATGTACCCCCGCAACGACCTGTCGTATGCGGAAAACTTCCTGCACATGATGTTCAACACCCCGTGCGAGATCAAACCGATCAGCCCGGTACTGGCCAAGGCAATGGACCGGATCTTCATCCTCCATGCCGACCACGAGCAGAACGCTTCGACCTCCACCGTGCGCCTGGCAGGCTCCTCGGGTGCCAACCCGTTCGCCTGTATTGCCGCCGGTATCGCTGCACTGTGGGGCCCTGCCCACGGCGGCGCCAACGAGGCCGTACTGACCATGCTCGATGAAATTGGCGATGTCTCGAACATCGACAAGTTCATCGCCAAGGCCAAGGACAAGAACGATCCGTTCAAACTGATGGGCTTCGGTCACCGCGTTTACAAAAACCGCGACCCGCGCGCCACCGTGATGAAAAAGACCTGCGATGAAGTCCTGCGCGAGCTGGGCATCACCAACGATCCGCAGCTGGAACTGGCCATGCGCCTGGAAGAGATCGCCCTGACCGATCCTTACTTCATCGAGCGCTCGCTGTACCCGAACGTCGACTTCTACTCGGGGATCATCCTCAAGGCGATCGGCATTCCAACCAGCATGTTCACCGTGATCTTCGCCCTGGCACGTACCGTCGGCTGGATCTCGCACTGGAAAGAAATGCTCTCCAGCCCGTACAAGATTGGCCGTCCGCGCCAGCTGTACACCGGCTACGAAGCACGCGACATCGTCAAGCTGTCCGACCGCAAGTAAGCCCTGCCCTGCAGTGCTGAACACAAAAAGGCTGCCCTCGGGCAGCCTTTTTTGTTCGCCGTGAAGTCAGGGCTTCTCGGCTTTCTCTTTCAATGCCTTCAGCGTGTTGAACGGCGCCTCTACGACAAAACTGTTCGCCAACCAGGACGGCACGCTACCACCCGGCTCGGTGTGCACCTGATAGGTGACTTCGGTGCTGTCACCCTTAGGCTCGAACTTCCAGAAGCCCTCGACCTGAGCCACCCGCACAAAACCTTTTTCTTCAGGCAAATAGCTGGGCAACCCTTCCAGCTTGCGCACAACACTGCCATCCGCCGCATCTTCGGTGGTTACCTTGAGAATTGAATCACGCGGCGTCACCGGCCAAGGCGTATTGAACTGGGTGTAGGTCCAGATCTGGTTACCCTCACGCTTGAGCAGCTTCTGCACCTTGCATTCATGTATCCAGGCGCAGGCCCCGACCACATCTTCGTGCAACGCACGCAGCTTGGCGACATTGGCCTTGATCAAGGTCACCCCACGGTAAGCCTTGTATTTGGACCCCGCCACTTCATTCAGGGACACCTTGATACCCTGCTCATCCTTTGCCACCTGCCAACTTTCCGCCTGCGCCAGAGGCGCCAGCAACGCACCTACAGCACACACCAACGCCATCCGCTTAAACGATCCCATGCTCTTGTTCCTTATTGTCGAAGATCTACGTATTCAAGCTGCTGTCATCTGCTCCAGCCACCCCAGGATCCTGATCGCCTCATCGCGATCACCGCCACACACGTCCACATCCGCCATGAACGCCGAGCACACAGCTGGGCGCTCGGGCTTACCGAACAATCCACACAGGTTGACGACAGACAGATGGATACAGCGCTCGCCAGCAGGCTTGCCGTTGGGCATTCCTGGTATCGGCGAACTGATGGACGGAGCAATGCAGCAGGCGCCACAGCCTTCACGACACTTCATGACGGCAGTACCTCGGAATCAAAATGGATGAACACGTCGGGATAGTAACCGCTAAAACGGTCGTTTGAAATTACCGGCGGGATGAAATATCACAGGACGAAAACAGACCAATCAGTCAGGCCCGAGCTTACTGTTTGAACTCGAATTCGATGGCCGCACCTTCGACATCCTGACGGCTGTCGTTGCGCAGTTGCAGCTGCATTTCGTTGCTGAGCAGACGACCATTGAGCTGAAACGGGCTTTCTTCCTTGGGTTTCTCACCAAACATGGCCGGCAAGAGCGGGCGATGCAACTGAGCTTCGCTTGCGCTGCCCGGCTGCAGCCCGCCAACCATACTCAAAGGCAGGCTAAGGTCCAATCGAGGCGTGGGCAATGGCGCCGCAATGGCATCCGCATGCTTGCGCCTGGTGGTCTTGCCCGAAGATTTCTGAGTGGACGCAGAGCCCGCCTTGGCATGCGGCACAGCCTCTTTTGCGACAGGCTTGCTCGCCACCTTGGCGGCGCCCGTCGGATGCGACGATTCCGCGACAGCGTCCGCCCTCGCCCAGGCATGCATCGGAATCAGAGAACCGGCCATCGACATCAACAACAAACCGGCACAACACAAGGCTTTCATAGGCAACAACGGACACTCGAAAAAAGGATAATGCTCTGCGTTCCCTGAAAACTGACAAACCCATCCCTAGAAGAAACTACTGCTACCCGACTCCTGGCAAAGCTGAGTGGCCAGCATCCCCAGGGTCATCAGCGCCCGCTCCGACTCACGATTCCAGGGAATCCCGCAGTTCAAGCGAATGCAATGGTTGAACTGCTCGGTATTACTGAAAATCAGCCCTGGCGCAATACTGATGCCCTGCTGAAGCGCCCGCACATGCAGCTCCTGGGTATTGACCCGCCCCGGCAGGCTAACCCAGAGGATGAAGCCACCGGTAGGCCGCGTCATCTGGGTACCTTCGGGAAAGTACTGCTGCACGGCCAACTGATAGGCACTGAGGTTCTTGCGATACTCATGACGGATAAAACGCAAGTGCCGATCATACCCGCCATTTTCCAGATACGCAGCAACACCCATCTGCGTCACGCTGCAAGCTGAATGGGTAGTGAAGGTTTGCAGGCGCTGGATTTCGTCCTGGTACTTGCCGGCAATCATCCAGCCAATCCGCACACCGGGCGACAGCGTCTTGGAAAAGCTCGAACAGTAGATAACCCGCCCCAGTCGATCAAACGCCTTGAGTGCCTTGGTACGCCCCTGCTCGAACATCAGTTCGCCATAAATGTCATCTTCGATGATCTGTATATCGAAGTCCGAGGATAGCCGCAGCAATTGTTTCTGACGGTCCTCAGGAATGGTCCCACCCAATGGATTGCTCAAACGCGCAGTCAGCACCAGCGCCTTGATCGACCACTGGTTGGCGGCCAACTGCAGCGCCTCCAGACTGATACCGGTAGATGGATCACTGGGAATCTCGATGACCTTCAGCCCCAAGAGATCAGCCAACTGCAGCAACCCATAGTAAGTAGGCGACTCGGCAGCGATCAGATCACCGGGACGGGTCAACACCCGCAGACTCATCTGCAAGGCATCGACACAGCCATGCGTGACAACGACTTCGGAGGGGTCGACCACCACACCCGCATCGCGCATGCGAATGGCGATCTGCCTGCGCAGTGGCTCAAACCCCGGGCTGAACATGTAGCTAAAGGCCCGCGGGCTATGGAAGCGGGTAACCTTGGCCAACTGCTGGTGCAATGCCCTCACCGGCAGGTAGTCGACATGGGGCACTGCCGCACCAAGCGGAAATACCCCATCACGGCGTGCCTCTACCAGAACCTGCTGAATAATGCTGCTACGGGTAACCAACCCCGGCCGCTCGACCCTGGCGATATCCGGTGTCGGCGCCGTCAGCGCCGGCGTCTGGTGAACGTAGTAACCTGACTGCGGACGCGCCCGGATCAAACCCTGGTCTTCAAGATTGGCATACGCCTGAAGTACCGTCGCATGACTGACATTGAGCTGCGCGCTCATCTTGCGCACCGACGGCACCCGCTCACCCGGCTGATAGACACCCCGACGGATATCCTCGGCCAGTTGCTGGGCAATACGCTGGTAGAGCAACAGGTTGGTCATGGTGAACTCTCGGCACGCGGACGATCTCGTTATTTTTAGGCGAACTCTCTGGCAAGAGAATACCGTAACAGTTGCGAAGTGTACTGGCACAGATTACAGAATAGTCAACAATACAGTTGCGTGACAGCACCTGTAACGTGCGCCCTGGCCCATCAACCACAGCCGAAAAAAAACCCGATGACGTAATCGCCACCGGGCTTTGTGCATAGCGCTCAGCTTCAGCGCTCAGCGCCGAGACGCCCCTGCTCATCGGAAAACACGATCTCGACCCGTCGATTCTGCGCCCTGCCGCGCTCCGAGGCATTAGCCTCAACCGGGTACTGGTCGCCATAACCCTCGACCTGAATGCGCTTTTCGTCCACACCCAGATCAATCAGCATGTCGGCAACCGACTGAGCGCGATCTCGCGACAGCTTCAGGTTGTCCTCAGGGGTGCCCGTGCTGTCGGTATAACCCTCGATACGTACCGTACGCTTGGGGTTGAGCTGAAGGAACTGCACCAGTTTGAGCACCGTACGATTGGCGGAGTTCTTCAGGTCGGCGCGCCCGGTATCGAACAGCACATCCCCCAGCGTCATTACCAAGCCACGATCGCTCTGCATGGTCGCCAGGCTGACAATCTGCGCCTCCAGCCATTTACCTTGCTGCTGAACACTGGCCAATTTGGCCTCGCGCAAGGCCAGTTGCAAACGCTGGCGCTCCAGTTCCAGCTTGGCCTGACGCTCCTGATTGAGCACCAGGTTCGTGTGCTCACGCGCGATTTCACTGTAACGCTGGCTCAGGTAAGCGTAATGGCGCACGTCCGCGCCGCTCCCCCAATAACTCGACAGACGCTCTGCGCGCCCCAGCGACTCACCGGCACGAATCACATCACGCGGCGCACTGCGCAGCACGCTGGAGTCATTCTTGACCTGTTGAAAGCTGGCTGCAGCCTGCTCAAGCGACGCTTCACTGCGCTGACTGGCGCACCCCTGCAGGCCAACGGCTCCCAACACCAGCAGCGCCACCAAAGGCTTGATCGAACTCACTGCTGCTCCCCCAACTGTTTACGTAGACGATCAACACGCGACTGCAGCACCTTGAGCTGTTCTTCACTCTTGGCGGTCAACACGCGTGCTTCAGCCAAACGCGCATCAAGCTCAGCCTGCTCGGCACGAACCCGCGCGTCACGAAAGGACTCGTTGGACATATTGACCCGCGCCCGCGCCAGCTTGGCTTCGGCAAGCTTGAGTTCTGCCACCTCTTCAGTGGCGCCAACGGCCTTGGCCTGCTCCAGCGCCTGCTCGGACAAACGAAGTTGCTCATGGGGTGCCGGGTCGGCGGCGCAACCGGCCAGGGCCATGATGGCCAAGGCCGCGAATAGCGGTCGAGTTCTCACACAATCTTCCTACGGTTTGGGGGCATCGAGCGGTTGCTGCAATTGCGCTTTCCAGCGCTCGACATTGCGTTGCAGTACAGCCTGGGTTACACCAGAAACCGGCAATTCTGTCAGTTTTTTTGCCAGCTGTCCGCGCAACCAGGCATCGTTACACGCTGAGTTATGCGATACAGCCAAATAGAGCCCGGGGCGGTCGACCGGCACATCACGCGCCGTCAGGTCCTTGCCCATGCCCAATGTCTGCGCCATGGCCATGCCGGCATAACGCCCTGCCAGCACGTAGTCCACCTGACCCAGCAAGAGTTTCTGAAACGCCTGCGTCAGATTTTCCACAACCTCCAGCTTCAAGTGTGTCTTGGTAAACGCCTCAAAGGTTGGGGTCAGGCGCGCCTTCTGCGAAATCGCTCCAGGGTGCAGCGCCAAATCTGCCAGGCTTTCATAAGCCAACGACGCATCATGGCGCGTCCAGACCAGGTATTCGTTTTGCAGCAACGGAGGATGGATAAAGTCCATCGAGGTGAGCTCGGCGACCGTCAGCGGCGCATCCACGAGGATATCCATCCGGCCGCTACGCACTTCCTCAAGCGCCTGACTGCGCTTGCCGGCACTCAAAATCTCGATCTTCAGGCCCAGCTCATCCGCCACCTGCTTGAGCAGATCGGCACTGGCACCGATCAGGTGCCGTGGATCTTGTGGGTCTTGCCACAGGTACGGAGGTGCATCCGGACTACCGGTGGCAACCAGGCGCTCACACTTGCCGACTGCGAGTGCCCATGTCGGCATCAACGCAACACTCAGCGCAGTGACTGCACTCATCCGGCCAAACCACCCCATGCCACCCTCTCCTTGACTGCACCCGCCGAAAAATGAAAAGCCCGGTTATCGCGGGCTGGGCAGGATAACCTGTCCAGCCCGAAACAACCGGGCTCTTTATAAGTGAAGCCGCTGGATTAAACCAGCTTCTCCAGCTCTGGGATGGCTTCGAACAAATCCGCCACCAGGCCATAGTCGGCCACTTGGAAGATCGGCGCTTCCTCATCCTTGTTGATCGCAACGATCACCTTGGAATCTTTCATACCCGCCAGGTGCTGGATGGCACCGGAGATACCGACAGCGATGTACAGCTGTGGCGCAACGATCTTGCCGGTCTGGCCGACCTGCATGTCGTTTGGCACGAAACCGGCGTCGACGGCGGCACGGGAAGCACCGACCGCAGCGCCCAGCTTGTCGGCCAGCGCATACAGGTGCTTGAAGTTGTCGCCGTTCTGCATGCCACGGCCGCCGGAAACGAC
>NZ_JAZBQR010000017.1:0-108188 GCF_036348395.1 Pseudomonas sp. AL 58
TCGCGGTGGCTGCATCGCGGGCAAGCCCGGCTCCTACAGCTTGCGTGGGCTCTGTTGGAGCTGGCTTGCCTGCGATGGCGTCGGTGGGGTGTCTGCGAGTGCGCGGCGCCTGCATCGCGGGCAAGACCCGCTCCTACAGCTTGTGCGGGCCCTGTTGGAGCTGGCTTGCCTGCGATGGCGTCGGTGGGGTGATCGCGAGTTCGCGGCGTCTGTATCGCGGGCAAGACCCGCTCCCACAGCTTGCGCGGGCTCTGTTGGAGCAGGCTTGCCTGCGATGGCGTCGGTGGGGTGATCGCGAGTTCGCGGCGTCTGTATCGCGGGCAAGACCCGCTCCTACAGGTTGCGCGGGGCCTGTTGGAGCAGGCTTGCCTGCGATGACGTCGGTGGGGTCTCAGCGAGTGCGCGGCGTTTGTATCGCGGACAAGCCCGGCTCCTACAGGCTGGCGCGGGCCCTGTTGGAGCTGGCTTGCCTGCGATGGCGTCGGTGGGGTCTCAGCGAGTGCGCGGCGCCTGCATCGCGGGCAAGCCCGGCTCCTACAGGTACGCGGGCCCTGTTGGAGCCGGGCTTGCCTGCGATGGCCTCGGCGCGGTGTCCATTAGTTCGCGGCGTATGTATCGCGGGCAAGCCCGGCTCCTACAGATTACGCGGGCTCTGTTGGAGCTGGCTTGCCTGCGATGGCGTCGGCGCGGTGCCCGTGCGTTCGCGGCGTCTGCATCGCGGGCAAGACCCGCTCCTACAGCTTTGCGCGGTCTTTGTTGGAGCAGGCTTGTCTGCGATGGTGTCGGTGGGGTGTCAGTGGGTTCGCGGTGGCTGCATCGCGGGCAAGCCCGGCTCCTACAGCTTGCGTGGGCTCTGTTGGAGCTGGCTTGCCTGCGATGACGTCGGTGGGGTGCCTGTAAGTACGCGGCGTCTGCATCGCGGGCAAGACCCGCTCCTACAGCTTGTGCGGGCTCAGTCGGTGGGGTGTCTGCGCCAGCATGTCTGGGGCTTAAAAAAACGAACCCCCGCTAAAAGCGGGGGTTCGTGTGCAGCGTGAGGGCACCCAGAGGCGCCCCTTTCATCGCCATGCGCACTCAGTTGAGTGCAGGCTGGTTCCCATTGATCGGGATACGCTTGGCCTTGGCCTCTTCCGGAACGATGCGCAGCAGGTCGATGCTGAGCAGGCCGTTGGCCAGGGCTGCGGCCTTGACCTCAATATGGTCGGCCAGCCGGAACGACAGTTTGAAAGCCCGCTGGGCAATGCCCTGATGCAGGTAGGTCACGCTTTCGGCGTTGCTGTCGCGCTTGCCGCCAACAACGGTCAAGACGCCTTTCTCCACTTGCAGGTCAAGGTCCTGCTCTTGGAAGCCAGCAGCGGCAACGACGATTCGATAGTGGTCATCGCCATGCTTTTCCACGTTGTAAGGTGGGTAGCTGCTACCCGCTTCATTACGTGCCGCCGATTCGAACAGGTCATTAAAACGGTCGAAACCAACGGAATGGCGGAACAGTGGAGCCAAAGAAAAAGCAGTCGTCATGGTACATCTCCTGATAATCAGCGAGGGATTCAACGCGACCCGAATTCGGCATCGCGTACTCCCTAGATGTGGACCCGACAAACGATTTCAAGCGCCCTCTGAAAAATTTTTCAGGCTGCCTCAGTGAACGGCATACCGATCAATTGCCCGACGCGATCACAGTCGGTTTCCCGGCGCAGTTCAGTGAACAGCGCGGTCGCTTCGGGGTAGGTACGGGTCAGCATCGCCACCCACTGTTTCAGGCGCCCAGGTGCCGCACGTGGCGTCAGCTCGGCCCTGGCCTGGCGCCAGAAGTCCTGGAGCAACGGCATCAGCGCCTGCCAGTCCAGCGGCACAAATTCGACCCCATCGCGCTCGGCGGCGATCTGCCGCGCCAGGTCTGGCCGGGATACCAGGCCACGACCCAGCATGATGTCCTCGACACCACTGATTTCACGGCAACGTCGCCAGTCTTCCAGGGTCCAGACCTCACCGTTGGCAAACACCGGCACCTTGACCACGTCCTGCACCCGCGCCACCCACTCCCAATGGGCAGGCGGCTTGTAGCCATCCACCTTGGTGCGCGCATGCACCACCAGGTGCGCCGAACCGCCTTCGGCCAGCGCCGTGGCGCAGTCAAGCGCACCGTCCGGGCTGTCAAAACCCAGGCGCATCTTCGAGGTCACCGGAATATGCGCCGGCACTGCCCGCCGCACCTCGCGAACAATGGCGTGCAGCAGTTCAGGCTCCTTGAGCAATACTGCGCCGCCACGCGA
This sequence comes from Pseudomonas sp. AL 58, assembly GCF_036348395.1. Classification (NCBI taxonomy): domain Bacteria; kingdom Pseudomonadati; phylum Pseudomonadota; class Gammaproteobacteria; order Pseudomonadales; family Pseudomonadaceae; genus Pseudomonas; species Pseudomonas sp. AL 58. The sequence continues at coordinate 2,274 of NZ_JAZBQR010000017.1, forward strand.
CTTGTTCACCGTCTTGGCCGGGCAACCAAAGTTCAGGTCAATCACCGGCGCGCCAAGCTCACAGGCCAACGCGGCGTTCTCGGCCAGGCACACCGGGTCGGAACCCAGCAATTGCACGCGCAGCGGTACGCCGGCTGCGGTTTGCGCGCCCAAGGCCAACTCAGGCGCCATCTTGTGGAAATGCGCAGCGGGCAACAAACGGTCGCAGACCCGAATGAACTCAGTAACACACCAGTCGATGCCGCCAACCCGGGTCAGGACGTCGCGCAGAATGTTGTCGACCAGCCCCTCCATGGGGGCCAGGGCAATTTGCATAGGTTGTGTCTCGAGCGAAGAAGGCGCGCAGTCTAGCAAAAAGCCGGGTCTATCGGGCCCCGGCCATCAGCGCCTGACCATACCCCTCAAGAAACTCTGCGGGCATGCGCTTAGGCTTGCCTGTGGACAACTCGATGCAGACAAAGGTGGTCTGCGCCCGTAGCAAGGTGGCGCCATCGCTGGGACGCACCAACTGAAAACGACGTGTCATTTTCAGGCGCTGATCCCAATCGACGATCCAGGTCGCCAACTGCAACTCATCGTCCTGATACGCACTGGCCAGGTAATCGATTTCATGCCGAACCACAGCCATCGCCCGGTCAAGTCGCCGATACTCGACCAGATCCAGGCCCAGGCGCTGCGAATGGCGCCAGGCGCAACGCTCCAGCCAGGTCACATAGACCGCGTTATTGGCATGACCAAGGCCATCGATGTCTTCTGCGCCAACGCGCAGGTCGATGACGAATGGCGTTTCAAGATCCCAACTCATGCCCGCTCCAGGTGCTAGGTAGACCGACAGAGTGTAACGGATGCTCAGGCCGATTGGCGCGCCGCCAAGGTAATGCGCTCAAGCAATGCCAATACCGCCTCGATGAACTGAGGTGCCGACAGCACCCGTTGATGCCCACCCTCAGGCAACAGCAACAAGCGACTGTCAAACCAGGCGTCATGAATGACTTGTGCTTCACTGGGCGAAATCCGCTCGTCGTTCTGCGCATGCACGATCAACCCGGGCAGCTCGAGCTGATAACCGTTAACGTCAAGCCGTGACACCTGCACACCGACGTCCCGCTCAACCTGCCGAATGAACGCGGCTCGCGCCCGCGACGGCATGCCCAGATGCTGGGCAAAACCACGCAGCACCTCAAGCAGACGCGCCGGGGCTGCCACACTCACCGCGGCATCAGCGCGCAAGCCCCACTGCAACGCCAGCAGCACGCTGGCACCGCCCATCGAGTGCCCGATCACCGCACGCAACGGTGGCAGTTCGGCGGCAGCTTCCAACAAAGCGCGGGCGAACAGCACCACATGCGCCTGCTGCCCTGGGGAATGGCCATGGGCCGGCCCATCCAGCGCCACCACCGTATACCCGGCGGCCACCAGCGCCTGGATCAAATGCGCGAACTGAGTGGGCCTGCCTTCCCAGCCGTGCATCAACAGTACCGCTGGCCCCTGCCCCCAACGCAGCGCTGAAAGCCCGAACCGCAGGGTTATCCGCTCGGCACTGGCCAGCAGCGGCAACTCCCAGGCCTTGGGCGGAAGGTTGCGCGGGGTCATGAAGGCCTGGCGCATCGTGCTCGCCACACGCTCAGGCACTAGCCGGCCAAGGGTACCGTTCACACCACGAATCCAGCTCAAACGGCTCATCGCTTTGCTCCTGTTACACGATCAGATCACCGCCGACTTGGCGGCACGCAGGACACGGTCAGACAGCTCATCGGTACCAAGCGCACGCGCCAATGCCAGACCACCCACCATCAAGGCCAGATCAGCCAGGACCTTGTCGGCGTCCTCAGGACGATCGGCCAGTTGAACCATCATCAGCTCGATGTGCTCGGCCAGGACCTGACGGAAGCTGTCGGGCAAGCGCGTCATTTCGCTCAAGGAAGTGGGCAGCGGGCATGCATGCTCGGTCGCATCTCGGTGCTTACGTGACAGGTAGAATGCCGCCACCAGGGCCCGACGGCCTTCACCATCAAGTGCCGGATCGACCTGTGCCAGCAAGGATCGACGCTCGCCCAACAACTGGCGAAAGGCCTCGAGCATCAACGAATCCTTGCTTTCGAAATGAGCATAAAAACCACCGACGGTAAGCCCAGCCGCCCCCATCACCTGGTTGACGCTAGGCTCTACCGGACCGTGCTGAATCAACGCACTGCAAGCGGCGTCGAGAATCCGATCGCGGGTCTTGGCCTTCTTGTCGTTCATGGCACACCTCAAAATATTATGATCGAAATATTATCTACATAATGTTTTTTGGCAAGCAAAAAAGCCCGCCGCTCATCGCGCCAGGCTTAAAACTTTTTTCGGAACAAAAACAAAAGGCTCATTCAATAATCGAATGAGCCTTGAAATCCCGCAAAGCGGGTAAATTGGCGTCCCCTAGGGGACTCGAACCCCTGTTACCGCCGTGAAAGGGCGGTGTCCTAGGCCACTAGACGAAGGGGACATGTAACCTTCGTGCAGATCCGTTTTCACGAATCCTGGCAAAATTGGTGGAGCTAAGCGGGATCGAACCGCTGACCTCCTGCATGCCATGCAGGCGCTCTCCCAGCTGAGCTATAGCCCCAGATTTTTCGCCTCGCGGCGCAGCGACCTCGTACGAGATCGCTTGTGTAAAACTGGCGTCCCCTAGGGGACTCGAACCCCTGTTACCGCCGTGAAAGGGCGGTGTCCTAGGCCACTAGACGAAGGGGACGCAACCCTTCTACCAATCGATCAGACTTCATCCTGATCGTATTCGCAGTTATACAACAACTACGAATCTGGAAATTGGTGGAGCTAAGCGGGATCGAACCGCTGACCTCCTGCATGCCATGCAGGCGCTCTCCCAGCTGAGCTATAGCCCCACAAGTCGCTTTGAACTGAATCGCTGGGCTGGGTGCTTCGCGCTTCGTTTCGTTCATCGCTGTGGACGGGGCGCATATTAAGATCGGATCAAAGACCTGTCAAATAAATTTTCAACAAAATCCAAAGTTTTTTTCCGAGATAACAAACACTTACCGCCCTCACCGGGAAAACACCCGGTAATTCAGGGGTGTACGCCCCCCCGTGAGGCTGGGGTTGCCGGCGCCACAGGGGCGTTATGCAAGGCAGCACGCTTACGCGATGGACGCGAACAGCTTCTCCCACTCCTTGTTTTCTTTCTTCGACACACCACCCAGCAGGTCCAGCGCCTGGCGCAAGCGGTAGCGGGTCAGGTCCGGGCCAAGGATTTCCATGGCGTCGAGCACCGAGACCGAACTGGCCTGACCGGTAATCGCGGCAAACATCAGCGGCATGGCATCGCGCAGCTTAAGCGACAACGCCTCGACCACGGACTGAATGCAGCCGGTGATGCGATCCTTTTCCCACTGACGCAGGCTTTCCAGTTTCCACAGGATCAACTGCATCAGTTGACGAACCTGATCAGCGGACAGTTTCTTGTGCTCGAACAGCGTCGCATCGAGCTTCAGGCCACCTTCAAAGAAGAACCCGCCCAGTGGCGCGATCTGGCTGAAGGTTTCCACCCTGCCCTGCACGTGCGGTGCGATCTTCATCATGTAATCGCTGTTGAAGGCCCACTGCTGAACGCGAGCAGCAAACTCCTCGACCGGCAGATCGCGCAACCACTGACCGTTGAGCCAGGACAGCTTCTCGATATCGAAGATCGGCCCACCCAGGGAAACCCGCGACAGATCGAAATGCTCGACCATCTCGGCCAGGGAGAACTTCTCACGCTCGTCCGGCATCGACCAGCCCATGCGCCCCAGGTAGTTGAGCATGGCCTCGGGCATGAAGCCCATACGCTCGTAGAACGTCACCGAGGTCGGGTTCTTGCGCTTGGACAGCTTGCTCTTGTCCGGGTTACGCAGCAGCGGCATGTAGCACAGCACCGGCTGCTCCCAGCCGAAGTACTCGTAGAGCTTGATCAGCTTCGGTGCCGAGGGCAGCCATTCTTCACCGCGCAAGACGTGGGTGATGCCCATCAGGTGGTCATCGACGACGTTGGCCAGGAAGTAGGTCGGCAGGCCATCGGTCTTCATCAAGACCTGCATGTCCATACGGTCCCACGGGATTTCAACGTCGCCACGGAGCATGTCCGGCACCACGCAGACACCTTCGGTCGGTACCTTCATGCGGATAACGTGAGGCTCGCCCGCTGCCAGACGGCGCTGTACTTCCTCAGGCGAGAGCAGCAAGGCGCGACCGTCATAACGCGGCGTCTCGCCACGCGCGATCTGCTCGGCACGCATCTGGTCCAGTTCTTCGGCGGTGCAGAAGCATGGGAAGGCGTGCCCCATGTCGACCAGTTGCTGAGCGTACTGCTTGTAGATATCGCCACGCTCACTCTGCCGGTAAGGGCCGTGCGGGCCACCGACGTCCGGCCCTTCGCTCCACTCGATACCGAGCCAGCGCAGGGCGTCGAAGATCTGCTGCTCGGACTCACGGGTCGATCGCAGTTGGTCGGTATCTTCGATACGCAGGATGAACTCACCGCCGTGCTGCTTGGCAAAGCAGTAGTTGAACAGGGCGATGTAAGCGGTGCCGACATGGGGATCGCCAGTCGGCGATGGCGCGATTCGCGTGCGAACGGTGGTCATTGAGAGTCTCGAACAAGAGATGAAACAAAGGCTGGATGTTAACAGGGAGCGGGCACTCGGCTCCAGCAATGGGCGCGATCGTCACTTGTGCCAGCGGATCCAAACGCTGTTAAATCTGCTTACATTTTTAGAACGATCGTACCCATGCCTGCCCAACTCAAACGTCGCCTGCTGATTTTCTTCACGCTGGCTCTGCTCATCGCCCTCGCCTTCCTGGCGCACTGGTACCTCAAGGGACGCTTCTACGAAACCACCGACAACGCCTATGTTCAAGGTGAAATCACGCGTATTTCCAGCCAACTTGGCGCACGTATCGACGAGGTACTGGTCGAGGACAACCAACGGGTGGAGAAAGGCCAGGTACTGGTTCGCCTGGAACGTGACGACTTCGACCTGGCGGTGGAACACGCTCGCGCCAACCTCGCGACACGAGAGGCCGAGCGCTTGCAAGCCGAAAGCCGCCTGACCCAACAAGCCAGCCTGATCGCCGCAGGGCAAGCACAGGTTGCCGCCAACGAAGCCACGCTCGGGCGCACCCAATTGGACCTCAATCGGGCAGAAGCACTGCGTAAACCCGGTTTTGTCTCGGAGGAGCGCGTTACCACGCTGTCAGCGGAAAGCCATGTCGCACGTTCCCAGGTGAGCAAGGCCCAGGCTGACCTGCAGGGCCAGCGCCAACAGGTCAACGCCCTCAGTGCCGAGATCAAACGCCTCGACGCACAGATCGCCAGTGCCCGCGCCGAGCTGGCCCAGGCCGAACTGAACCTGACGCGCAGCGAAATCCATGCGCCGATCAGCGGCTTTATCGGGCAACGTGCCGCGCGCAATGGCCAATATGTGCAGGCCGGCGCCTACCTGCTGTCGATCGTTCCAGACCAGGACATCTGGGTTCAGGCCAACTTCAAGGAAACCCAGATCGGCAAGATGCAACCCGGCCAGCGCGCCGAACTGCGCTTCGACAGCTACCCGGATACGCCGATCGAAGCCCGGATCGACAGTCTGTTCGCAGCCTCTGGCGCCCAGTTCAGCCTGCTGCCACCGGACAACGCCACTGGCAACTTCACCAAGGTGGTTCAGCGCATTCCGGTGAAACTGACCTTCGCCCCAGACAACGCACTGCACGGCAAGATTCGGCCTGGCATGTCTGTCACTGCCACAGTCGACCTGCGCAGCACCGGCAACCCTGACAATGGCCGGTGACGCCTTGATCCGCCCCATCGGCGAACCGAGCCGACGGGACTGGATTGCCGTCATGAGCGCGATGCTTGGCGCGTTCATGGCGGTGCTGGACATCCAGATCACCAACGCCTCGCTCCAGGATATCCAGGGGGCGCTGTCAGCGACCCTGGAAGAAGGTTCCTGGATTTCCACCTCGTATCTGGTCGCGGAAATCATCATGATTCCGCTCACCGCGTGGCTGGTACAACTGCTTTCGGCTCGACGCCTGGCGACCTGGGTATCGCTGGGCTTTCTGGGGTCATCCTTGCTGTGTTCGATGGCCTGGAACCTGGAAAGCATGATCATCTTTCGTGCAATGCAGGGCTTCACCGGCGGCGCACTTATCCCGCTGGCCTTCAGCCTCACCCTGATCAAGCTACCGGAACACCACCGCGCCAAGGGCATGGCCATGTTTGCCATGACCGCCACCTTCGCGCCCTCCATCGGCCCGACACTGGGCGGCTGGCTGACCGAAAACTGGGGCTGGGAATACATCTTCTATATCAACATCCCGCCCGGGCTGCTGATGATTGCCGGCATGCTCTATGGCCTGGAGAAAAAGGCGTCGCACTGGGAGCTGCTAAAAAGCACCGACTACGCAGGCATCGTCAGCCTGGGTATAGGCCTGGGCTGCCTGCAGGTCTTCCTGGAGGAAGGTCACCGCAAAGACTGGCTCGAATCGAGCCTGATCGTCAGCCTGCTCAGCATCGCCACCTTCAGCCTGATTACCTTTGTCATTCTGCAGTTTTCCAAACCCAACCCGCTGATCAACCTGCGCATCCTTGGCAACCGTAATTTTGGCCTGTGCAGTATTGCCAGCCTCGGCATGGGCTTTGGCTTGTATGGCTCGGTCTACCTGCTGCCGCTGTACCTGGCGCAAATTCAGCACTACAACGCCCTGCAGATCGGTGAAGTCATCATGTGGATGGGCATCCCCCAGCTGTTTCTGATTCCGCTGGTTCCACAATTGATGAAGGTGATTTCGCCAAAAATCCTCTGCACGCTGGGCTTTGCCCTGTTCGGCATCGCCAGCTTCAGCTCCGGGGTACTGAACCCGGACTTTGCCGGCAGTCAGTTCAACCAGATCCAGATCATCCGCGCCCTCGGCCAACCGATGATCATGGTGACCATTTCGCTGATTGCTACCGCTTACATCCTGCCCCAGGACGCGGGCTCGGCATCGAGCCTGTTCAATATCCTGCGCAACCTCGGGGGTGCCATCGGCATTGCCCTGCTGGCAACCTTGCTGGACGCCCGCACCAAGGTCTACTTCGACTATTTGCGCGAATCACTGGTGCCCAGCAATCCGCAGGTTGCCGAACGCCTGGGGTTGCTTGCGGAGAAGCTCGGCAGTGAAACCGCAGCATTGGGCAAGCTCAGCGAGATCACCCATCAGCAGGCGCAAATCATGGCCTACAACGATGCGTTCCACTGGGTTGGGCTCGGGTTGGCAATCAGCATGCTGGCGGTCCTGCTGACACGTAAACTGCCAGCAGGACTCAAGGCCGGGGAAGCACACTGACGTGTGCGGTCAGACCGTCAACAAGCGCTCACGCAAGGCCGCGATCTCGTCCCGCAATTGGGCCGCTGCCTCGAATTCCAGGTCTCGGGCCAACTGGTACATTTTCTCTTCCAGCTGCTTGATGCGCTTGGTGATCTCGGCCGGTGAACGCAGTTCGGCTTCGTAACGCGCACTGTCCTCTGCCGCCTTGGCCATGCCTTTGCGTTTCTTGCTGCGCGAACCGGGGACAGTGGCCCCTTCCATGATATCGGTGATGTCCTTGACCACGCCCTTGGGCACGATGCCATTGGCCAGGTTAAAGGCCACCTGCTTCTCCCGACGGCGCTCGGTTTCATCGATGGCGCGCTGCATCGAACCGGTCATACGGTCGGCATAGAGAATCGCCCGGCCATTGAGGTTCCGCGCAGCCCGGCCAATGGTCTGAATCAGCGAGCGTTCCGAACGCAGAAAACCTTCTTTGTCGGCATCGAGAATGGCCACCAGCGACACTTCCGGCATATCCAGGCCTTCGCGCAACAGGTTGATGCCTACCAGGACATCGAAGGTTCCAAGGCGCAGGTCGCGGATAATCTCGACCCGCTCGACCGTGTCGATGTCCGAGTGCAGGTAACGCACCCGAACATCATGATCAGCAAGGTAGTCGGTCAGGTCTTCAGCCATGCGCTTGGTCAGGGTGGTCACCAGCACTCGCTCCTCGACCGCGACACGCTTGCGGATCTCCGAAAGCAGATCGTCCACCTGCGTGGTTGCCGGACGTATCTCGACCTGCGGATCGACCAGCCCTGTCGGCCGCACCACTTGCTCAACCACCCGCCCCGCATGCTCGGCCTCGTAAGGCCCCGGGGTTGCCGAGACAAAAATGGTCTGGGGACTGACGCTCTCCCATTCATCGAAACGCATCGGTCGGTTATCCAGCGCCGACGGCAAGCGAAAACCGTACTCGACCAGGGTTTCCTTGCGCGAACGGTCGCCTTTGTACATGGCGCCAACCTGAGGAACACTGACGTGGGATTCGTCGATGACCAGCAAGGCGTCATCGGGCAGGTAGTCGTACAAGGTCGGCGGCGGCGCACCGGCAGGACGTCCCGAGAGGTAGCGCGAGTAGTTTTCGATACCGTTGCAGTAGCCCAGCTCGAGGATCATCTCCAGGTCGAAACGGGTACGCTGCTCAAGACGCTGCGCCTCGACCAGCTTGTTCGCCTTGTGCAGGTACTCCAGACGCTCCTTGAGCTCCTCCTTGATGCCCTCCACCGCCTCCAGCAGGGTTTCACGCGGAGTGACGTAGTGACTCTTGGGGTAAAAGGTGAAGCGCGGCAGCTTGCGAATCACTTCGCCAGTCAAGGGATCAAACGCGGCAATGTTCTCCACTTCGTCATCGAACAACTCGATGCGAATGGCCTCCAGGTCCGATTCGGCCGGAAACACATCGATCACATCGCCGCGCACGCGAAAGGTGGCACGGGCAAAATCCATTTCATTGCGGGTGTACTGCAGGTCGGCCAGACGACGCAGCAAGGCACGCTGGTCGAGCTTGTCGCCACGGTCCACGTGCAGCACCATTTTCAGGTAGGTCTCCGGGCTGCCCAGACCGTAGATGCAGGACACGGTGGTCACGATGATCGCGTCGCGTCGCTCCAGCAACGCCTTGGTCGCCGACAGGCGCATCTGCTCGATATGGTCGTTGATCGACGCATCTTTCTCGATGAAGGTGTCAGACGACGGTACATAGGCCTCAGGCTGGTAGTAGTCGTAGTACGAAACGAAGTACTCCACGGCGTTGTTCGGGAAAAACGCCTTGAATTCGCCGTACAACTGCGCCGCAAGGGTCTTGTTCGGCGCCAGTACCAATGTTGGCCGCTGAACCTGAGCGATGACGTTGGCAATGCTGAACGTCTTGCCAGAGCCGGTCACACCGAGCAGGGTCTGATGTGCAAGCCCGGCCTCGATACCTTCGACCATCAGGCGGATGGCTTCTGGCTGATCACCAGCTGGCTGGAAACGGGTGACGAGTTGAAACTCGGACATGACAAACCCCTGAAATGTACGGATACAGGCAACTGTATTTATAGACAGTATTTATACCGAATGAAGGGCACCTGACGCCAGTTTCAACCTGACATGCGGTGCTTTTCCTGCATTCAACCCGGTAAATCGACTAACGGTAAAAAAATAATCGGCCAAACAGCAGGAAAAGCTGCGTCAGGCTGTCGCCGTGACCGATGGGTATCACTATACTGACTCCCCGTTTATGCACCGCTCTAGTGCATCCGACTGGAGCGTGCGACCTCTTTCACCCTCCATTCAGAGCCAAGGTAATAATGAGCCTGTTTTCCGCTGTCGAGCTGGCACCACGCGATCCCATTCTGGGCCTCAACGAAGCATTCAACGCCGATACCCGCACCAACAAGGTCAACTTGGGTGTAGGGGTCTACTGCAACGAAGAGGGGCGCATTCCACTGCTGCGCGCGGTCATCGAAGCCGAAACCCAACGCGCAGCCCTGCACGCCTCCCGCGGCTACCTGCCAATCGACGGCATTGTTGCCTACGATCAGGCGGTACAGAAGCTGCTGTTCGGTGCCGAGTCGCCACTGCTGGCCGCTGGCCGCGTGATCACCACCCAGGCCGTCGGTGGTACCGGCGCACTGAAGATTGGTGCCGACTTCCTCAAGCAACTGTCGCCAAACGCTGTCGTCGCCATCAGTGACCCAAGCTGGGAAAACCACCGCGCGCTGTTTGAAGCCGCTGGTTTCCCGGTACAGAACTACCGTTACTACGATGCCGCCACCAATGACGTAAACCGCGCCGGCATGCTGGAAGACCTGAACGCCCTGCCGTCGGGTTCCATCATCGTCCTGCACGCCTGCTGCCACAACCCGACTGGCGTCGACCTGAGCCCAGAAGACTGGAAAAACGTCCTGGAGGCCATCAAGGCCAAAGGTCACGTGCCATTCCTCGACATGGCCTACCAGGGCTTTGGCGACGGCATCACCGAAGACGCCGCTGCTGTGCGCCTGTTCGCTGAGTCGGGCCTGAGCTTCTTCGTTTCCAGCTCGTTCTCCAAGTCGTTCTCGCTGTACGGTGAGCGCGTTGGCGCACTGTCCATCGTGACCGAGTCGAAGGAAGAAAGCGCACGGGTACTGTCGCAGGTCAAACGCGTTATTCGCACCAACTACTCCAACCCACCGACTCACGGTGCGAGCATCGTCGCCGCCGTGCTCAACAGCCCGGAACTGCGTGCCATGTGGGAAGCCGAGCTGGGTGAAATGCGCCAGCGCATCCACGGCATGCGCAAGCAGATGGTCGAACTGCTGGCCGAATACGGCGCCAAGCGCGACTTCAGCTTCGTCGGTCGCCAGCGCGGGATGTTCTCCTACTCCGGCCTGACAGTTGAACAGGTTGCCCGCCTGAAGAGCGAATTCGGTATCTATGCCCTGGATACCGGCCGCATTTGCGTCGCCACGCTGAACCAGAGCAACATTCACGTGGTGACCAAGGCAATCGTCGAGGTGCTGTAAGCTGTTTTTTGCCAAGGGGAAGTTAGCAAAAGCTTGACTTCCCCTTAGCAATCAGTAAGATACGCAACAGATTCCGCGATAGCTCAGTCGGTAGAGCAAATGACTGTTAATCATTGGGTCCCTGGTTCGAGTCCAGGTCGCGGAGCCAAACATATGAAAAACCTCCAGTTGCGCAAGCACTGGAGGTTTTTTCGTTTCAGCACACTGACAATCCATACTGACAATCAATGTGCTGAACGACCGCGCTATCAGGCTCGACCGATCGGGAAGAAACGCCCCCCACTCCACACACCCAGCCAGTCTTCCTCATCAATCCGCCGATGCACCGCCAGCTCCACCAACTGGTAGAACACATTGCGGTGGATAAGCGCTTCAAGGTTGCTGCGCATGTGTACGTAGGGCGAAGGCTCCTGCGTTAGCGGGTCAATTTCAAAACGCAATGGGTGCTCAGCACCGGCATCAACCTGTTCGTCAACGTTGCTGGTAAAGCGCAGCAGTTGCTGCTCGCCACTCCCCTGCACCTCCAGGCTGATAGCAACGAAAGGCGCATCGTCAACCTTGATACCTACCTTCTCTACCGGCGTAATCAGGAAGTAGTCATCGCCATCTCGACGGATGATGGTCGAGAACAACCGAACCATCGGCTTGCGACCGATCGGGGTACCCATGTAGTACCAGGTGCCATCACGGGCGATACGCATGTCGATATCGCCACAGAAGTCCGGATTCCACAGATGCACCGGTGGCAGCCCCTTTTCTGTTTTGGGGATCTGCGCCAATAAATCGTTAGCCTTGCCGGTACCGTCCATCATCCCTTCCTCAAAGACTCATGCCCAACAGGCTGCGAGCGTAGTCTTCCAGCGGCTGGGCAAGCAAATCTTCCGGTTTATTGTCGTGGAACGTCAGCAAACCGCCACGACTCTTGATCCGAGCCGTATCGATCAAGTAGCGGGTATTGGTTTCGATCAACATCAACTGAATCACACCGGTGTCGATCCCCAGACGATCGACCGCCTGCTGGTCATACCATTCGTCGCCATTGCCAATACGGTCATCGGCCTTGGCAAAGCGTGCATACAACAGGTAATGCGCCCCCACTGACCGCGCCTCATTCAACGCGTCTTCGAGCCCCAATGGCCCCTGAGCACGACGCACCATCGGGAAGTACTCAATGAACCCCTTGAACGCCTCTTCAGCCACAACGTTAGGGCGCGGGTAAGCGCCGCCAGGCGGTACGAACGCCCCCTGACCGATATAGATAAACGAGTCGGGTTGCAGCCGCAATGACATCGAGCGCCGAGTCTCACTGTGATCGAGCAAGCCGGCATCGCTCAAATGGTAACGGGCACCCTCGCCCATATCGCTGACATTCATGCAGCCGCTCAGCGCCGTCAGCGCCAGCAGCACAACCAGGCTACGCATCTTTCCTCCAATGGCCGGCGACGGAAAACCGGCGAATAGTCGGCAGATGCAGATTTTGCGCCAGCTCCAGAAGGACCAGGTTAACCGCCGATGATTTTCATCACCGTTGCACCACCGGAGAAGGCCACCGGCTGCTTGTCAGCCAATGCCTTGACCAGCAAGCCCTGCAACGCGGGAAGTGCCTGGTGGCGCGGCTTGTCCAGAAGATCACCGACATAGTGACGATTGCTGGAAGAGAGGCAGCCATGCAACCAGCCTGTAGACGACAACCGCAAACGCGAGCAGGTACGACAAAACGGCACGCTTTCATTGGCAATCACACCAAAGAAGCCCTGATCGGGAATGCAGTAGCGCAAGGCGGTCGCATCGACCGGCGCATCGGCCTGCAAGTACTCGTAGCGCTCACCAATTACCTGCAGCAACTGCTGCAGGCCAACAAACTGCTGCAAGAAAGCATTGCTGTCGCGCGCCAAATGCCCCATGCGCATCAACTCGATGAAGCGAAGCTCATAGCCGTGCTCCAGGCAGTAATCCAGCAGCGGTAGCACCTGATCAAGGTTCTGCCCGTTCAGCGGCACCATATTGACCTTGATCTTCATTCCAGCGGCACTGGCTTGACGCATGCCGTCGAGCACAGTGGCCAGGTCACCGCCACGCGCAATGCTGCGAAAGGCTTCGGCATTCAGGGTATCGAGGGAGACGTTAAGCCGAGCAATTCCGGCCTCTATCAGCAACGGCAGCTTGCGCGCCAGCAATTGGCCGTTGGTGGTCAGGCTGATTTCATCCAGGCCGAAACCGGCAACGGCCTTGAGAAAGGCTTCAAGTTTCGGGCTGACCAGCGGTTCCCCGCCCGTGATGCGCAGGCGCTCGATACCGGCCGCCTCGATCAGGTAGGCAACACCACGCGCCATTGCCTCAGCCGACAGCTCATCCTGAGCCGCGACCAGCCGCTTGCCGTCCGGCACACAATAGGTGCAAGCGTAGTTGCAGGCGGCAGTAAGGCTGACACGCAAATTGCGAAAGCGTCTGCCTTGATGATCGACGATCATGATGACTCCGGCACGAATGAAGTTGGCCTGCAAAACCTGACTCAAAAATCAGGTATTTGCAAGCCTCATCCTCGAGTATATTCCCGAGTGACTCACGCCAGTAGTACTACAGCACTGTCGAGCAGCTCAGTTGCCCGAGACTTCCGGGTCACGCTTGCGCTTGTTGCCCATGCGCACACCGATATCCATCAGGAACTGGAAAAAACCTTCCTGATCTTCCAGCACATTGCTCCAGAACGGCGAGTGATAGAGCGCTACGGCACCATGCACCAACGCCCAGGCGGCACAGTAATGGAAGTATGGTGGGACATCCTCAAGCTTGCCTTCACTGATGCGCCCTTTGATCAACAGGGTCAGACGGTCGAAGTTGGATGCGCGGATCTTGTGTAGCTCCTCGACCATCTCCGGCACCTGATTGCCCTTGACCACCTTTTCTTCCAGGCGGTCGAACAACCGGTAGCGCTGCGGATCACGCATCCGGAATTCGAAATAGGCACGCGACAGGGCTTCCTTATCGCGGTCGACGTCGGCAGAGTGCAGCAATTGGTTCAAATCGCGCTCATAGTCGAGCATCAGGCGCAGGTAGATCTCCGCCTTGGACTTGAAGTGCTTGTAGATCGTGCCTTTGCCGATACCGACAGCATCAGCGATCATCTCGACGGTGACACTGTCTTCACCCTGTTCGAGAAACAGCTTGAGCGCGGTGTCGAGAATCTCTTGCTCACGGCGACGAAACTCACGGACCTTACGAGGTTCTTTCTGCATAAGAAGGACTGGATCAAAATCGAAGCCAGGTATTATGCCTAACTTGCGCCAAAATGCACGGATCATCCAACCATGTCTATGTTTCATGATGAGTTCCCACACGCTGACGGCCTCCGCTATCTGAACCATGCCGCCGTCGCCCCTTGGCCAAAACGCGCGAGCGAGGCGGTCTCACGCTTCGCCAACGAGAACGTTTTGATCGGCGCTCGCGACTATCCAGACTGGATGGCCATGGAGCAGAGACTTCGCGAACGGCTCAAGCGTCTGACGAACGCACCGTCGACGGATGATATCGCGCTGGTCAAAAACACCTCGGAAGCACTGTCGTTCGTCGCCTTCGGCCTCGACTGGCAGGCTGGCGATCAAATCGTCATCAGCGATGAGGAGTTCCCTTCCAATCGGGTGGTCTGGGAGGCGCTGGCCAACCAAGGCGTGAAGGTCCGACAAGTCAGCCTCAAGGGCCACGACCCGGAAGGCGACCTGCTGGAGGCCTGTGATGCGCGCACGCGGCTACTGGCAATCAGTGCCGTGCAGTTCGCCAGCGGGCTTCGCCTGGACCTCACGCGCCTGGGGCGCGGTTGCCGCGAGCGCAACGTGCTGTTCTGCATCGATGCCATCCAGCAACTGGGCGCCCTGCCCTTTGATGTCCAGGCCTATGACTGCGACTTTGCCATGGCTGACGGCCACAAGTGGATGCTCGGCCCGGAGGGGCTCGGGGTGTTCTACTGCCGCGCCGAAATTCGGCCACAGCTGGAACTCAGCGAGTATGGCTGGCATATGCTTGAATACATGGGTGATTACAACCGTACCACTTGGGAACCGGCGCGCAGCGCACGGCGCTTTGAATGTGGCAGCCCGAACATGCTCGGTGCTGTGGCCCTGGAGGCCAGCCTGTCGCTGCTGGAAGAAGTGGGCATGGAGCGCGTGGCCAGCGCCATCGAAGAACGCGTGCAATGGTTGAGCAATGGGCTTGCCGCCATCCCCGGCGTGCGCCTGCACAGCCCACTGGAGCCATCCCGCCGCGCCGGGATTGTTTCGTTCAGCATCGATGGCCAGGAACATGCGCAGGTGTACCAGTCACTCAAAGCCGAACAGGTCGTCTGCATACCGCGAGGACCGGGTATACGCTTTTCCCCACATTTTTACACAGATAAGCGCGTGATCGACGAAACACTGGCCTTGGTACGCCGGCTTGCAGAGCAATGAGTGCTCAACAACCCCACGCGTATTCCAAATTTGTTTAAAAATCGACCAACCTGCAGTGGAATAGCGCCAATCCTGACCAATACTTGAACTGTTAGCGCGGCATACCCCCCCCCAAGTGTCGCGCTGATAAAGGTGCGAAAGGACTGAGTACCTTTGTTTTACTCCTAATGGTCTTAACCCGGATTCACCCCCCAGAACCCGGGTTTTTTTTGCCTGCGATTCAGTGCTTGGCGACACGCGCCAATGGAAACAGGCGCTTGAAGTTAGCCGTAGTCTGCTCGGCAAGCCGCTCGTAGGTTTCCCCACGCAGCATGGCAACGAACTCCGCCACTTCCCGCACATACTGCGGCAGGTTTGGCTTGCCGCGGTATGGAATCGGCGCAAGGTACGGCGAGTCGGTTTCCACCAGCAGGCGATCGACCGGCACCTGGCGTGCGACATCGCGCAAGGCATCCGCATTACGGAAGGTGACGATGCCAGAAAGGGAAATGTAGAAACCCAGATCCAACGCAGCCTTGGCCATGTCCCAGTCCTCGGTAAAGCAATGCAGCACGCCAGCCTGCGGCAATGCAGCTTCACGCAGCAGTGCCAGGGTATCGGCGCGCGCCGCACGGGTATGCACGATCACCGGCTTGCCGGTGATACGCGCGGCATCCAGGTGCAGGCGAAAAGAGTCCTGCTGCAGCTCGGCAGCTTCAGGCTCATAGTGATAATCCAGGCCGGTCTCACCGATCGCCACGACATGGGGGTGATTCAGCTCCTGCAGCAACCAGTCCAGGGCCGGCTCGGCACCGGGCGCCAGGTCTAGCGGGTGAACCCCTACCGAGCAGTCGACATCACCGTAGCGCTCAGTAACCGCCTTCACCGCTGCGGCATTCTCCGCACTGACGCCAATGCACAGAAAGTGCCCAACCCCCCTCGCCCTGGCAGCATCCAGGGCAGCATCCAGAGAGCCCTGGCAGGCGGTAAGGTCGAGACGGTCGAGGTGGCAATGGGAATCTACAAGCATGAGGTCTTTACACAGAAGTAATTGAAAAATCGGCGCTCAGCGCTGAGCCGTAAGCATCGCCCATGAGGCCAGCAAGGACTCGAGCAGCAACACGCGGTTAAGGTTGGCTTTGGCCAGCACCTTCTGGCGCTGGGCAAGAATCCAGTCCTGAATTTCCAGCACCTTGCTCTGGCTGCTTTTTTGCGCAAGGTACTGCACCACCTTGCGCATGTCGGCGAGGCCAAGCCCCTCCTCATCCTGAGTCAACTGGTAGCGCAGGACCAGGTTGGACCAGTCGCAAAACCAGTCGAACAGCAACAACAGCGGCACCGCGCTCCAGGCCTCGGCAAGCTGGCTGGGCGACGACTGTTGCTTGAGCAACTTCTTCACCCCGTCGACCACCAGCGCACGCTGCTCGCGCACGCCCTGTGCCTGCAAGCTGACAGCCGCCAGCGGCGAGCCCGCAGCCAAGGTCAACAACTCCAGGCGCTCTTGCTCGTCACTGTCGGGCAACGCCTTGCCGAGCCAGGCCAGGCTCTGCTCGAAACCCGGCAATGGGCAAGCTTGCTGCAGGCAGCGGCTCTTGATGGTCGGCAGCAGCCGGCTGGGCTGGTGGCTCACCAACAACAACACGGTATCGCCGGACGGCTCCTCAAGGCTCTTGAGCAGGGCGTTGGCCGCATTGATGTTCATCGCTTCTACCGGCTCGATCAGCACCACCTTGCGACCACCCAACTGGGCAGTCTGGACGATGAACGACACCAGGTCACGCACCTGATCGACCTTGATCGGCTTGTCGGTATCTTCCGGCTCCAGGACATAGTTGTCCGGATGGCTGCCAGCCGCCAGCAACAGGCATGACTTGCACTCACCGCAGGCCTGCAGCCCCTTGGGACGCTGGCACAACAGCAAGGCCATCAGGCGCTCGGCCAACGCCCGCTTGCCGATGCCCTGAGGACCGTGCAGCAGGTAGGCATGAGCATGCTGCGTACGCCCTGCCAACTGTTGCCACAGCGCGTCCTGCCAAGGGTAGGCCTCAGCCACGGCAACGCTCCAGGATTTCAGGCAGCAAGGCATCAATGGCACGCTGCACCTGCTCCAGCGGCAAGGCGGCATCGATCAGGCGATAACGCGCAGGCGTGGCCTCGGCACGCGCCAGATAAGCCTGACGCACAGCCTCGAAAAACGCCTGCCCCTCCTGCTCGAAGCGGTCGAGACGGCCACGCGCGGCAGCGCGCGCCAGGCCAACCTCCACCGGCAGATCGAACACCAGGGTCAGGTCAGGGCGCAACTCACCCTGAACGAACTGCTCAAGCGTGGCAATGCGCTCTAGCGACAAGCCGCGACCGCCACCCTGATAAGCGTAGGTCGCATCCGTGAAGCGATCACAAAGCACGACGGTGCCCCGTGCCAATGCCGGGCGGATCACTTCGGCCAGGTGCTGGGCACGCGCAGCGAAGACCAACAACAGCTCGGTATCGGGGTGCATCAGCTCTTCACTGGGCGCCAGCAACAGCTCGCGAATACGCTCCGCCAGCGGCGTGCCACCCGGCTCCCGGGTCAGCAGCACGTCCACGCCCTGGCTGCGCAGGTGCTCGGCCAGGTACTCGCGGTTGGTGCTCTTGCCCGCACCTTCAGGGCCTTCCAGGGTAATAAACAAGCCGCTCACAGGCAGTCCTTAATTTTGATCAGTACGGGAGGACTCATCGACCGCTGTCGAAGACTCGCTCGGTTCGACGACCATGTCATCGGGTGTCGACTGTTGGGCTTGCGGTGCCGGGCTCGAGCGATAATCGGCGCGACGCTTGAGCTGATACTCACGCACCGCTGAATTGTGCGCGTCCAGGTCATCGGAGAAGACATGACTGCCATCGCCACGCGCCACGAAGTACAGGCTGCTGCCAGGCAATGGGTTCAACGCCGCATGAATCGCCTCACGCCCCACCATGGCAATTGGCGTCGGCGGCAAGCCCGCATTCACATAGGTGTTGTAAGGGGTCGGCTCGCGCAGGTCAGCACGGGTGATCTTGCCGTTGTAGCGCTCGCCCATGCCATAAATCACCGTTGGGTCCGTCTGCAGCAACATGCCGATTTGCATGCGTCGCACAAATACACCCGCGATCTGGGCACGTTCCTGAGGAACGCCGGTTTCCTTTTCCACCAGCGAAGCCATGATCAGCGCCTGATAAGGATCGCGATAAGGGGTTTCAGGGGCACGGGCATTCCACTCCTGAGCCAGCACCTCTTCCAGGCGCGCATACGCTTGCTGGAGGAACTCGACATCGGTCATGCCGCGCACAAAGCGGTAGGTATCCGGGAAAAAGCGCCCCTCCGGAAACACACCAGCGTGCCCGAGCTTTTCCATGACCTCGCTGTCGCTCAGACCGTTAAGCGTCTGTTCGATTTTTTCGTGCTTGGCCAAAGCGGCGCGCACCTGACGGAAGTTCCAGCCTTCAACCAGCGTCAGGTTGTACTGCACCACCTCACCGCGACGCCACAGCTCGAAAAGCTCGCGCACGCTCATGCCTGGGCTGAGACGATACTCGCCTGTGTGCAGCGGCACACCGACCATATTGAAACGCCAGTACAGGCGTAACCAGAAAGCATCCTTGAGCAAGCCATCCGTTTGCATACGGTAGAACATGCGATTGGGCGTCGTACCGGTCGGCACATCGAGCAACTGCTCCTGGGACACATGCAGCGGCTGCTGAAGGGCCGAGTTCAACTTCCAGGCGGAGTACCCCAACAGCAGGCCACCCAGGATCAGGCCGATCTCCAGCAGTACCAAGAATTTACGTCTCACAAATCAGGCATCCAGTAACGTACGGGCAATGGCCTGCAGTTTACGGGTGACCGGGCCCGACGACCAGTTCATCGATCCACACGAGCACACCGGCCAGATACCGTAAACACTGTTACAGAGAAAGACCTCATCGGCTCGCGCAAGATCCTCAAGGGCCAGGTCGCCGACACGAACGTCGATCCCGAGGCGCGCAGCCTCGACCATCAGCGCCGCACGCATGACCCCGGCAACCCCGCAACGGCTGAGGTCGGCAGTCAACAACACGCCATCCCTGACCAGAAACAGATTGCTGTAGACCCCTTCGACCACGCGGCCGGTGATGTCACGCATCAACCCTTCGGCATAGTCGGGATCCTGCCACTCGGAACGGGCCAATACCTGCTCAAGACGATTGAGGTGCTTGAGCCCCGCCAACAGCGGCTGTTCCGCCAGGCGGGTACGGCATTCGAACAGCTTCACACCATGCTCGGCATTGCCAGCGGGGTAAGCCGCTGGCGGATTGCCCTGCAAGATACGCCGCGGCGGCACGCCAGCGGCGGGCGCATAGCCACGCTGACTGTCACCCCGGGTCAGAATGAGCTTGAGCACGCCCTCGCCCAGCAGGCTGGCGTAACGGCTCAACTCATCGCGAATCAGTGCCAGATCGGCGTTAATCGCAAGGCGCTGGCAACCCAGCGCCAAGCGTTCGAGGTGATACTCGAACAATGATGGCCTGCCGGCCTTGACCGCGATGGTCTCAAACAGACCATCGCCGTAGGCCAACCCTCGACTTTGCAGTGCCAGGGTATCGGCCGGCTGACCATCGACCCAGCTTTGCATCAACCGGCGAACCGGCGGAACACCAGCGAGCCGTTGGTACCGCCAAAACCGAAGGAGTTGGACAACACCACATCGATCGACATTTCACGCGCCTGATGCGGCACGAAGTCCAGGTCACACCCTTCGTCCGGCTCATCGAGGTTGATGGTCGGTGGAGCCACCTGGCCGTTGATCGACAGCACGCTGAAGATCGCTTCCACAGCCCCGGCAGCGCCCAGCAGGTGACCGGTCATGGACTTGGTGGAACTGACCGCCAGCTTGTACGCATGCTCACCAAACACCGACTTGATCGCCGATGCTTCCGCCAGGTCACCCGCCGAAGTCGACGTGCCATGGGCGTTGATGTAGCTGACTTCGCTCGGGTCGAGGCGAGCATCACGCAGGGCATTGGCCATGCAGCGTGCAGCACCGGCACCGGTTTCCGGTGGCGAGGTCATGTGATACGCGTCGCCGCTCATACCGAAACCTACCAGCTCGGCATAAATGGTCGCACCACGGGCCTTGGCGTGCTCCAGCTCTTCAAGCACCAGCGCACCGGCGCCGTCGGCCAGAACAAAGCCATCACGGCCCTTGTCCCATGGACGACTGGCACGGGTCGGCTCGTCGTTGCGGGTCGACAGCGCACGAGAAGCGCCAAAGCCCCCCATACCCAAGCCACACGCAGCCATTTCAGCACCACCGGCAATCATCACATCGGCTTCGCCAAAGGCGATATTGCGTGCGGCCATGCCAATGCAATGCGTACCGGTCGTGCATGCCGTGGCAATGGCGTAGTTAGGCCCCTGTACGCCCAGGTGGATCGACAGGAAGCCGGAAATCATGTTGATGATCGAGCCTGGCACGAAGAACGGCGAAATACGCCGAGGCCCCTGCTCATGCAAGGTGCGGCTGGTTTCTTCGATATTGGTCAGGCCACCGATGCCCGAACCCATGGCCACGCCGATACGCTCACGGTTGGCATCGGTCACTTCCAGGCCAGCATTACGCACTGCCTGAAAACCGGCCGCCAGGCCGTACTGGATAAAAAGGTCGAGTTTGCGAGCTTCCTTGACCGACAGGTACTGCTCAACCTCGAAGCCCTTTACCGAGCCGCCAAAACGGGTGGAGTAAGCAGAAAGGTCTGTATGTTCGATCAGACCAATGCCACTGCGGCCAGCCAGAATGCCCTGCCAACTGCTCGGCACGTCCGTACCCAGTGGCGACAGCATACCCATACCGGTGACCACGACGCGTCTACGCGACACAGCACTCTCCTTTTTCTAAGGTCTACATCTCTCGCAAAGAAAAAACCGCACGCCAGTGAAGGCAGTGCGGTTTTTCCATGACAAGAAGCGACGACTACAACGTCTTAAGCCTGGTGGCTGGTGACGTAGTCGATAGCTGCTTGAACAGTAGTGATCTTCTCGGCTTCTTCGTCAGGGATTTCGGTCTCGAATTCCTCTTCCAGAGCCATCACCAGCTCAACGGTGTCAAGGGAATCGGCACCCAGATCTTCGACGAAGGAAGCAGTGTTCACTACTTCTTCTTCTTTAACGCCCAGTTGCTCGGCGACGATTTTCTTGACGCGTTCTTCGATGGTGCTCATACCTTGTTTTCACTCCTAATGGACATATGTCAGGCAGCTGGCCGGGGTGTAAGTGTATAGAAAGAGTTTGGCTTTTCAAGCGCCAAGCGCTTCTCGAACGTCACACCCAACCGCTGACTAGAATTTGGTTGCAGCTTTATAACGGATTTTACACGCCACGTATGACATTTTTTTGAAGCAATCCGTCACATTTGCCTTACATGTACATCCCGCCGTTGACCGGAATGGTTGCACCGGTGACATAACCTGCACCCTCGGACGCCAGGAAAGCCACGACTTTGGCGATTTCCTCGGCTTGTCCCAGACGCCCCAGAGGAATCTGGGTCTGCAGGGCTTCGCGCTGCGCTTCTGGCAGCTCGCGCGTCATGTCAGTGTCGATGAAACCAGGCGCCACCGAGTTGACGGTGATCGCACGGGAGCCCACTTCACGCGCCAGCGCACGGCTGAAGCCTTCCAGGCCAGCTTTGGCAGCTGCATAGTTGACCTGACCGACGTTACCCATGGCACCGACTACCGAACCGATGCTGATGATACGACCCCAGCGTGCCTTGGTCATGCCGCGCAGCACACCCTTGGACAAACGGTACAGGCTGTTGAGGTTGGTATCGATAACATCGAACCACTCGTCATCCTTCATCCGCAGCATCAGGTTGTCGCGGGTGATACCGGCGTTGTTGACCAGGATCGTCGGCGCACCGAACTGCTCCTGAATCGCGGCCAGGGTGGCGGTAACCGACTCATCACTGGTGACGTTCAGCTCAAGGCCGGTACCCGCGATACCGTGCTCCTTGAGGGTCGCAGCGATGCGCTCGGCACCAGCAGCCGAGGTTGCCGTACCGATGACCGTAGCGCCCAGGCGACCCAACTCCAGGGCGATGGCCTGGCCAATGCCACGGCTGGCACCAGTCACCAGTGCAACTTTACCTTGCAGGCTCATGCAAGCTTCTCCTAATTTCAGGCCAGCGCCGCACGGGTGGCGGCGACAGCGTCTGGGGTATTGAGGTTATAGGTGGTCACACCGTCGGCGCAGCGCTTGTTCAAACCGGCCAGGACCTTGCCTGGGCCGCACTCGACCAGCGAGGTAGCGCCTTGTGCTGCGAGGTACTGAACGCATTCAACCCAGCGCACTGGCTTGAACAACTGCTCCAGCAAGTCGCGCTTGAGCGTGTCCAGGTCAGCAGAGACCGTCGCGTTGACGTTCTGCACGACCGGAATCTGTGGCGCCTGCCAATCGATGGCAGCAACCGATTCAGCGAACCGCTCAGCAGCCGGACGCATCAGTTCACAGTGCGACGGCACGCTGACCGGCAATGGCAAGGCACGCTTGGCGCCACGCGCCTTGCACCCTTCGATTGCGCGCTCGACAGCGGCCTTCGAACCGGCGATGACGACCTGGCCAGGCGAGTTGAAGTTGACCGCGCTGACGACGTCACCCTGTGCCGCTTCAGCGCACACAGCGATGACATCCGCATCATCCAGGCCCAAGACCGCAGCCATGGCGCCCTGCCCGGCCGGTACGGCCTCCTGCATCAGCTGACCGCGACGCTCGACCAGTTTCACGGCATCGCCGAGGGACAAGCTACCCGCGGCCACCAGGGCGCTGTATTCGCCCAGGCTGTGACCGGCGACGAACGCAGGGCGAGCACCACCCTCCGCCAACCACAGGCGCCACAGGGCGATCGAAGCGGTCAGGATAGCCGGCTGAGTTTTGTCAGTTTGATTGAGTTGCTCTTCCGGGCCCTGCTGGGTCAGTGCCCAGAGATCATAACCCAGAGCCTCGGAGGCCTCGCGGAAGGTATCGATGACCAGTGGGTACTGGGCGCCCAGCTCGGCCAGCATGCCGAGGGACTGCGAACCTTGACCCGGAAAGACGAATGCGAGGGATGCAGACATTGAACAAGCCCCTAATGATCTTGTCGTCGAAAATTGAGCGAACAGTCGCAGGACTGATCGCAAGAAACTGAAAATTGGATGGTAACGAGAACCAAGCGGTCACATTTAACCACTTCCTTGCCGATATGCCTAAAGCAACAGATCCTCAAGACGCCCATGCAAGCGCTGCGGCAGATCTTCCTGGATTTCGATCAGTGCACGCTGAATAGCACTCTGAAACCCCTGAACGCCCGCAGAACCATGGCTTTTGATAACAATACCCTGCAACCCCAGAAAGCTCGCACCATTGTGTCGCGCTGGCGCAAGATCGGCCTGCAAGCGCTTGAGCAATGGCATGGCCATGGCACCTGCCACGCGAGCAAACACCCCCTCACGGAACAGCGCCTGAATACGCGCACCGATCATGGTTGCCAGGCCTTCACTGGATTTGAGCAGGATATTGCCGACAAAACCGTCGCAGACCACGACATCAGCCTCACCACGGTACAAGCCATCACCCTCGACGAAGCCGATGTAGTTCAAGCCCTTGGCATTCTGCAACAGGCTGGCAGCCAGCTTGACCTGCTGATTACCCTTGATGTCTTCAGTGCCTATGTTGAGCAGCGCCACGCGCGGACGATAGACACCCAGCGCCTGAGCCGCCACCGAGCCCATCACTGCAAACTGATAGAGGTGCTCGGCACTGCAATCGACATTGGCCCCCAAATCAAGCAACTGACAGTAGCCTGCCTGCGTAGGAATGGCTGCCACCATCGCCGGGCGATCAACACCTGGCAGCGTTTTCAGCACATAACGCGACAGCGCCATCAGCGCACCGGTATTGCCAGCACTCACGCAGGCCTGAACCTTGCCATCACGCAATAATTCAAGGGCGACGCGCATGGACGAATCCGGCTTGCCACGCAACGCCTGCGAAGGCCGCTCATCCATGCCGATCACTTCACTGGCCGCAACAATCTGCAGACGCGAGCGATCTGCTGCCGACTGGCCAGCGATCAAATCTTCAAGGAGGGAGGGTTGACCAACGAGGGTCAGGTGCAGCGAGGGGGTAGCCGAAAGGCAAGCAATGCTCGCCTGAACAATGCTGCGGGGACCGAAGTCCCCGCCCATTGCGTCGATCGCGATGATCTGAGCGGACAAGGATTACTCGTCAGCGCCCTTGTCGATCACTTTACGACCACGGTATACGCCTTCTGGCGATACGTGGTGGCGCAGGTGAACTTCACCGGTGGTTTTTTCTACGGACAGAGCGCTGGCCTCGAGGGCGTCGTGCGAACGGCGCATGTCACGGGCAGAGCGGGATTTTTTGTTCTGCTGAACAGCCATAATTGATTAACTCCTAAACGTTTGGGTCACGCTTTAACTGCGCCAATACACTGAACGGGTTGGACCGCGTTACCTCGTCCTCGCTCGGCTCGGGCTCATCGGCGCCCGCCGGCTGCTGGCATTCTTCCGGATGATGAGCAGGCACAATGGGCAAGGCGAGCAAAAGCTCCTCCTCGATCAATGCCTGCAGATCCAATGGATCTTCGCCCAGTTCCAGCACGTCATAACCTTTCGGTAACGACTGGGTATTCGAACCCTCCTTCACCACAGCGTAAGTACATTCGCTATGGATCGGCAGGGTAACCAGCTCAAGACAACGCTGGCAAACCATTTTGACTTCGACGTTGAGGTCAGTGTGTATAACCACTGTCTTCTGCTCGTCTCGCTCAAAATCGAATTTCGCCTGCACCATACCGACATTGTCGGAAAGCGGGTCGCAGAGTCTCTCCAAATCGGCCAGCAGCACTTTCCCTTCAAGGGAAACGCCACGATCTGCCAATTTGCGCGGGTCAACGTGAGGTGGAATCGGGTCATTCAACATAGGCGCAGCATTCTAGGGATGCCCCCCGCCCCTGTCAAAGGAAATTAGGCCCCATGGCTCATGTTAGAATTGGCGAACCCGCTCAGGAGTTCATCATGCTGCCTTTATTACTGGCTTCAAGCTCACCCTACCGGCGCGAATTGCTGGCGCGCCTGCAACTCCCCTTCAACTGGGCCGCCCCGGACATTGACGAGCGACGCCTGGATGAAGAGCCCGCCGTAGAGCTGGTGAAGCGCCTGGCACTGGAAAAAGCCGAAGCGCTGGCCACCACCCACGCCAACCACCTGATCATCGGTTCCGACCAGGTCGCGGTACTGGGCGAGCAGATTCTCGGCAAGCCGCACACTTTCGACAAGGCCTGCGAACAGCTGCTGGCAGCCAGCGGCAATCATGTCACCTTCCTCACCGGGCTTGCCCTGCTCAACAGCAGCACTGGCCACGCTCAGGTTGACTGCGTGCCTTTCACGGTCAACATGCGCGAACTGGATCTGCCACGCATCGAGCGCTACCTGCGCACCGAACAACCCTATGACTGCGCCGGCAGCTTCAAGGCCGAAGGCCTGGGCGTCAGCCTGTTTCAAAGCACCCACGGCGTCGACGCAACCAGCCTGGTGGGCCTGCCGCTGATTCGCCTGGTGGACATGCTGCTCAAGGAAGGCGTCACCATTCCTTGAGGCGCAAAAAAGCCGACCCTCAGGTCGGCTTCTGCCTAAACACGCAACACCGCGACACGATCAGCGCAGCGTCGGCCCCTGAAAACCCATCCACATTGCCAAATGCTCGGCAACACTGGCCCCCAGGCGCTTGGAGAAGCGATCAAACGGCGACTCTTCAATCGTAAAGTCCACCAGGTTTTTCTCGCCGATCACATCGCGCGCGACATAACTGGCACTGCCAAGGCCGTCCACCAGCCCCAACTTCACCGCCTGCTCGCCCGACCAGATCAGGCCGCTGAACAACTCTGGATGCTCTTTATCCTTGAGTCGCTCACCTCGCCCCTGCTTGACGCTGGCAATGAACTGCCGATGAGTGGTCTCCAGCACACCCTGCCAGAACCTGGTTTCTTCAGGCTTCTGCGGCTGGAACGGATCCAGGAATGCCTTGTGCTCGCCGGCCGTGTAGGTACGGCGCTCAACACCCAGCTTCTCCATGGTTCCGACAAAGCCATAACCTGCAGCAGTCACACCAATCGACCCTACCAGGCTGGCCTTGTCGGCATAAATCTGATCAGCCGCACTGGCGATGTAATAGGCACCAGACGCCCCCAGGTCACTGATGACGGCGTACACCTTGATCGCCGGGTACTGCGCACGCAGACGAAGAATCTCGTCATAAATGTACCCAGACTGCACCGGGCTGCCGCCCGGGCTGTTAATGCGCAGGATCACACCCTTGGTCTTGGGATCTTCAAACGCCGCACGCAAGCTACCGACTATGTTGTCGGCACTGGCAGGCTCCTGATCAGCGATCATGCCACGCACTTCGATCAGCGCGGTATGACTGGAGCCACGAGCCGCCGCCTTCTCGACATCCATCAACGGCGTGAACAGCATCAGGGCGCCAAACAGATAAGCGAAGGTCAACAGCTTGAAAAAGATGCCCCAGCGCCTGGCGCGCCGCTGCTCCTGCACGCCGGCCAGCAGCGTTTTTTCAAGCAACTGCCAGCTTTTCTGCTCTTCATTCTTTTCAGCGCTGGGCGCTTTCCATTCATCAGCCATGCTCACCTACCCTGGGATACCGTCACAGCCGACCGGCGCGCCAGCAAGGCCCAGCCAATCCTGCAACTGAGAAAAATGATCGATGGACAGCCGAGGCTCATAGGCGCGCAACACCTCCAGCGACATCGCACCATGACCGACCGCAACCGAATGCACACCTGCATTGCGCGCCATCAACAGGTCAAACGCCGAATCCCCGACCATCAGCGCACGCGCAGGCTCGACACCACAATGCGCGAGAATCTCTTCCAACATCAAGGGATGGGGCTTGCCCCGGGTCTCGTCAGCGGCACGGGTGATATCGAAGAAATGCTCCCAGCCATTGGCCTGGAGCACCCGATCAAGGCCGCGACGCGCCTTTCCGGTCGCAACCGCCAGCCGATAGCCATCCGCGCGAAACGCCTCAAGCGCCTCGACAACCCCGTCGTACAACGGCGATGGCTGCTCATCCAGCGCCATGTAAACGTCAGCATAGTGCTGCCGGAACGCCGCCACCGCCGACGCATCAAGCTGCGGATACAGCGTGCTGATTGCCTCAGGCAAGGCCAGACCAATAATACCCTTGACCGCCTCGACTTCGCTGCGCGGGTGGCCGCCACGATCTGCCGCCAGGTGCATCGCCTCGACAATACGCCCGATCGAGTCGGCCAGTGTGCCGTCCCAATCGAAGATCAGCAGGTCGTACTCACGACGCACTCAGACGCTCCACAGTCTTGGACCACATGTCATCCACCGGCGCCTCAAGCTTGAGCACGCCGCCATCAGGCATCGGCACATTCAAGGCATAGGCATGCAGGAACAAGCGCTTGCCACCCAGCTCACGGATCTCGCGAGTGAAGTCTTCATCGCCATACTTGCTGTCGCCGGCAATGCAATGCCCGGCATGCAAGGCATGCACCCGGATCTGGTGAGTACGCCCCGTCACCGGACGCGCCTCGACCATCGTGGCGAACTCACCGAAACGGCGCAGAACACGGAACAGCGTCAACGCCTCCTTGCCTTCAGGGTTCACCTCGACCATCCGCTCACCGGAGCGCAGGTTGCTCTTGAGCAACGGCGCGCTGACCTGCTTCTTGGCCGTCGCCCAATGACCGCGCACCAGCGCCATGTAGCGCTTGTCTACGCCGTCACCGCGCAAGGCCGCGTGCAGGTGGCGCAGCATGCTGCGCTTCTTGGCGATCATCAGCAGGCCAGAGGTATCCCGATCGAGGCGGTGGACCAGCTCCAGCTCCTTGGCATCGGGGCGCAACTGACGGAAGGCTTCAATGACACCGAAGCTCAGGCCGCTGCCACCATGCACGGCGATCCCGGCAGGCTTGTTCAGCACGATCAGTGCCTTGTCTTCGTAGACAATGGCCGCTTCCAGGCGCTGCAGCAAACCCTGGGCAACCGGCGCCGGCTCGTCGCGCTCGGGCAGACGAACGGGCGGCACGCGCACCACATCGCCCGCCTGCAATTTGTACTCAGGCTTGATCCGCCCCTTGTTAACCCGCACTTCGCCTTTACGCAAAATGCGGTAAATCAAGGTCTTGGGAACGCCCTTGAGTGCAGTGATAAGAAAATTGTCGATACGTTGGCCGGCAAGTTCCGGCGCGACCTCAATCAGCTGAACGCCGGGGGTCGGAGGGGTATTGGTCGTCATTTGCGCATCATAACAATTTTTTATGGATTTGAAGCACTTAATGATTGCTGCTATAGTCGCGAACGCCGCCAAAAGCGGCTGGCCAGCGGACCAATGGCTTTGAGCCGGCCCTGACCTACGCAATTCTTGAGGACGCGAGGCCGTCCGACGGGGTGTTTGCCAGTTTACAAAATGCCTGGAATAGCCACCAGCGCAGACGAGAGAAGACCGATAAAAAACAAAAAGAGCGGTGCATTACCCTCCCTTCACGTTTTTTTCGATGCCACTCCGTCAGTGCAATCGCTTCCGCGCAGTTATGGCGAACGCTTCGGAAATACAAGCCTTAGCCATAAATGCGCGGGCTCCCGTACGGAGCCGGCGATAAATGCAACCCGTTGCGGATTCAGCGCGCGGCAGCACCCGAATTATCAGGGATACGTGTAGGGTGGAGATGCACAACCGTCGGACCGTGTAGTAATGCGTCCGGTCGACAGGCCTCTACGGGCCCACTCGTCCAGACCCGTTCTTGATCAAGATGCCCCCGTGGCGTCCATGGCCGAAGGCTGATTCCTCCTCCTGACTGAGTGCATTTGACACCACAGCTAGCAGGACGCGTCGTCGCGACTTCGGCAGCACTGGATTCCAGTCAGGCCGAATCTCGCTAGACACGGGAGTGGCCCGCCACCCCTGACGCACCCTGACACCGACCGTGAGAAGTCGTGTGTGCCGAACGCCGTTTCCGGCAGCCCGGAAACCGACGGTACTACATGAAAAGAATGCTGATTAACGCAACTCAACCCGAAGAGTTGCGTGTTGCTCTGGTGGACGGCCAACGTCTCTACGACCTGGATATCGAGTCCGGCGCTCGCGAGCAGAAGAAAGCCAACATCTATAAAGGCCGGATTACCCGGATCGAACCCAGCCTCGAAGCCGCATTTGTCGACTTCGGTTCTGAGCGCCATGGCTTCCTGCCACTGAAAGAAATTTCCCGCGAATACTTCAAGAAGGCCCCAGAAGGCCGCGTCAACATCAAGGAAGTATTGAGCGAAGGCCAGGAAGTCATCGTCCAGGTCGAGAAAGAAGAGCGTGGCAACAAGGGCGCCGCCCTGACCACCTTCATCAGCCTGGCTGGCCGCTACCTGGTACTGATGCCGAACAACCCGCGTGCCGGTGGCATCTCGCGCCGCATCGAAGGCGAAGAGCGCAACGAACTGCGCGAAGCCCTCAATGGCCTGGTCGCCCCTGCCGACATGGGCCTGATCGTTCGCACTGCCGGCCTGGGCCGCAGCAGCGAAGAGATGCAATGGGACCTGGACTACCTGCTGCAGCTCTGGACTGCAATCAAGGAAGCCTCCCTGGACCGCGCGGCTCCTTTCCTGATCTACCAGGAAAGCAATGTCATCATTCGTGCCATCCGCGACTACCTGCGCCAGGACATCGGCGAAGTACTGATCGACAGCATCGACGCCCAGGAAGAAGCCCTGACCTTCATCCGTCAGGTGATGCCGCAGTACGCCAGCAAGATCAAGCTCTACGAAGACAGCGTCCCGCTGTTCAATCGTTTCCAGATCGAAAGCCAGATCGAAACCGCCTTCCAGCGCGTGGTCGAACTGCCGTCGGGCGGCTCGATCGTCATCGATCCAACCGAAGCCCTGGTCTCCATCGACATCAACTCGGCGCGCGCCACCAAAGGTAGCGACATCGAGGAGACCGCGCTGCAGACCAACCTGGAAGCAGCCGAAGAAATCGCTCGCCAACTGCGCCTGCGCGACATTGGTGGCCTGATCGTCATCGACTTCATCGACATGACGCCGGCGAAAAACCAGCGCGCAGTCGAAGAGAAGGTACGTGAATGCCTGGAAGCCGACCGCGCACGCGTTCAGGTTGGCCGCATCTCGCGTTTCGGCCTGCTGGAAATGTCCCGCCAACGCCTGCGCCCATCTCTGGGCGAGAGCAGCGGCATCGTCTGCCCACGCTGCAGCGGCACCGGCATCATCCGTGACGTCGAATCCCTGTCGCTGGCCATCCTGCGCCTGATCGAAGAAGAAGCCCTGAAGGACCGCACTGCTGAAGTGCGCGCCCAAGTGCCGATTCCGGTCGCAGCGTTCCTGCTCAACGAAAAACGCAACTCGATCACCAAAATCGAACTGCGTACCCGTGCACGCATCGTGATCCTGCCAAATGATCACCTTGAAACCCCGCACTTCGAAGTGCAGCGCCTGCGCGATGACAATCCAGAAGCGCTGAGCGGCCAGTCCAGCTACGAAATCGCCGCCACCGAGACCGAAGAAGTCCAGCCAGTTGCCGCGACTCGCACCCTGGTTCGCCAGGAAGCTGCGGTCAAGACTGCACCGGCCCGCGCCAATGCACCGGTACCTGCCGCACCAGAACAGCCTGCCGCCCCTGTGCACGTTGCGCCAGAGCCAAGCCTGTTCAAAGGCCTGGTCAAGTCGCTGGTCAGCCTGTTCGCCAGCAAGGAAACGCCTGCCGCCGCACCGGTTGTCACCGAGAAGCCGGCCGCCGAACGCCCACAGCGCAACGAAGAGCGCCGTAGCGGTCGTCAGCAGAGCCGCAGCCGCAACGGTCGTCGCGACGAAGAGCGCAAGCCACGTGAAGAACGCGCCGAGCGTGCCCCACGCGAAGAGCGTCAGCCGCGCGAAGCCCGTGAAGAAACCCCGGCCCGCGAAGAACGCGCACCACGCCCGCCGCGCGAAGAGCGCCAACCACGCCCACCGCGTGAAGAGCGTCGCCGTGACGAACGCGTTCGTGAACTGCGCGAGCCCCTGGATGCCACTGCACCGGCTGCTGCCGCCGCACCGGCCGTACGCGAAGAGCGTCCTGAGCGCGCCCCTCGTGAAGAACGCGTAGCCCGCGAAGAACGCGCTCCACGCGAAGAGCGTGCACCGCGTGAAGAACGCGCGCCACGTGAAGAGCGTGCACCACGCGAAGAACGTGCACCACGCGAAGAGCGCCAACCGCGCCCACCACGTGAAGAGCGTCAGCCACGTCCTGCCGAGGTTGCTGCCGAAGCGACCGAAGAGCAACTGCCAAACGAAGAGCTGCTGCAAGAAGAAGCCGAAGGCGCCGATGGCGAGCGCCCACGTCGCCGCTCTCGCGGTCAGCGTCGCCGTAGCAACCGTCGTGAACGTCAACGTGATGCCAATGGCAACGTCGTTGAAGGCAGCGAAGAAGCGGCTGAAGAGTCGAGTGCCGAACAGGCGGCGGGCGTTGTCGTTGCTGCAGGCGCAACCATCAGCGCTGAAGCCGAAGCACAGGCCAACCAGCAAGCTGAAAACGCTACCGCTGCTGTCGAAGCACGTGTAGCCGCTACCGAGGTCGTCGCAGAGGCTGCACCTGCAGTCGAAGCAGCACCGGTAGAAGCCGCACCTACGGTAGTTGAAGCTGCAGTAGTTGAAGCTGCCGTGGTCGACATTGCCCCTGCCGCCGAACAGCCTGCGGCACCTGTCGAAGCCGTTGAACCCGGCGCGGCTCCGGTGGTGGAAGTCACCCCAGCCCCAGCTGAAGTTGTGGTCGAGGCCCCGATCGCTGCTGCCAAGGAAGCCGAGCCTGCAGTCGAAGCACCTGCTCCGGTTGTGGTTGAAGCACCCGCTGCCGAGCCGGTAGTCGCCGCCGAAGCACCTGCCCTGCCGCAAGCAAGCAGTGGCCGCGCACCAAACGACCCACGCGAAGTGCGTCGTCGCAAGCGCGAAGCTGAAGCTGCTGCAGCCGCGGCAGCCGCTAAAGCCGCAGAGGTACCTGCTGCCGCCGTCGAGGCACCAGTAGAAGCCCCCGCACAAGCCGAGCAACCGTCCACCGAAGCTGTCGTAACGGCAGAAGAAGTGACCGAGCAAAGCCCAAAGGCCCTGGAAACCACAGAAGAGCCTAAACCGCTCGCCTGATTCCAACGGCTGAAAAAAAGCCCCGCCAGCTAACGCTGGCGGGGCTTTTTTATTGGCTTGAAACTCAACTCGGACTCACCGCGACACCGCACACGGCGGCTGCGCCACACTCAGTACAGATTAGGCTCCATCTCCAGTTCGACACCAAAACGCTCAAGGATATCGACCTGGATCTTCTGTGCCAGCCGATGAAGCTGTGCGCCACTGGCCTGGCCGTAATTGACCAGCACCAATGCCTGAAGTCGGTGAACTCCAGCATCGCCATCACGATAGCCTTTCCAGCCGGCCAGTTCGATCAACCAGCCCGCCGCCAACTTCACCCGACCATCTGCCTGAGGGTATGCCACAAGCCCTGGATGAGCCTGACGAATATGCTCAGCCAACGCAGCAGACACCACTGGGTTCTTGAAGAAACTTCCCGCATTGCCCAATTCAGCAGGGTCCGGCAGTTTTTCCCGGCGAATGCTGCAAATCGCATCGCTGACATTCTGCGCCGTTGGCTGTTCGATACCCTGCTCGCTCAAGCGCTGACGCACTGGCCCATAGTCCAGATGCAAGTGCATGACCCGGCTCAGCGCAAAGCGCACACGCAGGATCAACCAACGCCCGGGATTACGCTTGAACAGGCTGTCACGGTAGGCAAATGCACAGTCTTCAAGGGCAAACTCATGCAGTTCACCAGTCTGACGATCTAACGCAGTCAGCCCGACAAATACATCCTTGATCTCTACGCCGTAAGCACCGATGTTCTGCATCGGCGCAGCACCGACCGTACCCGGAATAAGGCTGAGGTTTTCAAGCCCCGACAGCCCCTGCGCCAGGGTCCATTGGACAAACGCATGCCAAGGCTCACCAGCCTCGGCCTCCACGATGACCCGCTGCCCGTCATCGGCGAGAATCCGCACCCCCTTGCTGGCCATGCGCAGTACCAACGCGTCGATATTGGCCGTGAGCAACAGATTGCTGCCGCCACCAATCACCAGCACCGGCCACTGCTGCGCAGCCGCATGGGCCAATACCTCACGCACCTCCGCATCGGTGTGCGCTTCGGCAAAATGCGCTGCACGCACATCAATACCGAAGGTGTTGTAAGACTTGAGCGAAACACCTGATAGCACCTGTACGCTCATAAACGCCCCTTCAACTCGATAACCAGCCCCCGACAGGCGCTCTCGATCAGGTCGAGCACCTGCTCAAAGCCCTGCTCGCCACCGTAGTAAGGGTCTGGCACTTCATCGACAGCCCCCTCGAAGCGCCGCAGAAACAGGTCCAGCTCTGCCTTGGCCTGCGCTGGGCGCATCGCCTGCAAGTGCCCCAGATTACTGTTATCCATCGCCAGGATCAGGTCGTAACGCTCGAAGTCGGCGACACTGACCTGCTGCGCACGCTGCTGGGACAGATCATAGCCACGCAACTGAGCCGCACGCCGGGTACGGCTGTCTGGAGGGTTGCCGACATGCCAGTCACCAGTTCCGGCCGATGCCACCTCGATCACCTCAGCCAGGCCCGCCTCCTTCAACTGATGGCGCAAAACACCCTCAGCGGTCGGCGAGCGGCAGATGTTGCCCAGGCAGACAAAAAGAACCCGCATCAAGCCTCCAGCAAGCGCCGCACGCGCTCGAGATCTTCAGGGGTATCAACCCCTACCGGCGGGGCCTCCAGGGCATCGGCCACATGGATACGCACACCGTTCCAGAGCGCCCGCAACTGCTCAAGCGACTCGGTTTTCTCCAACCAGCACGCCCCCCAGCCGACGAAGTCCTGCAGGAAACCGGCACGGTAGGCATACATGCCAATGTGTCGGCGATACGGCACACCCGGCGGAAGCTGATCGCGACTCTGCGCAAAGGCATCACGGGCAAATGGCAACGGGGCACGACTGAAGGTCAGGGCCAGACCGTTGCAATCACTGACTACCTTGACCGCATTCGGATTGAACAAGGCCTCGACCTCGGTAATCGGTTCGGCCAGGGTAGCGATACCGGCCTCCGGGTGAGCGGCCAGGTTAGCCGCCACCTGATCGATGATCACGGGCGGAATCAGGGGCTCGTCGCCCTGCACGTTGACCACGATCGCGTCGGCAGGCAGGCCCAACTGGGTCGCCACTTCGGCCAGACGGTCGGTACCCGAGTCATGATCCTCACGGGTCATCAGCACTTCAGCGCCAAAGGCCTCACAGGCCTTGAAGATCTCGGCATCATCGGTGGCCACGACCACCCGTGCCGCGCTGCTCTTGCGCGCCTGCTCCCAGACATGCTGGATCATCGGCTTGCCGGCAATCAGCAGCAGCGGTTTGCCCGGCAGCCGGGTGGAACGCAAACGGGCCGGAATCACAACCGTGAACGCTTGACTCATTTTTCCAGGCGCTCTTCGTCGGTCAGGGTGCGCGCTTCGCTCTCCAGCATGACCGGGATACCGTCGCGAATCGGGTAGGCAAGACCGGCGCCCTTGCTGATCAGCTCGGTCTTGTCAGCACTGAGCTTGAGCGGGCCCTTGGTGATCGGGCAAGCAAGGATATCGAGCAGTTTGGTGTCCATGGAAATTCCTCAGGCCTGTGGCCGGAAAAAGAAAAGGTTCAGGGTTGCCGATGCCCGGGCAGCAAACGCGCCAGTTGGCCGTCGAACCAGCGGGCGAAGGCCGGCGAAGGCACCGCATCTACAGCAAGGTACCACCAGTCGGCAGCGGCGAAGGCACGGCATTTCACCGCATCCTTTTCGGTCATCACCAGCGGCAAGGACGGCGTAAAGTTCAAGGCCTCGGCGCTATAGACCGCATGATCGGCAAAGGGATGTGGCTCTGGTCGCCAGTTTAGCCCCTGCAAGGTATTGAAGAAACGCTGCGGATTGCCGATCCCGGCCACCGCATGCACGGCCTGGCCAGGCGGAAAATGCTCGACGCCACGACGCTCGCCACTGCGAACATTGACCAGCGCGGTCGGCTCAAGCCCAAAGGCATAGCCTTCGTCACTGTCGGCCGCAGCACCATTGAACAGTACCGCATCGACCTCATGCAGGCGCTCGACCGGCTCACGCAGTGGGCCCGCCGGCAGGCAGCGACGATTGCCCAGGCCGCGCGCGGCATCGATCAGCACCAGTTCCAGATCGCGGGCCAGCCGATAATGCTGCAAACCGTCATCACTGAGGATGAGGTCCAGCGGCTCGGCAGCCAACAACGCCTGGACCGCGCGCGACCGCTCGGGATCGATCATCAGCGGCACACCGCTACGCTGGACGATCAACAACGGCTCATCGCCCGCCTGAGCAGCAGACTGGTCGGCACGCACGCGCCAGGGGAGCTGCGGCGGTGTGGCGCCATAGCCGCGGCTCACCACACCGACACGCAGCCCCTGGCGGCGGCAGTGTTCGATCAGCCAAAGAATCAGGGGGGTCTTGCCGGTACCGCCGACGGTGATATTACCCACTACCACCACCGGTACCGGGGCACGGTAACTGCTGCTCTCACCGGCCAGAAAACGCTGGCGCTTGCGCAACACCACGCGCCGGTAGAGGGCTTCCAGCGGCCGCAACAAGGCAAGGGCCGGATGCCCGGCATACCAGGCCTTGAGCAATCGATCGGCAAAGGCCATCAAGGATTCCCCGGCGCCGCCTCGACCGTGGTCATGCGCAACTGGCTGAAGCCCAGCTTGCCCGCCGCATCCATCGCGGTGACCACCGCCTGATGCGGCGTCTTGCCATCAGCGCTGATCGACAACGGCAGGCGGGTGTCCCCACCCGACTCTTTTTGCAAGGCATCGATCAGCGTCGCCAGATCACTCTTGGGCAGCAGGTTATTGTTCAGCGAGTACACGCCCTCAGCACTGATGGTGATTTCCAGCTGCTTGAGCTCCGACTCCGGGGCCGGCGTACCACTGACCGCCTCCGGCAACTCGACGCGCAACTGGGTTTCACGCGTGAAGGTGGTGGTGACCACAAAGAACAGCAGGAGGATGAACACCACATCGATGAGTGAGGCCAGGTTGATGTCCACGGTCTCCCGTGGCTTGCGCCGGAATTTCACGCCCTGCCCTCGGCCAGATCAACATCACGGTCGCCCTGAACCACTTCGACCAGCTTGATTGCTTCTTGCTCCATACCCACTACCAGTTCGTCGATACGTCGCTGCAGGAAGCGGTGGAAAAAGACCGCAGGGATACCCACCATCAGGCCGGCCGCCGTGGTGATCAACGCTTTGGAAATACCGCCCGCCAGCACCGAGGCGTTGGCCGACATGCCCGTGCCCATGAACGAGCTGAAGATATCGATCATGCCCAACACCGTACCCAGCAAGCCGAGCAGTGGCGCCATGGCCGCAATGGTGCCCAGTGCATTGATGTAGCGCTCCAGCTCGTGAATGACCCGGGCAGCGGCTTCCTCAATGCACTCTTTCATGATTTCGCGACCGTGCCGCGAGTTCGCAAGGCCCGCGGCGAGGATCTCGCCCAGTGGCGAATCGGCGCGCAAGGCCTTGAGCTTTTCGCTATTGAGTTGCTTGTCCTGAATCCAGCGCCAGACCTGACCCAGCAGGTGTGGCGGGGTGACGCGGCTGGCGCGCAGGGTCCACAGGCGCTCGGCGACGATCGCCATGGCGGCGATGGAACTCAGAATGATCGGCAGCATCATCCAACCGCCAGACTTGACCAATTCCCACACAGTAACGACCCCCTCGAAAAAGTCCGCCACTTTACCATAGGGCTCCCACCGCCCGCAGGTCGTCATGTCGGCTAACGCCAGAAGCGCCGCTGGCTGCGTATCCCTTCAGGCTCGGCAAAACGTCCCAAGCGCAGCGACAGCGCGCCTTCCACTGCGCTGTCGTAGGACGTGATACCCAACATCGCAAAACGCGCCATCACCTCGGGATGAGGATGGCCGAAGGCGTTGTAACGCCCACGCGAAATGAAGACCCCCTTGGGTGCCAACGCCTCAAGAAAAGCCAGGCTGGAAGCGCTGCGGCTACCATGATGGGGCGCCTGCAGCCAGTCGACGTGGGGCGCTGTCGCGGCCTGGAGCCAGGCGCGCTCACCGTCCGCATCGATGTCCCCGGTGAGCAGCAAACGCTCACCCGACGCCTCGACCCACAACACGCATGAGCCTTGATTGCTGTCGGCGGCATCGTGCCATTGCCATACAGAAAAGCGTACGCCATCCCACTCCCAGTGTTCACCGGCAACACAGGGCTGCGCCTGCAAGGCCTGGGGCAACCTCTGCACCTCACCGGCCAGCACCCGCGCAACCGGTAAACCACGCTTCACCGCCAGCGCGCCTCCGGCGTGGTCGGCATCGGCATGACTGAGCAACATCAGGTCGAGCGTACTCACCCCCAGCTTAAGGAGCGTAGGCAGTACGATGCGCTCCCCCAGATCGACCTCCCCCATGGCCGGCCCCGCGTCATACAACAGGGTGTGGTGACGGGTACGCAGAATGAAGGCCTGCCCCTGCCCTACATCCAGTTGCCAGACGTCCAACTGCCCCTCTGGCACCTCATCACGCGGGGCAAACGCCGCCAGCAGGACAGCAGGCCAACCCAATACCCGCATCGGCAGCCCTTTGGGCAACAACACCAGGAACACCCCAAGGCAGACCAGCAGCCATGCCCATAACGGCAAGGCAGCCGGCACCCAGGCCGGCTGCCAGTCGGCGACCTGCCCGAGCACACGAAACAGCACATCGAGCAAACCACCTGCCAGCCACAGCAGGCTTGTACCGAGAACCGGCACACCCAGCAGTAACGTCCCTGCCAGGGCTACGGGCAACACCAGCAGACTGATCCAGGGCACCGCCAGTAGATTGGCCAGCGGCGCACTGAGGCTCACGGGCAACCCAAGCACCAGCAAGAATGGCAGCAACCCCAAGGCGATCATCCATTGCGCCCGGGTCCATGCCTGCCAGACACGCCAGGCACCCAGCCGCCCGCTAAAGGTGAAGATCAGGATCGCGACAGCACCAAAGGACAACCAGAACCCCGGCTGC
The DNA here is from genome assembly GCF_036348395.1 of Pseudomonas sp. AL 58. Lineage (NCBI taxonomy): Bacteria > Pseudomonadati > Pseudomonadota > Gammaproteobacteria > Pseudomonadales > Pseudomonadaceae > Pseudomonas > Pseudomonas sp. AL 58. Next base: position 40,749 of record NZ_JAZBQR010000017.1, read on the forward strand.
AGGCTGGCCAGCGGTTCAATCAGCAATACCGCATTGAGCGCCAGCAGCCACGGCAGCGTTACCCCCAGATGACGAAAACGCAGACGCCAGAGCAACACCACCGCCAACATGATGCAGGCTCGACGCACTGGCACCTGAAACCCGGCGAGCAGGCCGTACCCCAGCGCAGCGGCAAGCGCCAGCAAGCAGGCCGCGGGCAACCAGGGCAGCGCACGCGGCCAGAGCCCGAAACGCGCCAGCCCCGCCACCACCGCATAGACCAACCCGGCCAGCAACCCAATGTGCTGCCCTGAGATCACCAACAGGTGTACCGTGCCGGTGGCCTGCAGCGCCTGCCAGTCAGCGCGTGCCAGGCCACTGCCATCGCCTAGCACCAGGGCAGCCAGTACCCCTTCGCGCCCTTGGGCATCGACCGCCATTAGCCGTTGTCGAATCGCGTCGCGCCAGGCCATGCTCGCGGGCGCCAGGCGCTCACCGTCCTTGACACTGCCGGTCGCGCCGATACGACGCGCCAACAGGGTCATTTCCTGATCGGCCGCATGAGGGTTGAGCAGGCCCGCCGGACGCTTGAGGCTGACGGCAAGGCGCCAGCGCTCTCCGCTGTTAACAGGCGGCCCGCCATACCAGCTCAGACGCAAGCGCTGAGGCAACTGGGCGCGGCGTGAGGTGACCTCGGCAAGTTCAAAGCGCACCGACTGCGCCGTGTGTTCAGGCAAGCCAACCACTCGCCCCTCCACCCACAGCGTGCGGCCGTCCAGCTCTGGCGACAGGCGATCATCCAGCGCGCCTTGCGCCGATACACAGGCCCAGCAAAAACCCAGCAGGAAACACCCCAAGGGGTAGGCCCGCGACGGCAGACAGCACAGCCCAAGCAGTATCAGCGCAACCCACACCCCGACCGAAGGCAGTGCAGGAAGCCAACGCAGGCATAACAGCCCGAGTGCAAGCGCAATCATCCCTGTGCGCATGATCTGAAGCTCCTGAAAAAGAATCACCCCAGAGGCTTAGATCAGCGACGGCATATGCTTGCTTATTAATTGTCACAAAGTCTGAATTGGAGGCTTTTAGAATCCGTGCATACTGGCGGATCAAGAACGCCGAGAACCCACATGCCGCGTCGACTTTTCAAACGCTACATGCCCGATCCGACCAGCATTCGGGAACACAAATCCTTACGCTTTCTCGGGCGACTGCTGCACGACCCCAACCTCTGGCACCTGAATCGCCATTCAGTGGCACGCGCCATGGCCGTCGGCCTGTTCGCCGCATTCATACCGATCCCGATGCAAATGTTGCTGGCCGCCAGCCTGGCGATACTGGCGCGGGGCAACATGCCGATTTCCGTCAGCCTGGTCTGGCTGACCAACCCGATTACCATGCCGCCGGTGTTCTTCTGCACCTATCAGATGGGCGCCTGGCTGATGCAGATCCCTCCCCGCACCCTGCCCGACGAGCTGACCTGGGAATGGATCACCGATCAGCTCTCGACACTGTGGCAACCCTTCCTGCTGGGCTCAGTGGTCTGCGGCCTGCTGCTGGGTGGGCTGGCCTACTGCCTGACCATGCTCTATTGGCGCTGGTGGGTGGGCAGGCAGTGGCGCCAGCGCAAGGAAAAATCAGCTACGCATTCCTCGACCACTGACCAGTAGCCGCACGCAGCCGACGTACAGCACGGCGGTCGCGACCAGCATGAAGCTGATGGCCACGCCAATGCGAATATCGGACACGCCCAGTATGCCGTAGCGGAACGAGTTGACCATGTGCAGCACGGGGTTGGCCAACGATACCGTCTGCCAGAACGGCGGCAGCAGGTTGATCGAGTAGAAAACGCCCCCCAGGTAGGTCAACGGGGTCAGCACGAATGTCGGGATAATCGAGATATCGTCGAAATTACGTGCAAACACTGCGTTGATGAAGCCCAACAGCGAGAAGATCGTTGCCGTCAGCAACACCACCAACACCGTTACACCCAGATGGTGCACCTGCAGTTGGGTAAAGAACAGTGACAACAGGGTCACGATGACCCCTACCGCCAACCCGCGCAACACGCCACCCAGGGTGTAGCCAATAAGGATGGTGTGTGGCGACACTGGCGAGACCATCAGCTCCTCGATGGAGCGCTGGAACTTGCTGCCAAAGAAACTGGAAACCACGTTGCCATAGGAGTTGGTGATCACCGACATCATGATCAGGCCCGGCACGATGTATTCCATATAGGTGAAGCCACCCATATCACCGATCTGCCGACCGATCAGGTTACCGAAAATCACGAAATACAAGACCATGGTGATCGCCGGCGGCAGCAGGGTCTGCGGCCAGATCCGGGTAAAACGGCGCACTTCGCGGTAGACGATAGTGTTGAGGGCGACCAGATTGCCGCGCAGCTCCGAACTCATACCGCCACCTTCGCCAGATTCTTCTCCACCAGGGACACAAACAGCTCCTCAAGACGGTTGGTTTTGTTACGCAGGCTTTGCACCTCGATGTTCTGCAGGGCCAATTGGCCGAACAGCGCGGTGATGCCCATGGCCTTGTCCACCTGGACTTCCAGGGTGTGCGGGCTGATCAGTCGGCACGGGTAGCCGGCCAACTGCGGGGCCTGGGGCAACTCCTGCTTCAGGTCGAGCAGGAAGGTCTCCACATGCAACGAACCGAGCAGTTTGCGCATGCTGGTGTTTTCGACAATGGTGCCGTGATCAATGATGCCGATGTTGCGGCACAGTTGCTCAGCCTCTTCGAGGTAATGCGTCGTCAGGATGATGGTGATGCCCTGCTCGTTCAGCTCAGTCAGGAAACTCCACATCGAACGCCGCAACTCGATGTCCACACCAGCGGTTGGCTCATCGAGGATCAGCAAGCGCGGCTCATGAACCAGCGCCCGGGCAATCATCAGGCGGCGCTTCATGCCACCGGACAACGAACGCGATGGCACATTGCGCTTGTCCCACAGCCCCAGTTGGGTCAAATACTGTTCGGCACGCGCCTTGGCCACCTTCGACGGAATGCCGTAGTAACCCGCCTGGGTCACGACGATGTCGAACGTCTTCTCGAACTGGTTGAAGTTGAACTCCTGGGGCACCACGCCGAGGCAGCGCTTGAGCGCGGCAGGTTCGCGGTCCAGGTCATGGCCAAAGACCTTCACGGTACCGCTGGTCTTGTTCACCAGCGTGGAGAGGATGCCGATGGTGGTGGATTTGCCGGCGCCATTGGGGCCGAGCAAGGCAAAAAAGTCACCTTCGGCGACATCCAGGTCAATGCCCTTGAGGGCCTGGAAGCCGTTGCCGTAGGTCTTGGTTAGCTGCCTTATGGACAGAGCAGAACTCATAACGGGTCTATGCACCAGTGTGGAAGGGTTTAAGAACAACAGGCTGAGTGGCCATGGTGAGGGGCGCGGCCACACAAGTACAGTCACGTGTATCGATAATAACTATCAGAATAAGCGCTGCAATCAGGTCAGCGCCGTCATCACGGCAACCTGATAGGCCGGGCGCTCCTTCAGCCGTTCATACCAGGCACGCAGGTGACGCATCTCTGGACGCTCAATGGGCATCTCGAACCAGGCATAGGCGAAACAGCCCAGCGGCACATCGCCAACGCCGAGTGCATCACCGCTGAGGTAAGGTTGCCGCGCCAGCGCCTGATCGGCAATTGACAAGACCTGGGCGCAGGTCTTGTGCGCTGCGTTGATGGCGACCCAATCACGCTGTTCTGCCGGTGTCCGCAGCATGCCCCAAAACAATGGGCGAAACGGCGTAGCCAAGGAGGAGGTTACCCAGTCCATCCATTTTTCCGCCTCGGCCCGCTGCCGAACATCGCTCGGGTACCAGCTCGAATCCGGCGCATGACGTGCCGCCAGATAGCGCACGATGGTGTTGGACTCCCACAGCACCAGGCCGTCCTCTTCGATCAGTGGCACCAGCCCATTCGGATTCTTCGCCAGGTATTCCGGCTCTTGCACCACCCCGAAAGCACCGCCAGCGTCAATCGACTGGTAGTCCAGGCCCAGCTCCTCTGCACACCACAGTACCTTCCTGACATTGGTCGAGTTCTTTCGGCCCCAAATCTTGAGCATGACAAATCCTTAAGCCATTTGTGGTGCCCTCAGTCTAACCCAGTCGTTTGCTCAGGTAATCGTTCGACACACTCACTACTGAACACCTGCCCAGCGCCACGGTCAGTGATCTGAGGCGGCCGTTTGGGCGATGCCGTCTACGCTGTCAGGGACGACCCGTTGCCCTGACGTTTCACGGAGGAAGACCTATGTTGCTGTTGTGGTTCGTGGTTCTCGTAGTCGGTTCAGCCTACTTGATGCATCGCCGCATCGCTGTACTGCCGATTCTGGGCATCGTTGCTGCCTACTTGCTGGCAATGGGCCTGTTCAGCAGCGCCCCCACGTGGTTGATGACCCTGCTCTGGTTGATGCTGATCATCAAGTCATGCATTTTTGTGCTGCCAGAATTGCGCCTTAAATGGTTCAGCGCCCCCTTGTTTGCCTGGTTCCAGCGCACGCTCCCCCCCCTGTCACAAACCGAGCGCGACGCAATCGATGCCGGTTCGGTGTGGTGGGATGGCGAGCTGTTCAGCGGTCGCCCGAACTGGAACACCCTGCTGGCGTACCCAAAAGCACAATTGAGCGAAGAGGAACAGGCCTTCATCGACGGCCCGACCGAACAGCTCTGCGCCATGGTCAGCGACTGGCAGATCAGCCAGGACCTCGACCTGCCCCCTGAGGCCTGGGCCTTTATCAAGGAACAGGGCTTCTTTGCCTTGATCATTCCCAAAGCATATGGCGGCAAGGGTTTCTCGGCCTATGCCCACTCACAGGTCGCCATGAAACTGGCGACCCGCAGCGGCGATCTGGCCTCCACCGTGATGGTTCCCAACTCGCTGGGCCCTGCCGAGCTGCTGCTGCACTATGGCACCGAAGCACAACGCAACCATTACCTGCCTCGCCTGGCACGCGGCGATGAAATCCCCTGCTTTGCCCTGACAGGGCCACTGGCCGGCTCCGATGCCGGGTCGATGCCCGACACCGGCATCGTCTGCAAGGGCCAATGGCAAGGTCAGGAAGTGCTCGGCCTGCGCCTGAACTGGGAAAAGCGCTACATCACCCTTGGCCCGGTAGCCACCCTGCTGGGTCTGGCCTTCAAAGCCTACGACCCCGAACACCTGCTGGGCGACATAGACGACCTCGGCATCAGCCTGGCGCTGATTCCTACCGACACGCCCGGTGTCGAGATCGGCAAACGTCATCTACCGCTCGGTGCCGCCTTCATGAACGGCCCCAATAGCGGCAAAGATGTGTTCATACCGCTGGATTACCTCATCGGCGGCCAAGCCATGCTGGGCAAAGGCTGGATGATGCTGATGAACTGCCTCTCGGTGGGCCGCTCCATCTCACTGCCGGCTGTGGGTACAGGCGCTGCCAAGTACACCAGCCTGGTGACCGGCCAATACGCGCGAATTCGTGAGCAGTTCAACGTGCCGCTGGCCGCCTTCGAGGGCATCCAGGAGTCCCTTGCGCGCATCGCCGGCAACGCCTGGTTGATGGACAGCGCTCGCATACTGACGGCCAAGGCGGTCGATCTCGGGGAAAAACCGTCGGTCCTCTCGGCCATTCTCAAGTACCACCTGACCGAGCGCGGCCGCGAATGCATCCAGCACGCCATGGACGTTCATGGCGGCAAGGGCATCATCATGGGGCCGAACAATTACCTGGGCCGCAATTGGCAAGGTGCGCCAATCTTCATCACCGTCGAAGGCGCCAATATCCTTTCGCGCAACCTGATGATCTTTGGTCAGGGGGCAATCCGCTGCCACCCCTTTGTGCTCAAGGAAATGGCCTTGGCCGGGCGCGAGGACCACGATCAGGCACTCAAGGAGTTCGACGCCCTTGTGCTGCGCCACATCAGTTTTGCCATGGGCAATGCCGCCAGCACCCTGATACTCGGCCTTGGCCTGGGGCATTTCGAGAAAGCGCCGGGCGACGCCCTCAGCCAAGGCTATTTCCGCGCCCTGAATCGCCAGGCTGCCGCCTTTGCCTTGCTGGCAGACCTGTGCATGATGCTGCTGGGAGGCAGCTTGAAACGGCGCGAACGGCTTTCGGCTCGCCTGGGTGATGTGCTCAGCCACCTGTACCTGAGCTCGGCAGCACTGAAGCACTATTACGACCAGGCGTCACCCGATCACTTGCAACCGTTGCTGCGCTGGGCCATGGAAGAAAACCTCGGCCAATCTGAAAAAGCCCTGGACCGCTTGCTCGACAACTTCCCCAATCGCTTTCTCGGCTGCACGCTGCGGCTGCTGGTGTTTCCGTTTGGGCGCCGCCATACCGGCCCAAGCGATGAACTGGACGCTGAAGTCGCGGCGCTGATCGGTCGAGCGCAAGGCGACCCGGCACTGGAGGCGCTGCTGTCCGGCTGCTACCGGCCAGAGAACGCCGAAGACCCGGTTGGCGCCTTGCACCATGCCAGCCAACAACTCGTCGCCAGTGAACCATTGCAGCACACCCTGCACCAGGCCCTGAAAAGCGGTCAGGTAGTGCCCGCGCCCGGGCAGTCCCCCATTGACGCAGCCTTGCAGGCTGGTGTTCTTCAGGCCAGCGAAGCACTCACCCTGCACGCTGCAGAACGGGCGCGACGCCGGGTCATTGACGTGGACGCCTTCGACAAGGATGCACTGCTACCGGTCGCCGGCAAGGTGCGCTAAAGGCAATCGAACCGGGACATCGGGCGCCGGGGGCCGTATACTCCCGCGCCCGTTTTGCTCAAGAGGATCGCCAGCATGGCCAACGCGCATCTGGATTACCATCTCAACCTGCTCAACCACCTGCGCACCATTCTGGTTGCACTGGGCGAGGCCGAACAGGTACCGGAAGAGAGCCATGCCCTGTTCCTCGAACGCTTCGACGAACTGCTGACGCAACTTCCACAAGACCCACTGGAAAGCCAATACCTGGGCCAGGACCTGATGTGCCAGGTCATTCAGCGTTACCCACAGATTGCCCACCTGGTGCCACGCGACCTGCTGTGGTTCTTCGGTGGCGATTGCCTGCATTTCATGCCAGACGACGAGCTGGACCTGTATCAGGCACTGGAAGAGCGCCGCTATGAAGCGGAGCAGAATGACGAGCCGTTCGACTGGAACCAGGAAAAACAGCTGCTGAGCATGTCGAACGACGACAGCAAGCACTAAGACAACGCAAAGGTGAAGGCAGGGCTCTTCAAGGGCGCTGCCTGAACACCGCTCAAGGCTACTGACACAACGACCAGCGCAGCAAAGCCAGAGCAGCAAACCGCACAGGCCTGATCCTGAGGCGGAAAATACCGTGCATGGGCTTTTCAAAGGCAAAAAAAACGCCGTTCAATCGAACGGCGTTTTCTTTGAATTGGAGCGGGAAACGAGACTCGAACTCGCGACCCCGACCTTGGCAAGGTCGTGCTCTACCAACTGAGCTATTCCCGCAAAATGGCGTCCCCTAGGGGACTCGAACCCCTGTTACCGCCGTGAAAGGGCGGTGTCCTAGGCCACTAGACGAAGGGGACGCTGCCCAAAACATGCAACGCATGTTTCAGTGACCAGATCAGAATCTTAGACCCTAACCTGGATTTTCTTACCAGCCCTGCCCTTGGGCAAGACCGTTAAAACTGGAGCGGGAAACGAGACTCGAACTCGCGACCCCGACCTTGGCAAGGTCGTGCTCTACCAACTGAGCTATTCCCGCATTGGCGTCCCCTAGGGGACTCGAACCCCTGTTACCGCCGTGAAAGGGCGGTGTCCTAGGCCACTAGACGAAGGGGACACACTACAACTTTTCACTCCCTGCTGCGTTTCGCTGTGTGCTTTACGCTGCAAGTGGCGCGCATTCTAGGGGTGCTTTGAAGAGTCGTCAACCCCCAGATACAAATTTATTTAAATCAATGACTTCCCCCTGCTTTCCAGCCCGCTCAAGGCTCGGCAGGATCAGCCGACACAGGGGAAGGCACTGCGCCTTTACTGATGAGCGACGACCCTCGAACAGGTCTATCCGGTTAAAAGCTAAGCCACTACACTCAAACGGTAAATAACCCTGCATGAGGCGTTAACGGTGACACCACTTCTGATCACCCTGCTTATAGTGGCCGGGATCGCACTATTGATCGTGATCGGCTACCTGAACAATGTAGTCGAGAACAACAAGCTGGAGCGGGCCCGACTGAAAGTCGAGCTGGCCGAACGCCTGCGCCGTTGTGGCGAAATCACAGAAACCTTTCCTGGCCAGTTGATGACCCCGGCCTTGAAGCTGCTGCTGACTCGCCTGGAGCTCAACCTGAACCTGCGCCAACTGGCGCTGGACAAGCACAACAGTGAGATCAAGGCGCGCATCGCCGAACTGGAAGGATTGATTGCCAAAGGTGAGGCCTTGCCGGTAAACAACCCGCCAGGGCCGATCCAGACCGAAGCCCGCGCCAAGGATGTGCGCTTTCTGCTTGAAGGCTTGCACAATCAAGTGACCCGTGCGGCCCAGGAAGGTTTCCTGCCGACCAACGAAGCCAAGTACTGGGTCAAGGAAGTCCGTCATATCCTGGTGCTGCTGCATATCGAGTTCTTCAACAACCTGGGCCAACAGGCCTTGCAGCAGAACCAACCGGGCCATGCCCGCCTGGCCTTCGAGCGCGGCGTGCAATACCTGCGAAAGCAGCCGGAACCTGCTGTCTACCAGGAGCAGCTCGCTTATATGGAGAAGCTGCTGGCGCGCGCCAATGCACAGGTGCTGAGTACGCTTGAACCTGCCGAAGACGAGGTCAACGAACTCACCGAGGGCTTGAAGTCCGACACCACGGAAGACTGGAAGAAGAAAGTCATCTACGACTGAAACAGGAAACACCCCCTGCAACGGCATCAGGGGGTGTCAGTGAGAACACAACGCCTGCAATGTTAGCGAGCCCCGCTTCCATACCGTGTGCAACACCCTGGAAGCAGACTTGCCCGTGAGCAGCGTGCTGCCTACCTCCCCCGGGAGCAGTCCGTTGAGCGCAGGAAGATCTCGGCAAGACGTTCCAGCCCGGCCTGATCCTCAACCGTAAACCGCGCAAGCTTCGGGCTGTCCAGGTCCAGCACCCCAATCAAGCACCCGTCCTTGACCAGCGGGATCACCAGCTCGCTGTTCGAGGCGCTGTCGCAGGCAATGTGCCCTGGAAACGCATGCACATCTTCAACCCGCTGGGTCTGCCGAGTAGCGGCAGCGGCACCGCACACCCCACGGCCAAACGGAATACGCACACAGGCAACCTGCCCCTGAAACGGCCCCAACACCAACTCTTCGTTACGATTAAGGTAGAAGCCCGCCCAGTTCAGGTCATCGACCTGGCTATAGAGAAAGGCCGAGAACTGAGCAGCATTGGCAATAAAGTCGCGCTCGTCAGCCAGCAAGGCCTCCAGTTGCGCAGCCAGCAGACCATAGCCAGACAAGCCGGCACCGGTTGCATTCAAATCAATCATGTTTCTGCTCCAGCAATTTAAGTCCTACCCAGTAACGGGCGAACTGATAAGCACAACGGCCATTACGATTGCCACGCCCCGTGGCCCAGCGAATCGCAGCCTTTTCCAGTGTTTCATCACGAACCCAGACCAGGTCCGAGGCTTGCGCCAGCTGACTGATCCAGTGCTCGACCACATCCAGAAAGTGTTCCTGAGTGAAGGGATAGAACGACAGCCACAGGCCAAAACGGTCAGACAGGGCGATCTTGTCCTCCACCGCCTCGTTGGGGTGAAGCTCGCCGTCGATCATTTTCCAGTTTTCATTGTCGCTCTGCTTCTCTGGCACGAGGTGCCGACGGTTGGACGTGGCGTATAACAACACATTGTCCGGCGCCTGCTCCAACGAACCATCCAGCACACTTTTGAGCACGCGATAGTCGCCCTCCCCGGCCTCGAACGAGAGGTCGTCACAGAACAACACAAAGCGCTGAGGCAGTTTGTGCAACTGCTCAACCACCCGCGGCAAATCCGCCAAGTGGTCACGCTCGATTTCGATCAACCGCAAACCTGCCGTCGCATACTCTGCCAGCAACGCGCGCACCAACGACGATTTACCCGTGCCACGCGATCCCCACAGCAGCGCATGGTTGGCCGGCATACCATCGAGAAACTGACGGGTATTGCGCCTTAACTGCTCACGCTGCTGATCGATGCCGATCAGGTCGGACAAGCGCATGTCCAGGCTCACGTCCAGCGGCAGCAGGAAGCCACTGCGCCCTTCACGCTGCCAACGGGCAGCCAGGCAATGCCCCCAATCAATGGCCGGGCGTGGCGCAGGCAAAAGAGGTTCCAACCGCGCCAATACAGCTTCAGCGCGCTCAAGAAAAGCATTCACACGAGAGTCCACATCAATTCCTCAAGACAGATTCAGGCAAATGGGCAAGCGGAATATGCAACAGGACGTGCCAGGAGCCGGGGCTGATCGGCTATGCTTGCGCAGCGCACGGAATGTGAAACTGGCTCGGAACCCATGGATATCAAGTTCACCAATCGCCTGTCCTATAAGCAAGCCAGGCTGACAGTCCTGGCAGGCTTCGTCCTGGGTACCTTGCTCAGTCTTCTCCAGATCGGCATCGATTATGCCAGTGAAGACGCCTCCATCAACCGCGAGATGCGTGCACTCCTGGAAATCAGTCACAACCCGGCCTCCCGAATTGCCTACAACATCGACTCGGAGCTCGCCCAGGAACTGGCTCAGGGCCTGCTGCAGTCGCCCGCGATCATCCAGGTACGCCTGATCGACAACAACGACACCGTATTGGCTGATGTCCAGCGCCCACGCCTGGAAAGCCGCTACCGGGTGCTCAGCGATTTTCTGTTCGGCGAACATCGTGAATTCCAGGAACGCCTGCAGCTCAGCCACATGCCGGATGAGTACCTCGGCACGCTGTTTCTGGAAGTCGATACCTTCGCCTTCGGCAGCCGCTTCCTGAAACGTGCGGAAGTCACCCTGCTCAGCGGCTTTGTACGCAGCCTGGTGCTGACGTGCATTCTGCTGACCCTGTTTTACTTCATGCTGACCAAACCGCTGGTTCGGGTAATCCGTGCGCTGAGCAACAGTGACTCACGCAACCCCAACCAAAACAAGCTCTCCTTCCCGCCAGGCCATGAACAGGATGAGATTGGGGTATTGGTAAAAGTCGCCAACCAGCAATTCGTCAGCATGGCGACCGAGATCCAACAACGGCGCAATGCCGAAAATCGCCTGACTGACTACCTGAGCGAACTGGAAAACATCGTCTCGGCACGCACCAATGAACTGCGGGCCAGCAACGCAAGCCTCAGCCGTTCCAATGAAGAACTCGAAGTCGCCCGACGCCGCGCCCTGGACATGGCGCAGGCTCGAGCAGCCTTCCTGGCCAACATGAGCCACGAAATCCGCACACCGCTGAACGGTTTGCTGGGCATGATCGCACTTTCACTGGACAGCCCACTGAATGCCGAACAGCGCCAGCAACTGTCGATTGCCCACGACTCAGGCAAAGTACTGGTGGAACTGCTCAACGATATTCTGGACCTCTCCAAGTTCGATGCCGGACAGCTGGAGCTGGAACGAATCCCGTTCGACCTCGGCACACTGGTGGAGGACACCGCCAGCCTGCTTTCGCAGAATGCCGCCCCCAGCGTCGAGCTCACCTGCCTGATCGATCCGAAATTTCCAGCCCTGGTGCTTGGCGACCCGACTCGGGTCAGGCAGATCGTCAGCAACCTGCTGTCCAACGCCCTGAAATTCACCCGCTTTGGGCGCGTGGACGTACGCCTGCGCAGCGAATCTGGCGGCGTACGCCTGGATGTCTGCGATACGGGCATTGGTATTCCCTACGATGCACAAGTCAGGATATTTCAACCCTTCACCCAGGCCGGGGCTGGCATCACACGCCAGTATGGTGGCACCGGCCTGGGCCTGACCCTGACCAATAATCTCTGCGAGGCCATGCAAGGCCGCCTCAGCATCAGTTCCGAAGCAGGTTTTGGCAGCCAGTTCAGTGCCGAGTTACCGTTGCCAGCCCACACGCTGGCAATCGCACCAGCACCGTTACAAGGACGGATTGCTGCCATCAGCACTGCAGACAGCGGCCTGGATGAACTGCTGGCGACACTGTTGCCTGCCTGGGGCCTTGATTATCGGCGGCACGACAACCTCGACACGCTGCCCGAACAGCAACCTGATCTGCTGATCACCGACAACCTGAGCGGGCTGTTCGACCTGCGCCCCACCGTCACAGCACCGATCCTGCTGATCACGGCATACGGTAACTTCCTGTCCAGCGAACACGCCGCACAACTGGCGCCCTTGCAACAACAAGCACGCCCCCTCACCCGCAGCGCCCTGTACCAGTCATTGCAACGCGCCCTGCACGACTCAGACAGCCCCACCTCGCCACCCCAGCAGGGCAGCCCGAACAGCGAGCGTCGAGCACACATCCTGCTGGTCGAGGACAACCCGGTTAACCAACTGGTCGCGAAAGGCATGCTGGCCAAGCTCGGCTGCGACGTCAGTGTCGCCAAGCAAGGCGTGGAGGCTCTGGAACAGCTTGAGCGAAACGACTTCGACCTGGTGCTGATGGACTGCAACATGCCGGTGATGGATGGCTACGAGGCCAGCCGGAGGATCCGCCAGAGCGGACGCTGGCCAACGCTGCCGATTATCGCCCTGACCGCCAACGCCATGCCCGAGGAACGTGAGCGCTGCCGCGCGGCGGGCATGAACGACTACCTGGCCAAACCGTTTCGCCGCGAGGAGCTGCTCACCCTGATCAATCAGTGGGTGCCCCTGTAACACGCCGCATACTGCCGACAGTGCTCACTTGAGCAGCGACTCGATCTGCTCCACCAAGGCCTCCGGCTTGGTACTGGGCGCAAAACGACTGACCCGGCCCGTTGCCGGGTCGAAGAGGAACTTGGTGAAGTTCCACTTGATCGCCTGAGACCCCAGCAACCCCGGGGCCCGCTTTTTCAGCTCAACGAACAAGGGATGAGCCGCAGGCCCGTTGACATCGACCTTGGCAAACAGCGGAAAGCTGACGCCGAAGTTCAACTCACAGAAACCTGCAATGGCCCGTTCATCACCCGGCTCCTGCTTACCGAACTGGTTGCAGGGAAATGCCAGCACCACCAGGCCTCGCTCACGGTAACGCTGCCAGAGCTGCTCAAGGCCCTTGTACTGCCCGGTGAACCCGCATTCGCTGGCGGTATTGACCAGCAACACCGCCTTGGCCGGGAAGTCCACCAGGGTTTTCTGCTCACCCTTGATCGTGGTGCAAGGGATGCTCAACAGTGCGTCAGCCATGACCGACTCTCCTTGAATAGTCCACAGGTCAGGTTCGAGGAACCAGGTCCAGGCACACCGAATTGATGCAATAACGCAGGCCTGTCGGCGGCGGGCCATCGGGAAACACATGCCCAAGGTGGGCATCGCAGACCGCGCACGTCACCTCGGTACGGATCATGCCGTGCGAGGTATCACGGATTTCGATCATGGCGCTGTCGGCAATCGGCTCGTAAAAGCTGGGCCAGCCGCAGCCCGAATCGAATTTTGCCCGAGAGTCGAACAACGGCGCGCTGCAGCAGATGCAATGGTAGACGCCATCAGTCCTGGTTGCGTTGTACTTGCCACTGAACGGCCGCTCGGTGCCCTTCAGACGACAGACCTGGTACTGCTCCGGGTCAAGCATTGCACGCCATTCGTCGAGGGTTTTGTCGATCTTGTCCATGGGGAAACCTCTGTAACGGAAAAAGCCCGCGTCGTGTCTTTTCGGCAACGCGGGTGGCACGTATTATTGCGCCTCATCAGACGCCAGTCTGGCACCCGCGTTACACGCATTTCAAACGTTTTCACAGCGCAATGCGCGGCGATCTTTTCTAATCGGGATCACATCATGCAGGTCAGCAAATCGAACAAGCTCGCCAATGTCTGCTATGACATTCGCGGCCCGGTGCTCAAGCACGCCAAACGCCTGGAAGAGGAAGGCCACCGCATCCTCAAGCTGAACATCGGCAACCCGGCGCCCTTTGGTTTCGAGGCACCGGAGGAAATTCTCCAGGATGTGATCCGCAACCTGCCGACTGCACAAGGCTACAGCGACTCCAAAGGCCTGTTCAGTGCGCGCAAGGCCGTGATGCAGTACTACCAGCAGAAACAGGTAGAAGGTGTCGGCATCGAAGACATCTACCTGGGCAACGGCGTATCCGAACTGATCGTGATGTCGATGCAGGCACTGCTCAACAACGGTGACGAAGTCCTGATCCCGGCACCGGACTACCCACTGTGGACCGCCGCAGTCAGCCTGGCGGGTGGCAAACCGGTTCACTACCTGTGCGACGAACAGGCCGACTGGTTCCCAGACCTGGACGACATCAAGGCCAAGATCACACCAAACACCAAGGCCATGGTGATCATCAACCCGAACAACCCGACCGGCGCGGTGTATTCCCGCGAACTGCTGCTGGGCATGCTCGAGCTGGCACGTCAGCACAACCTGGTAGTGTTCTCCGACGAGATCTACGACAAGATTCTCTATGACGAAGCCGTGCACATCAGCACCGCCTCGTTGGCACCCGACCTGCTCTGCCTGACCTTCAACGGCCTGTCCAAGTCCTACCGGGTTGCTGGCTTCCGTTCCGGCTGGCTGGCCATCTCCGGGCCCAAGCTGCATGCCCAGAGCTACATCGAAGGCATCGACATGCTGGCCAACATGCGCCTGTGTGCCAACGTGCCGAGCCAGCACGCCATCCAGACCGCACTGGGCGGCTACCAGAGCATCAACGACCTGGTACTGCCACAGGGCCGTCTGCTCGAGCAACGCAATCGCACTTGGGAACTGCTCAACGACATCCCCGGCGTCAGCTGCGTGAAGCCGATGGGTGCACTCTATGCGTTCCCGAAAATCGATCCGAAAGTCTGCCCGATCTTCAACGACGAGAAGTTTGTTCTCGACCTGCTGCTCTCCGAGAAGCTGCTGATCGTCCAGGGCACTGCGTTCAACTGGCCATGGCCGGACCACTTCCGTGTCGTGACACTGCCACGTGTGGATGACCTGGAACAGGCAATCGGTCGTATCGGCAATTTCCTCAAGACGTACAAGCAGTAACGCACCGCGAAACCAGCCTGCGCCGCCCCTGGCGCAGGTCTCACACCTAATAAGGTTTTTTCCTACAGCCATTACAGCGTTGGCGCGCGAAAAAATCCGGTGCCTGCCACGCGGGTAAGTACACAGTTTGAAATAGTCCCCCGGTTGAATCAGCGGGGCGGGCACCTTATATACCCGCATACGCTACATTTTTATCCGTCAGGAGAACGTAACAACCATGATGCGCATCTTGCTGTTTGTGGCCACCAACCTCGCGGTTGTGCTGATTGCCAGCATTACCCTGAGTCTGTTTGGCTTCAACGGGTTCATGGCAGCCAACGGGGTTGACCTCAACCTCAATCAACTGCTGATTTTCTGTGCTGTGTTCGGCTTCGCCGGCTCGCTGTTCTCGCTGTTCATCTCCAAGTGGATGGCGAAGATGAGCACCGGCACGCAGATCATCAGCCAGCCGCGCACGCGTCACGAGCAATGGCTGCTCCAGACTGTTGAAGAGCTCTCCCGCGAAGCCGGTATCAAGATGCCGGAAGTGGGTATTTTCCCTGCCTACGAGGCCAACGCCTTCGCGACCGGCTGGAACCGCAATGACGCCCTGGTAGCGGTCAGCCAAGGCCTGCTGGAACGCTTCTCACCCGACGAAGTACGCGCAGTTCTGGCCCACGAGATCGGCCACGTTGCCAACGGCGACATGGTTACCCTCGCGCTCATCCAGGGCGTGGTCAACACCTTCGTGATGTTCTTTGCCCGCATCATCGGTAACTTTGTCGACAAGGTAATCTTCAAGAACGAAGAAGGCCAAGGTATTGCCTACTACGTTGCGACCATCGTTGCCGAACTGGTACTGGGCATTCTCGCCAGCATGATCGTCATGTGGTTCTCGCGTAAACGCGAATACCGCGCTGACGAAGCCGGTGCCCGCCTCGCCGGCACCAACGCCATGATTGGCGCCCTGCAGCGCCTGCGTTCGGAACAGGGCGTACCGGTGCACATGCCTGACACTCTGAATGCCTTCGGCATCAATGGCGGCCTCAAGCATGGCCTGGCGGGTCTGCTGATGAGCCACCCACCGCTGGAAGACCGTATCGACGCCCTGCGCCGTCACGGCTGACCGTTACGCAATAGACAAAAGGGCGACTCAGGTCGCCCTTTTTTTGTGTGCAGAACGCTGCATTTCCTGTGGGATGCAGGCGTGCCTGTGATGGCGTCGGTGGGGTGCCTGTGAGTGCGCGGCGTCTGCATCGCGGGCAAGCCCGGCTCCTACAGGCTGCATTAGCAGGCGGGCCTGCGATGGCGTCGGTGGGGTGCCTGTGAGTGCGCGGCGTCTGCATCGCGGGCAAGCCCGGCTCCTACAGGTTGCATTAGCAGGCTTGCCTGCGATGGCGTCGGTGGGGTACCCGCGAGTTCGCGGCGTTTGCATCGCGGGCAAGCCCGGCTCCTACAGGTTGCTCGGGCTCTGTTGGAGCTGGCTTGCCTGCGATGGCGTCAGTGGGGTGCCTGTGAGTTCGCGGCGTTTGCATCGCGGGCAAGCCCGGCTCCTACAGCCTGCGATGGCATCAGCGGGGTGTCTGGCCTGTGGTCAGCGTTCGAGCCGATACACATGCTCCAACAAGCCCGCGCTTCCCGCTGCCTGGAACTTTGGGCTCTCCGCGAGAATGTCTCGTGTCTCTCCAAGGGTAACCCGCCACCCTGCGTACAGGGCACGGACTTCTGCCTCAAGTACGGCAAAGGGCGGCCCGTCGATCGTTGATTGATCGTAGTCCAGTGTGATCAACAGCCCCTTGGCGTGTGCCGCCAGCAACGCTTGCAGGTGGCTGGCATAGCGCTCGCGCATCGGTGCGGGCAAGGCAATCAGGGCTGCACGGTCATACAGGGCCGAGCAATCGCCAACATCTTCGGCGGTCAGGGCAAAGATATCGCCACACCAGAGCTCAAGCCCCTCGCACTGGTAGACCTTGAAAGCGCCACGTCGAGATACCTGCGGATGCAACTGATGCTCGCTGAAAAACGCCTCTACCGCACGCTCGGACAACTCAATACCCTGCACCCGCAACCCTTGCCCGGCCAACCAGAACAGATCAAGACTCTTGCCACACAAGGGCACCAGCACCTTGTCGCCTGCCATCAAGCCGAGGCTGGGCCAGTGTCGCTGCAGGTAAGGATTGACCTGATCCAGGTGAAAACCGATTTGATTACGCGCCCAGCGGTCATGCCAAAATTCCGGCTGCATGAATGGCTCCAAAATTTCGATCAAATGATACGAAAACTTATATTAGATTTAGATAAATGAACTGACAGAAGATAACCCCATCTTAACCTCAGGACCTCTTCCATGCTGCCCAGTCTGTTTATTTCCCACGGTTCGCCCATGCTCGCCCTGGAACCCGGCGAGAGCGGCCCTGCCCTCGCACGACTGGCAGAAGCACTGCCTCGACCCAAAGCCATCATCGTGGTCTCTGCGCACTGGGAGAGCCAGGCGTTGTGCGTGAGCAGCCACCCAAGCCCGAAAACCTGGCATGACTTTGGTGGCTTTCCACCGGCACTCTTTGCCGTTCAGTACCCCGCCCCCGGCGCACCAGCACTGGCAGCCCAGATTGTCGAGCAGCTCAAAAACGCCGGCCTGACGGCTTCGCTCGACCCACAGCGCCCATTCGACCATGGCGCCTGGGTACCGTTGTCACTGATGTATCCACAGGCCGACATTCCGGTCGTAGAAGTGTCCCTGCCCAGCCACCTGGGCCCACAGTTACAGGAACGGGTTGGTAATGCCCTGGCTGCGCTGCGCCAGGAAAACATCCTGCTGATTGGCTCCGGCAGCATCACCCACAATCTGCGCGAGCTATCCTGGCACGCAGGCCCGGACAGCGTAGAACCCTGGGCACTGGCATTCCGCGACTGGATGGTGGAAAAGCTCGAAGCCGGTGACGATGCCGCGCTGCTGGACTATCGCCGCCAGGCACCGTTTGCGGTGCGCAACCACCCCAGCGATGAACACTTGCTGCCGCTGTACTTCGCTCGCGGCGCAGGCGAGCATTTCAGCATTGTTCACCAAGGCTTCACCCTGGGTGCATTGGGAATGGACATTTACCGCTTCGACTGAGCCATTCACCCAGCCGACAGGCAAAAAAAATCCCCGAACCAGTCGGGGATTTTTTTATGACGCGCGGATCAATCTTCGCGGTAGCGACGCAGCTTCAGCTGCTTGCCGGCAACGCGAGTGTCCTTGAGCTTGGTCAGCAGACGCTCAAGACCGTCTTCTGGCAGCTCAACCAGGCTGAAGCTGTCACGCACCTGGATGCGACCGATTGCTTCACGTGCCAGGCCACCCTCGTTGAGGATAGCGCCGAGCAGGTTCTTGGCAGCGATACCATCACGCGCACCCAGCGCGGTACGGCAACGAGCACGACCTTCGCCCAGCGGCATTGGCGCACGACGCTCACGATCACTGCGCTCTGGACGATCACCCGCAGTACGCTCACGCGGAGTGTAGGTCGGCACCAGTGGCTGTTCACGCTCAACCGCTTCCAGGGTCAGCGCCTGACCGTTGGTTGCTTTGCGCAGCAGGGCAGCAGCCAGGGCACGTGGGCTGCAACCGATGTCGGCGGTCAGGCGGTCCAGCAGGTCGCCATGAGTCGACTCAGCGTCGGCTACCAGCGGCGCCAGGCTGTTGGTCAGCTTCTTGATACGCGCATCCAGAACAGCCTGGCCGTTCGGCAGGCGAACTTCGGCAACTTTCTGGCCCGTTACACGCTCGATAACCTGCAGCATGCGACGCTCACGCGGGGTGACCAGCAGCAGTGCACGGCCTTCACGACCTGCACGGCCAGTACGGCCAATACGGTGAACGTAAGACTCAGGATCGTACGGCATGTCAACGTTGAACACGTGAGTGATGCGCGGTACGTCCAGACCACGAGCAGCAACGTCGGTCGCGACGACGATGTCCAGACGGCCATCCTTGAGCGAGTCGATGACGCGCTCACGCTGGTTCTGGGCGATGTCGCCGTTCAGTGCTGCAGCCTTGTAGCCTTTGGCTTCCAGGGCGCTGGCCAGGTCCAGGGTCGCTTGCTTGGTACGTACGAAGGCGATCAGCGCATCGAACTCTTCAACTTCCAGCAAACGCAGGACAGCGGCTACTTTCTGGTCCGCGTGGACCATCAGGTGAGCCTGCTCGATGGCCGTTACGGTCTGGGTCTTGCTCTGGATCTTGACGTGCTTCGGATCGCGCAGGTGGCGCTCGGCGATGGCACGGATAGAAGCAGGCAAGGTCGCCGAGAACAGTACGGTCTGACGGCTTTCCGGCATGGCCTTGAAGATGACTTCCAGGTCGTCCATGAAGCCCAGCTTGAGCATTTCGTCGGCTTCGTCGAGCACCAGGTGATTGACGGTCGCCAGGACTTTCTCATCACGACGCAGGTGGTCGCAGAGACGGCCCGGGGTAGCAACGACGATTTGCGCGCCGTTACGGATTGCTTTCAATTGTGGGCCCATTGGGGCACCACCGTACACGGCCACCACGGTTACGCCCGGCATTTGCTTGGCGTAGGTTTCAAAGGCGGTGGCTACTTGCAGCGCCAACTCACGGGTTGGCGCCAGGATCAGGGCTTGCGGCTCGCGCTTGCTCGGGTCGATGCGATTCAGGATTGGCAGTGCGAAGGCAGCGGTTTTACCGGTACCTGTCTGCGCCTGGCCGATCATGTCATGACCGGCGAGAATAATCGGGATCGATTGTTGCTGAATGGCGGATGGCTCTTCGTAGCCGGTAGCCAATACAGCAGCAACAATGCTCGGATGAAGGTCGAGAGCGGCGAAGCCGCCGGTTTCCTGGGTCATGGGTCTGCCTCTAAGTGCATCCGCAAAGACCCATGCTCCAAAGCTGCGCATGCCTTGTAAGACCCACGGGTCACCCTGGCAGCTTTGTCGGCGGGGATTTGCGAAAACGATTGAAGAAAAAGGAACGTCAAGGAGAGTCCGCTGTGCGGACGCGCAGCCGAAGCTGGCTTCGGGAAATTGCACTACCTAAGACGAGGTCTAGTAAAAGACCGGCGCGTACTATACCTGAAATAGCGCTTCACGTGAGAGTTTTTTATCGAAAGATGACAGCATAGAGCGGCGCCCCGGATTATGCGCATATCGCCCCGGGGCATGGGCTGAATCGATTATTTCAGCAGCCGCCTCAACTCGCCGGGCGGATCGCTCCGATCAACGGTTGCAACGAGTAGCCCAGACGGGGTGCCAATGCATCGGCCCGAGCGACAAGGCCAGGCATGTCCAGCGTCTGCTCGAGGTCTGCCGGAACCAGCAGAATGACGTTACCCTCCTTCACCGGCAGCTCCCAGTAGTGCCGATGATACAACCCGCGCAACAACGCAGCCCCCAGCGGCTTGCCGTCATCCGCCGCCCACTGGTTGATCACCAGCCAACCGCCGGGATTGAGGCGTTTCTGGCAGTTCTCCAAAAAGCGCCAGGCCAGATGCCCCACGCTCGGTCCGTGATCGGTATACAGGTCGACGAAAATCAGATCGGCGGTTTCGGCGGTTTCCAGCAGTTCCACCGCATCGCCCACGCGGATATACAGGCGCGGGTCGTCGTCCAGCCCCAGGTACTCAATGGCCAGGCGCGGCACATCCGGGCGCAGCTCGATCACCTCGACATCGTCCAGCGGCAGGAACTTCAGGCAGGCCTGGGTCAGGGTGCCGGCACCAAGCCCGAGGAACAAGGCACTTTCCGGCTCGGCATGGCACAACGCGCCAATCAGCATGGCACGGGTGTAGTCGTACTCCAGCCAGCTTGGATCGGCCGTGAACACACAGCTCTGCTCTATGGCCTCACCGAACTCAAGGAAGCGGTAGTCCTCGACCTCCAGCACACTGATGGTGCCGTACTCGTCGTGAACCTGGGCCAGCAGCCGCTCTACCCGCTCCTCTGTCATCTCGTCTCCCGGCACCGATGCCTGCCCAAGCAAAACCGCCATTGTCCGCCAATGCAGGCAGTGCAACAAGGCGCCTTGCAACTGTTACCATGACCCCAGCCCTCTTTATAATCCGATAACAACCGAGTCTGCGATGAGCCAACCCTGGAGTCCTGACAGCTGGCGCGCCCTGCCGATCCAGCAACAACCGACCTACCCTGACGCGACGCACCTGCACAAGGTCGAGCAGACGCTGGCCAGTTATCCACCGCTGGTGTTTGCCGGCGAAGCCCGCGAACTGCGCCGTCAGTTCGCGGAAGTCACCGAGGGCCGCGCCTTCCTGTTGCAAGGCGGCGACTGCGCCGAAAGCTTCGCGGAGTTCTCAGCGGCAAAAATTCGCGACACTTTCAAAGTGCTCCTGCAAATGGCCATTGTCATGACCTTTGCGGCCGGCTGCCCGGTGGTGAAAGTCGGCCGAATGGCCGGACAATTTGCCAAACCCCGTTCGGCGGGCGACGAAACCATCGCCGGTGTCACCCTCCCCGCCTATCGCGGCGACATCGTCAACGGCATTGGTTTCGATGAAAAAAGCCGCGTACCGGATCCAGAGCGCCTGCTGCAGGCCTACCACCAGTCCACTGCCAGCCTGAACCTGCTGCGCGCCTTTGCCCAGGGCGGGTTTGCCGACCTGCATCAGGTGCACAAGTGGAACCTGGACTTCATCGCCAACTCGGCCCTGGCCGAGAAGTACAGCCAACTGGCCGACCGCATCGACGAAACCCTGGCCTTCATGCGCGCCTGTGGCCTGGACAGCGCACCGCAGCTGCGCGAAACCAGTTTCTTCACCGCCCATGAAGCGCTGCTGCTCAACTACGAAGAAGCCTTCGTGCGCCGCGACAGCCTGACCAACGACTGGTACGACTGCTCGGCGCACATGCTCTGGATTGGCGACCGCACCCGCCAGCTCGACGGCGCGCATGTCGAGTTCCTGCGCGGGGTGAACAACCCCATTGGGGTCAAGGTCGGCCCAAGCATGAACACCGAGGAATTGATTCGCCTGATTGACGTGCTCAACCCGGAAAACGACCCGGGGCGCCTCAACCTGATTGTGCGCATGGGCGCGGAAAAAGTCGGCGACCACTTGCCGGCGCTGATTCGCAGCGTGGAACGCGAGGGGCGCAAGGTGCTCTGGAGCTCCGACCCCATGCACGGCAACACCATCAAGGCGAGCAGCGGCTACAAGACCCGAGACTTTGCGCAGATCCTCAGCGAGGTCAAACAGTTCTTCCAGGTTCACCAGGCCGAAGGCAGCCATGCCGGTGGTATCCACATCGAGATGACCGGGCAGAACGTCACCGAGTGTATCGGCGGCGCCCGTCCGATCACCGAAGATGCACTGTCGGACCGCTACCACACCCACTGCGACCCACGCATGAACGCCGACCAGTCACTGGAGCTGGCCTTCCTGATTGCCGAAACCCTCAAGCAGGTGCGTCGCTAGACCTGCGCGCGCCGACGCCGACACAAACGCCAAAGCCCAAGCCACGGTCCTGACGCTCAAGGACCCTGGCTTGGGTCGCACACCGATGTGTCCGCCTCACACCTTGAACGCCAGCATCACCGCACACAGCACCAGAAACCCGCAGAACAGTGAACGCAGCACCTTCTCCGGCAAGGCATGGGCCAGCTTTACCCCCCAACTGATACTGAGCAGCCCGCCCAGCGCCAAGGGAACGCCCATGCTCCAATCCACGTGCTGATGCACGCCATATGTGACCAGGGTTACCGCCGTGCTGGGCGCCGCCAACGCCAGCGAAAGGCCTTGGGCGACCACTTGAGTCGTGCCGAACACGCTGGTCAGCACCGGCGTGGCAATCACCGCACCGCCCACACCGAACAGGCCACCCACAACACCGGCGCCACTGCCCAGCACGCCCAGCCACGGCCAGGGTTGGCGCAACTCGCTCGAGGGCGGCGTGCTGCGCATGAACATGCGCGCCAGGTTCCAGACCACCAGCGCGATCAGGAAACCGACAAAGCCCAGGCGCATCGCACCAGCATCCAGGCCCACGGCCCAGATCGACCCCAGCCAGGCAAAGACAAAGCCTGCCGCGGCCAGCGGCAACGCATGCTGCACGGCAATCCGGTTGCGCTGATGGTAGCGCCACAGGGCCAGCAACACGTTAGGCACCACCATCACCAACGCAGTGCCCTGTGCCAACTGCTGATCGAGGCCAAACAGCAGGCCCAGCGCAGGAATCGCGATCAAACCGCCGCCGATGCCAAACAACCCACCCATCGTACCCAAGGCGGCGCCCAACGCGATGTACATCATCCACTCGATCATTCCGGCCCCTTGAAGGTCATCAATCGTCACATGCTACCCAGCCAGGGCTAGTAGGGAAACGCACAGCAACGCACAATGGCTATGCCAATTACGCAAAGGCGATACAGCCGATGAACCCTGATGCCCTCACCGAACAACTCAGCCTTTTCCTCGATGTTCTGGCGGCAGGCAGCTTTTCCGCGGCCTCCCGACGCCACCCGCTAACGCCGTCTGCGGTGGCCCGGCGCATCGATGCCCTGGAGGCCGCCGTAGGCAGCCGACTGTTCGTGCGCAGCACCCACGCGGTGCGTCCCACCCCAGCTGGTAACGCATTCGCCGAGCGCGCCCGGCGTATCGTTGAAGAACTGCGCCTGGCGCGGGCCGAAGCCGTGTCATTGAGCAACGCGCCTGAAGGCCTGATTCGCATTGATGCGCCCGCCGCGTTCGGACGCCGCCATCTGGCGCCTGCAATCGCTGATTTCCTGGTGGCCTACCCAGGCCTGGATGTTCAACTGCGCCTGATCGACAGCTTCGTCGACCTGCATGGCGCGCACCTGGGCGAAGTCGATCTGGTGCTGCGTGCCGGGCCACTGGCCGATACCCGCCTGGTAGCGACACCCTTGGCCTACATGGTGCGCATTGCCTGCGCCAGCCCGGCCTACCTGGAACAGCGCGGTGTGCCGAG
Source organism: Pseudomonas sp. AL 58 (assembly GCF_036348395.1). Taxonomy (NCBI): domain Bacteria; kingdom Pseudomonadati; phylum Pseudomonadota; class Gammaproteobacteria; order Pseudomonadales; family Pseudomonadaceae; genus Pseudomonas; species Pseudomonas sp. AL 58. Next base: position 64,775 of record NZ_JAZBQR010000017.1, read on the forward strand.
CAGCCCGCAGGAACTGCCAGAACATGATGGCCTGGACTGGGACGGCCTGGCCCCGCCGTTCGCCTGGCGTTTTGCCATCGACGGACAGATGCGCCTGCTGCGGCCCTCACGCATGCGCATGAGCGCCAACAACGCAGAAACCCTGTTGTTCGGCGCACTGGCCGGGCTGGGCATCGCCCACCTGCCGACCTGGTTGATCAGCGAGTACCTGCTACGCGGGGAGCTGCTGCCGCTGTTCTGCGACAACGGCCTGCCAGCAGCGGAAAGCAGCGGCATCTATGCCTTGCGCCTGGAGCACGAAACCAACTCCCGCAGCCGCTTGCTGCTTGAGTTCCTCAAGAGCCGCTTCAGCCCGGTACCACCATGGGACCTGGCGTTGCGCAGTGAGCTGCGCTGGCAGTAAGCCCCCCCTTTCACGGCACTGCAGACACAAAAAAACCCGGCAAAGGCCGGGTTTTTCGTGGGCGCCAGGAAATTACTTCTTGGAACGGCCCTTGAAGCTGTTGTCGCGAGTGTCGATGTCGATCCACTCGTCGATCTGGATGAAGTCAGCAACCGAGATCTCGGTACCGTTCTTCAGTTTAGCTGGCTTCATGACCTTGCCCGAAGTGTCGCCACGTGCGGCGTTTTCGGTGTACACAACCTGACGGCTGATGGTGGTCGGCAGCTCAACGGAAACCAGACGGCCTTCGAAGAATACAGCTTCGCAGACGTCTTCCATGCCTTCTTCGATGTACGGCAGAACGGCCTCGATGTCTTCGGCGTTCAGTTCGTACATGGTGTAGTCGGAGGTGTCCATGAAGGTGTAGGAGTCACCGCTGATGAACGACAGGGTCGCTTCTTTGCGATCCAGGATCACGTCGTCCAGCTTGTCGTCTGCACCGTAAACGGTTTCAGTCTTGTAGCCGGTCAGCAGGTTTTTCAGCTTGGTCTTCATGATCGCGCTGTTACGGCCCGACTTGGTGAATTCCGCTTTCTGAACCAGCCACGGGTCGTTGTCGATCCGCAGTACGGTACCGGGTTTCAGCTCTTTACCAGTTTTCATTACGAGATATCCGAATTTGGATGGATTTACAAAAATCGAGGCCGCATATCATAGCCAATTTCGGTAAAACTGTACCAGCGTCGTGGCAAGGTCCGGCTGAGCGGCCTGCGTAGCGCACCAACGCCGGGCGTGCGCGTCCAGTTCCGGCCAGTGCGCAAGCAGCTGTTGCCAGGCCGGCCCCATATCACGATCCATGTTCCAGGCACGCCAGAGATCCACCAACGCGGCACTCGCCGCTGCCGACAGACCTTGGGTGTAGTGCTCCAGAAAGGCCTCGAGTTTTTCCCAGTGGGCGTACGCTTCCTGCACATAGATATGCCAGAGCAGTGGGCGCCCAGCCCACTGCGCACGGACAAACGAGTCCTCCCCGCGCACCGCATTGAAATCGCAACACCACAACAACTGGTCGTACTCGTCCTGGCTGACAAACGGCAGGATCTGCACGGTCAATGCACCACGGCGAGCGATGCTGCCGGGCGCCAGCCCCGTCTCCCCCAGCCATGCCTGCACATCACCCAGAATGCGCCCTTCGGGCACCAGCAGATGGTTGGGCCGACTGTCGGTAGCCAGGGCCTCGAGCCAACTGGCCACCCCTGGGTTTTCGTAGGCAAACAATGAAATCAGCCGGGCATTGGCGTGTGGTTGCACGCCAATGCCCCGCAAAAACGCCTGCCGCGCCAGCGGATCCTGCTCAAACGCCTGACGCCGCGCCAACAGGCTCGCTTCACGCAGCAGCCCGCCCGTCCTGGTGGTAAAACCCGGAAAGAAAAAAACCTTGCGCAGCCCATTGGCCTGAGGCGACGGCAACCCGTGACACCCCTCAACCCAATCCTCGGCACTGAGGTACTCAAGGTTCAACCACAGTACCGGCGTCGGGTGTTCCAGCATGGCCTGAACGTAGGCAGGCGGCAGCTGACAGCCAAAGGCTCCGATCACGACATCGGCCACCGGGGTTGGCTGCCAATCGACGGGCCACTGGCAGACCTGAACGCCCTGCTGCCACTGTTGCCCGGCAGCCGGATCAGCCTGTGGACAAATACGTACGAACGCCCCCAGATCATCCACCCACAGACGCACCGCCAGCCCCTGTTCCGCCACCAACTGCCGGGCCAGGCGCCAGGTGACGCCGATATCGCCATAGTTATCGACCACACGACAGAAGATGTCCCAGGAAGCATTCATGTGAGGCACCTCAGGTATCGGTCAGAAAAAAGCGTGGATTGTCCGGATAAATCATCGCAGACAAAAGCACCGACACTGAAAAAACCCGGAACGGCATGCGACAATTGCATTTTCCTCGCCCTGGCCAGGAGGCTGCCATGCCCCTTCGCGCACGACGTCACGCCCTGAGCATTACCCTAAAACCGTTTCAATTGATCATCTGCATTGCCCTGGGCCTGTGGCTGGGGTTCGCCGCCATCGCGCTGACCGTCTGGCTGGCCCTGCATTTTGCGCCGCAAGCCACCGCGCCGCTGAGCCAGGCGGTTGAAACCCTGCGCCCAGCCCCGGTACAGGCGCCTCAACAACCTGCTGCGGCCGATAACCCGATGTTCGAGCGCTACAAGGAAATACTGCGCAAACAGGAAGTGCAGCAGGCCGAGGAGCAGATGGAAAGCAATCCACGTAACCTGTCCAACCCCAAGTGCCAGTTCTGGCTGCAACAGAACCGCACTGCACCAACCGATAAAAGCCGCGCCAACGTCCTGGAATTTTGCAACTGACATGAACAAGGCCGAACTGCTGCAACAGATCATCGAAAAACTGGGTATTGACCTGGAGGTTGCCCAGCGCGCGGCCCAGACCGCTTATGAAACGGCGACCCACGAAGAGAACATCGCCGAGAACAAATACGACACCCTGGGCCTGGAAGCCTCATACCTGGCCACAGGCCAGGCACGCCGCACAGAAGAAATCCGCCAGGGACGAATTGCCTACCAACAGCTCCTGCTGCGCCCCTACGACCCGGAACGCGGCATTCAGGTCAGCAACCTGGTGACCCTGGAAGCGGAAAACGGCAATCAACGGCATCTGTTCATCGGCCCCGAGGCCGCCGGCCTCACGATCACCCAGGCGCAAACCCTGATTACCGTCATCACTCCCCGCTCGCCACTGGGCCAGAGCCTGATGGGCAAGCAGGAAGGCGACGCCGTCAGCCTGGTTCTGGCCGGGGTACGCCAGGACTATGAGGTGATTGCCGTTCAGTAGTTGTTGGCCCTGGCATCAAGACAGCGTTCCAGTACCTGCAGGAATGCCTTGGCGGCCGGCGACGGCGAATTCGACCAAATGGCGTAGACATGGCGCACAGGGGCATCACTGACCGGCAAGGCCACCACCCCCTTGAAACCTCGGGCAATGGGTGCGGCCACCAACCCCAGGGCCAACCCGCGCTGAACAAACTTTTCCACCAACATCACACTACCGACCTCGAACTGCACCCGATGGCGCACCCCGGCGGCGGTGAAGGCTTCATCGGTCTGGCGCCGAGCGCCTGTACCCGCTGGAAAGTCCACCAGCGGTTGGTCTTCCAGGTCGGCCAGACACACGCGTGACTGGCAGGCCAACGGATGCCCCGCAGGCAACAACGCCACCAGTTCTTCCCTGGCCAACAGCCGCGACGCCACCCCCTCGATCGGTTCACCAGGCCAGACACCGATAAAGGCAACATCCAGGCGCCGCTCCCGCACATCCGCCATCAACACCTCGCTCTTGTTGATCAGCCAGCGAATATCAACCTGCGGGTACTCATGATGGAAACCTGCCAACAGGTCGACCAGATCCAGCTCTGTCAGAGAGCTGATCTCGCCTATGGACAAGCGCCCACGCACTTCTCCACAGGCGGCGGCGACATCATCACCAATCCGCCGGGCGGCCTCCAGCGCAGCCTGGCCGCTGACCACAAAGGCTTCGCCGGCGGGCGTCAGGCTCACCCGTCGCGAGCTTCGCTCAAACAGTCGCGCCCCCAAGGTCTCTTCAAGCCGGGCAATCTGGTGGCTCAATGCCGACTGCACGACATGGCAACGCTGCGCAGCCAGGGTGAAACTGCCGGTATCGGCAACAGCCAACGCGTACTCGATCTGCTTGAGGTTCATACATTCATCTGTTTTATAGATTGATCGAATGAAAACGATACATTGGCGTCATATTAAGGCGCTGTCGATACTAGGCACCAGCACGCACCAACCACCGATACAGGGAACGTCCGATGACCGCCGCCACGCCACCGCTGAGCCGCGCACTGATTCTGCTGATGGCCATTGCCACGGGCCTCGCCGTCGCCAGCAACTACTATGCACAACCACTGCTGCACAGCATTGCCCAGCAGTTCAACCTCAGCACCGCAAGCGCGGGCAGCATCGTCGTTACGGCCCAACTGAGCTACGGCGTCGGGCTGCTGCTGTTGGTGCCACTCGGTGACCTGTTCGAACAGCGACGCCTGATTGTCACCATGATGAGCATCAGCACCCTCGGCCTGCTGATCAGCGCCTTATCTGCGAGCCTGCCCTGGTTACTGTTGGGCACCGCGTTGACCGGCCTGTTCTCGGTAGTGGCCCAGGTACTGGTACCCATGGCCGCCGGCCTGAGTGATCCGGGGCAACGCGGCCGGGTGGTGGGCACACTGATGAGCGGCTTGTTGCTGGGCATCCTGCTAGCGCGCACCGCAGCCGGTTTCATGGCAACCCTGGGGGACTGGCGCAGTATTTACCTGCTGGCAGCCGGGCTGATGACCCTGTGCACCCTTGCCCTGCTGCGCGCCCTGCCATCGCGCCATCAACCTGCAGGCATGCGCTATCCCGCCTTGATCGGCTCGGTGTTCAGCCTGTTCGCCGAAGAACCGGTGTTGCGCCTGCGCTCACTGCTCGGCCTGCTGGCCTTCAGCCTGTTCGCGCTGTTCTGGACACCACTGGCCTTCCTGCTGTCTGCCGAGCCTTATCACTACACCGACGCGATCATCGGCCTGTTCGGCCTGGCCGGTGCCGCCGGCGCCCTGGCCGCGAACTGGGCCGGCCGCCTTGCCGACCGAGGCAAGGGCTCAATGGGCACCCTGGTCGGCCTGCTGGCGTTGCTGCTGGCCTGGTTGCCGCTGGCCTTCGCCCAATCGTCACTGGCTGCATTGCTGGTTGGCGTGCTGGTTCTGGATCTGGCAGTACAACTGGTACACGTGAGCAACCAGAATGCGGTGATTGCCCTGCGCCCGGAGGCACGTAACCGGCTGAACGCAGGCTATATCACCTGCTACTTCATCGGCGGCGCACTGGGTTCATTGCTCGGTACACAACTGTTCCAGGCTTATGGCTGGGACGGGATCGCGCTGGCCGGAACGATCATCGGTGGCCTGGCGCTACTGGTATGGCTACTGGCACAGTACAAACGCGCTCGCCTGACCAGTCCCGCCTGAAAATCAGAACACGACCCTCCGTCGCCTGGTGATTGACTTGTCATAGCGCAAAGGGCTGAGTAGGGCGTTGGTCAACAGCCCCTTTACTCACTGGGAAGCGCTATGACAAGACTCACGGTTCAAGCCGGCGATTTCTTGCAAGGTGAGGGCGAGTACCGCAATGGATCGCTCACACTCAAGACCTGCAAAAACCCCATGCCCGGAGAAAAAATCACCCTGTCACGCATCAGGGACATGAAAATCGCCAATCAGGAGTTTAATCGCAGCCTGAGCAGCGCCCTTGGCTGGGGCGTGGCCGGCGCACTGATGGCAGGCCCTCTTGGCTTGATCGCCGGCCTCTGGCTGGGCGGCAAGGAGGAAGAGGTGACCTTCGTGGCCACGCTCAAGGACGGGCGCAAACTGATGGCTGTCACCGACGGCAAGACCTGGTCAAAGCTTGACGGCCAGTGGCGTAAACACAAGCCATCGTCGCCGCCGTCAGAGCACTAGAGCCCTCCCCCCTTCTTACAACTCACTGAATTTTCGGTGAACTCAGGGGCGCCTTGTCCATGGCGCCCCTGCTAAGATAGCGGCCGTTTTTCGCCCCCGCAGCTGTCCGGCGCAATGCCGGTAGTTATCGCGTTCTAGCGCACTTAATGTTTCGCCGCACCGGGCCTCCAGCACTTGGGTAGCAGCCGAGCTATAACGGCGCACCCGCTGCAGGCCCTCAAGGAGCTTTTCGCATGACCCTGCACCGCCTGCCCCTCGGCCTGCTGAGCTTCAGCCTAGCCTTGAGCTCATCGCACGCCATGGCCGAAAACGGCATCACACTGGCACCGTTGACAGTCTCTGACCAACTGGACGAGGGCTACCAGGCCCACGAAGCGACCGTCGGCGGCTTCCAGCCCGCCCCACTGCTCGACACGCCCGCCTCGGTCTCGGTGTTTACCGAGTCGCTGATTGCCGACCGCCAGGTGCGTCTGCTCAGCGAAGTGCTGCAAAGCGATGCCTCTGTCGGCGAAAATTATGCGCCGGTGGGCTACTACGAGAACTTCATGGTGCGTGGCTTCAGCCTGGATGCAGCCAGCAGCTACAAGATCAACGGCCAGACCATCACCGGGGAGCAGAACGTAGCACTGGAAAACAAACAGCAGGTGGAACTGCTCAAGGGGCTCTCAGGCTTGCAGAGCGGCGTATCCGCGCCGGGCGGAGTGATCAACTACGTCACCAAACGCCCTGAGGACGTTCGCTCACTGACCCTGTCAGGCGATGATCAGGGTGAGCGCTACATGGCCGCCGACCTGGGCGGCTGGTTCGGCAGCGAACGGCAATTCGGCCTGCGGGCCAACCTGGCCCATGAAGACATTCGCTCTTATGTCGAACACGCCGATGGGCAACGGGACTTCGCGTCGCTGGCGTTCGACTGGCAGCTCAACCCCGACGCCCTGTTGCAGTTGGACGTCGAGTATCAGCAGCGCGAGCAGCGTTCGGCGCCTGGCTATCAACTGCTGGGCGGCAACAGCCTGCCGCACAGTGTCGACCCCGAGGATCACCTGGCCTACCAACGTTGGGCCAAGCCCGTGACCATAGACTCGCTGAACCTGGGTGGGCGCTTCGAGTACCGCTTCAGCGATACCTGGACCGGCAGCCTCAGCGCCTCGCGCAGCAAGGTGGTGATCGACGACTACAGCTCGTTTGCCTTTGGGTGCTGGGCTGCCACCTGCAACACCCCTCCGCCGGGCAACTTCTTCAGCCCCAATGGCGACTACGATATCTACGACTACCGTAGCCCCGACGATACCCGACGCATCGACGAAGCCCAGGTCGCGCTCAATGGCCGTTTTACCGCTGCCAGCCTGGAGCATGACCTGACGGTCGGCAGCAGTGCGCAGCGGCGAACACTGGATCAACGCAGTCTTTTCAATGAATGGGTCGGCACAGGCAATATCAACCAGGACCCATCAGCCGTAGTGCCCTCTGCCCTGCCTCTAGGCGACAGCACCCGCCGCCTCGACAGCCGCCAGTACGGCCTGTTCATCAGTGACCGCATCAGCTTCAACGAACAGTGGCAGACCGTGCTGGGCGCGCGCGAGGTACGCCTGGATGAGCACGCCTTCGATGAAGACGGCAATTCAACACGCACCACACAGCGCTACGAACTACTGCCCAATGCCGCGCTGATCTACAAACCGCGCCAGGATATTTCGATCTACACCAGCTACAGCAAAGGGTTGTCGTCGGGCGGCACCGCACCATGGTTTGCCAGCAACGCATCAGAAACCCTGGCCCCCACCCTGTCACGCCAACTGGAAGTCGGCATCAAACGCGACTGGCAACGCCTGAGCCTCAGCGCAGCGCTGTTTCAGTTGCGCCAGGCGTACCAGTACATGCGCCCGGACGGCGCCGGGGCGTTCACTTATGTGCAGCAGGGCCAACAGAAGAACACCGGCCTGGAACTGGGCGCGAGCGGCTGGGTGACGTCAAACCTGCAGATCAATGCCAGTGCTGCGGCGATTCGCGCCCGGGTCGAGGGAAGCGACACCGCCGATTACGAAGGCCACCAAGCCCTCAACGTACCGAACTTCCGCGCCGCCCTACAGGCCGACTACAGCCTGCCCGGCCTACCCGGCCTGGCGCTGCTCGGCGGTGCCCGCTACAGCGCCAGCAAATACGCCAACCATGCCGGCAGCGTGGCCGTCGGCAGTTATGCCGTGTTTGATCTTGGCAGCCGCTACCGCACCCGCATCGGCGGATACGACACGGTACTGCGCCTGACGGTAGACAACCTGTTCGACCGCCGTTATTGGCGTGACGCCAGCGAATACCTGGGGGATGGCTACTTGTTCCCCGGTGCGCCACGCACAGCCAGGGTATCGGCGTCGGTCAGCTTCTAAGGTCAACACGGCAGCGGTCGACAGCCGCCATCGCGCCAGTGACGGGCGATGGCGGCCGCTGGCATTAAAACGACTCGCTGCCTTCGCGAATCTCGACACCCAGGACCTCGGAAACGGTCGCCATCACAGGCGCCGCGTCCGGGCGACTGATCCAGCCGCCATACGCATCACCCTCGGTGTCCCAGTTCCACAGCACCAGGCCTTGCGCGGCCAGTTCGGCGTGAGCGCGGAGCATCAGTTCAGGCACCTCGACTTCGTCGAGAAACTCTTCGGCCAGCGGGTCTTCAACGCCGAAGCTCAGCGTCACACTGCGGCTTTCGGCAAGTTCGCCCAGGCATTCGACGAAGGACTCCGTGTCACTCCAGTCGACGTAAAAACCGGTTTCCCAGTCGATGATGTCCTTGATGATCCACAACAGCCGGGATGGGTCGCCCTCAGCCTCTTCGGCGTCGTCGCCATCCAGCTCGGTTTCGCGCAACATTTGCAGATGGCGATCACGCAACTCGTCCGAAGCGCTGATGGCAATGATCAATTGCTCAGCCGCTTTCACCTGTGACGCGTTGAAATATTCACTGATCATATGAAACGCCTTACTCCCTGATTCCATGGCATAAACAAAAAAGCCCCGAACTACTGGAGTTCGGGGCTTTCATTTGTCTGGCGGTGAAGAAGGGATTCGAACCCTTGATACAGTTTCCTGTATACACACTTTCCAGGCGTGCTCCTTCAACCGCTCGGACACTTCACCGGATCTCGTCAAGCTGTTCAGCCTGTCGAGGGGCGCTAATGTAGTCGAAAGTTTTTCTTTTGGCAAAGGTTTTTTTCAGAATTTTCATGCGCTTAAGGGCCACGGCCACGCTTGCCCGCCAAATAGGGCAAAGCCGCCAATCTATAAAGCGCTTTACCCGCCTTTCACCGTCGCCCCCCAGCGTACGGGGCCGCAGGCGCCAGCGCTGACCGGCCAGTCAGCCTTGGCGCTTTACCTGGCTGCAGAGGCTGAGTAACGTCTGCCTCACTCTTAACAAAGGATCCCTCTCATGAGTGAGCTGATTACCTACCACCTGGACGAGGGTATCGCGACCCTGACCCTGAACAACGGCAAGGTCAACGCGATCTCTCCCGATGTGATCGCCGCGTTCAACAGCGCGCTGGATCGTGCGCAGCAAGACCGTGCAGTGGTAATTATCACCGGCCAACCGGGCATCCTCTCCGGCGGTTATGACCTGAAGGTGATGACCTCCGGGCCACAGGCGGCCGTGAGCCTGGTCACGGCAGGCTCTACCTTGTCCCGGCGCCTGCTCGCTCACCCGTTCCCGGTGATTGTCGCCTGCCCCGGGCACGCCGTGGCCAAGGGTGCCTTCCTGCTGCTCTCGGCCGATTACCGTATCGGTGTCGAAGGCCCTTTCAGTATCGGCCTGAACGAAGTACAGATCGGCATGACCATGCACCACGCCGGCATCGAACTGGCCCGCGACCGTCTGCGCCGCTCGGCGTTTCACCGCTCGGTGATCAATGGCGAGATGTTCGACCCGATCAGCGCCGTCGACGCCGGCTTCCTGGATAAAGTCGTGGCTGCCGAGCAGTTGCAGGAGGCCGCCCTCGCCGCTGCCCGGCAACTGAAGAAAATCAACATGAGCGCGCACAAGAACACCAAGCTCAAGGTGCGCAAGGCCCTGCTCGACACCCTGGACGATGCAATCATTCTCGATCAGGAACACCTGGGCTAACGTCTCCGACGCATCGCAGGCGAGCCTGTTCACCACAGGCCCCACACAAGGCACTGGCTTTCACACCGGGCCGACCTTGCCTGCGATGCCTTGGCCCTCGGCCAGCACCATCAGTGTTTGCCCCCACGAGTGCACAGCCGTACACTGCGCCGCGTTTGCCCAGTGTGAGTCACTCGATGCTTTATCTGATCCGTATGCTTCTGTTGGGCATACACTTTCTGCTGGCGGGTACGCTTGGCTTGTTGATTGGCCTGTGCCGCCCCTTCAACCCAGACAACAGCCGGATTTTCGCTCGCCTGTATGCCTGGCCAATTGGCGGGTTGCTGCGCCTGCGGGTCAAGGCCGAAGTCGGCCCCTTGTTCGACCAGCCGCCCGGCTGCGTGATCATCGCCAACCACCAGTCCAACTTCGACCTGTTCGTCCTCGGCGGTGTCGTCCCACCACGCACGGTGTGCATCGGCAAGAAAAGCCTGGGCTGGATACCCTTTTTCGGTCAGATCTTCTGGCTTGGCGGCAACATTCTGGTCGACCGCAGCAACGCCTACCATGCACGGCAGGCGCTCCATGCCACCACCCAGATAGTGCAGCACAACAACACCTCGATCTGGATTTTCCCGGAAGGTACACGCAACCCCGGCAACCAGTTGCTGGACTTCAAGAGCGGTGCGTTCCGCTTGGCAATTGAAGCAGGGGTTCCCATCGTGCCGGTGTGTGTCAGCCGTTATGCACAACGCATGCGCCTGAATCGCTGGAACAGCGGCGACGTCATCATCCGCTCGCTGGCGCCCATCTCGACCAGCGGCCTCGGCAAAGAGGACATCCCGGCGTTGATCCAACAGTGCCGGGAACAGATGCAGCGCTGCATCGACACGATGGAAAACGAACTGCCGCCGGCCTGAGCAGTTGCCGGATCGATGCAGTCATACCAAGCTGACAGGATCACCTGAAGAAGCGAGCAGTCATGGGACGAGTCGTTGCAGCCGCGGTGTACAGCGCCGGCAGAAAAGTTACGTCAATCGAACTGGACGAAGGTAGCCACTGGGCCAGCAAGCCAGGGCACTTTGTCTGGATCGGCCTGGAAGAGCCTGATGCGCAGGCGCTGGCCAATCTGCAGCGCCAGTTCAACCTGCACGAACTGGCCATTGAAGATGCCCTGGAAAAACACAGCCGGCCGAAGCTGGAAACATTCGGCGACGCGCTGTTCATCGTGACGTATTCGCCCGTGCGCCACGAGGGCAAGCTGGAGTTCATCGAGACGCACATCTTCGCCGGCAAGGGGTACATCATCACCTGCCGCAATGGCCACTCGAAGTCCTACGCGCTGGTACGCCAACGCTGCGAAGCGCGCCCGCTGCTGCTGGAGCATGGCGAGGACTTCGTCCTCTACGCCCTGCTCGATTTTGTCACCGAAAACTATCAGCCAGTCAGCGAAGCGATTCACGGCGAAATCGAAGAGCTGGAACAGAGCGTACTGAGTGGTGCACTCAACGAAGACGACATCAAGCGCCTGCACGGCCTGCGCCGGGACATTCTGCGCTTGCGCCGCTATGTGGCGCCGATGGTCGAGATCAGCGAGGAACTGCAACGCCTGACGTTCCCGTTCATCGACAAGAACATGCGCCCGTACTTTCGAGATGTGCAGATTCACGTGACTCGGCAGATGGAAGACCTGGCCGGTATTCGTGACATCGCCAGCCAGACCATCGAGATCGGCATGCTGCTGGAGTCATCGCGGCAAAGCATCGTCCAGCGCAAGTTCGCCGCCTGGGCGGCGATACTCGCCTTCCCCACCGCCGTGGCCGGTATCTACGGCATGAACTTCCAGAACATGCCGGAGCTTGGCTGGCAGTACGGCTACTTTGCCGTACTGGGGGTGATCACCGTAGGCTGCTCTGCGCTCTTCGCCAGTTTCAAGCGCTCCGGCTGGCTCTGAGGTGCGTCCTCAGGCCGTCGTGCCTTCGGGCTTATGGGCCACGAAGCGCATCATCCATTCGGCCACGGTTTCACCCTGGTGCTCGCTGGAAAGGCTGGCCAGCCCCTGGCGATAGACCTCATCACCCAGGTGCTGCTGACGCAAATCAAGCAGCGCCCGTGAGTAATCGTGAACGAACTCGGGGTGCCCCTGGAAACACAGCACCTGATCGTCGATGTGATAGGCCGCATACTGGCAGAACTCGCTGGACGCGATCAGCGTGGCGTTTTCCGGCAAGCGGGTGACCTGGTCCTGATGGCTGATCAGCAAGGTCAGGTCTTCGATCGCCGGGGTCATCCACGGCTGCTGTGCGTTCAGGCGATAACGGTGAATACCGACACCCCAGCCCTGCGTCGCACGTTCGGTCTTGCCCCCCAACAACAGCGCCAGCAACTGATGACCAAAGCACACGCCAAGCAACTTGTCGCCACGCTGATAGCGCTCAAGCAAAAAAGTCTTGAGGGTTTGAATCCAGGGATCGCTGCCAAACGAATCGGCCTTGCTACCGGTAACCAGGTAAGCATCGAACGATTGCTCATCGCTGGGGTACTCGCCGTTCATTACGTTATACAGGCTGAACTCGGCGGCGATGGGTTGGCGGGCAAACAGTTGCTCGAACATCCGGCCGTAGCCCTGAAACTGCTCGACCAGTTCCGGCCGCAGGACGTCGGTTTCAAGGATGCAGATGCGTAGCGACATAGAGATAGTCCCGAACGACAAAGGCGAAATGCGTGCTAGAGCCTGCCGCGATTAAGGCCTGTAAGCAAGTAGAATGCACTGACGAACGGTCATGCAGACTGGATCCACCGACGAACTGCACGCACGTGTCTAGCAAGGGCGATCATCATGGCATGGCAAAACGCCTGATAGCCAAAGCAAAGATTCTAAACGCTGGAAATACCAAACCGTTCTAAAAGATGGGTGACGTTGACCCTAAGGTTAGTTGTATACCCACTTTCAGCAGGTTTGTGTCGGCGCCTGGCAGGCCCGAAATCACACGTAAAACCTTCGACAGGGAAGCCACTCGGCATTCAGGAATAACAACAAAAAGGCAGTCAGCCATGTTCAAGCACACGAAAGTACGTCAGGCAGGGCTCATCCTCTTTGCCACTACCCTACTCTTGATTCTGCCGAATCTATCGCGGCTGTTCGGCTGAGCGACGCGCACGCCTCAGGAACCTATCAGCCGTAGTGTATGCTGCCGGTCTCATTGGTTGGAGACTGTTCCATGCGACGCTGCCTTGCCCTGCTGTTTGCCGTGCTGAGCCTACCGTTACAGGCCGCTCAACTGGTTCTGGAACTGGGTGATGCGCCGATCAACTGGCAAACCGAAGACTTGCTCAAGCACCCGCAAGCGCAGTCGATCAGCATCGCGCACGATGTTTCCTACAAGAAAGCCATGCACTACCGCGCCATCCCCCTCAGCGCCCTGCTGACCGGGGTTTCGGCACAGGATCACCTGCAGGCAGTTGCGCTGGACGGCTTCGCCGCCGAGATGCCAGCGGCGCCACTGCTCGCCAAGGGGCCAGCACGGGCCTGGCTGGCCATTGAGGACCCCGCCAAACCCTGGCCGGGCCTCGGCAAAGGCAAACCAAGCGCAGGCCCCTTCTACCTGGTATGGACGAACCCGCAGGCAGGTCATATCAGCCCTGAACAGTGGCCTTTCCAGGTTGCCAGCATTCGCCGCCTGGACGCCGTCGCCGAACGCTTCCCGGCCATGCGCCCCGCACCTGGGCTTGCAGACAATAGCCCGGTCAACCTCGGCTTTACCGTGTTCCAGAAAAACTGCCTGGCCTGCCACACGCTCAACGGCGCCGGCGATGCACAGTTTGGCCCGGACCTGAACCTGCCCTACAACCCGACCGAGTACTTCCACCTCGACCACCTGCGCCGCTACATCCGCGACCCGCAAAGCCTGCGTCAGTGGCCACAGGCGAAAATGCCCGGCTTCAGCAGCAGTGTGCTCAGCGACGGCGAGCTTGACGCCCTGCTCGCCTATCTCCAACACATGGCCGGGCGCAAGCAGCCCTAGGGCTATTGCTGCTGCGCGCCGAGGGTCGGGGTGACCAGCACCTTGGCGTGCATCTGCTCAAAGCCACCACCCCGGCGCATGCCGCGCACCGGGCACGCGTCCAGGTAATCGAGGCCGACCGCCAGTTTCAGGTGCCGTTCGGGGCGCTGCAGTTGGTTGGTGACATCAAAGCTGTACCAGCCATTGTCCAGCCAGGCCTCTGCCCAGGCATGGCTTGCCAGGTGCTGGCTATCGCTGTCGAACAAGTAGCCAGACACATAACGTGCCGGAATGCCAAGGCTGCGGGCGCACGCCAGGAACGCGTGGGCGTGGTCCTGACAGACGCCCGCGCCACCCGCGAACGCTTGCGCGGCACTGGTCTCCACCGCCGTCGCCCCGGGGGTGTAGGCAATGCGCTCGTGCAATCCCTGCATCAGGTCAATCAGCGCGGAACGATCACGGCGCTTGCGGCATTGACGCTCGGCAAATGCGCGCAGCGCTTCGTCGGCCTCGGTCAACCGCGTGAAACGCAAGAACGGCAGCGCCGAACCCGCCTCATGTTCAACCTCGAACTGCTCGTCGATCTCCACCTGCCCCCGAGCCCGGATAATCAATTCGGAATGCGGTTCATCCAGGCTCAACACGTGCAGGATGTTGCCGAATGGGTCTACTTGCGCCCGTGCCGGTCGTGGCAGGTCGAGGTGCCAATTGAACACCTGCTGCCGCTCGGTGTCGTGTGGGGTCAGGCGCAGGTACTGGATGCTGGTGCGTACCGGGTCTTCATAGTGATAGGCGGTTTCATGACTAATGGTCAGTCTCATACGACCTCCAGGTAAGCGCTGTGAATGGCGTTGCCCAACTGGCGTACCAGCGGGATGTAGTCGCTCAACCAAGGGTGCAGGCCTGCATCGAGGATTTCGTCGATACCGGTGTAGCGCAGGCGCGCATCCACCTCGGCAGCCAGGCGCTGTGCCGGACGGCCGTTGGCGCCAGGCAGGCTGGCCAGGATCTGGTCGATCTCTTCAGTGCAAGCCCTTAGCGAACGCGGCACATCCGCACGCAGCAACAGCAACTCGGCCACATGCCGCGCCGCAGGTGCATCGCGGTAGATCTCGGTATAAGCCTCGAAAGACGACAGGGCCCGGAGCAAGGCGCTCCACTGGTAGTAACCCCGGGCCGAGCTGTCACTGACCGCATCGGCTTCATCACCAAGCACTTCATAGCGGGCGTCGAGCAGGCGCAACGTGTTGTCGGCACGCTCGATAAAGGTGCCCAGCCGGATAAAGCGAAAGGCATCGTTGCGCATGATGGTGCCGTAGGTAGCACCGCGAAACAGGTGTGAGCGCTCCTTCACCCACTCACAAAAACGGCTCAGGCCATAACGCCCTACGCCCTGCTCGGCAATGCCACGGATTTCCAGCCAGGCCGCATTGATGTTCTCCCACATGTCGGCGGTAATTCGCCCACGAACCGCATGCGCACAGGCCCGTGCCGAGCCAAGACAACTGTAGATACTGGCCGGGTTGCCCGGGTCCAGGGCGAAATGCTGCAACAGTCGCTCGGCGTGCAGTTCGCCATGACGCTCGAGGTAGTCATCAAGGGTGCCCGTGATCAGCAACGGCATCGCCAGCTCATCAAGGCCGCCGCCGCGGCCGTCCTGCGGCATCAGTGACAGTGAATAACTGACATCAAGCATCCGCGCGAGGTTCTCCGCCCGCTCCAGATAACGCGACATCCAATACAGATCCGAGGCCGTTCTACTCAACATGATTCAATCCTCAACGACCCAGGTGTCCTTGGTACCGCCCCCCTGGGACGAGTTGACCACCAGCGAGCCCTCACGCAGCGCCACCCGGGTCAAACCACCGGGCACCACGCGGGTTTCCCGGCCGGACAAGACGAAGGGACGCAAATCGATATGCCGTGGGGCAATGCCGTTCTCGACAAAGGTCGGACAGGTCGACAACGACAACGTCGGCTGCGCGATGTAGGCCGCAGGACGCGCTTTGATCCGCGCCGCAAAGGCTTCGAGTTCGGCACGGCTGGCGGCTGGCCCGACCAACATGCCGTAGCCGCCCGAGCCCTGGGTTTCCTTGACCACCAGCTCCGGCAAATGCGCCAGCACATGGGATAACTCAGCCGGTTTGCGGCATTGCCAGGTCGGCACGTTCTTCAGAATCGGCTCCTCGTCCAGATAGAAACGGATCATGTCGGTGACATAGGGGTAGATCGACTTGTCGTCGGCGACCCCGGTACCAATTGCGTTGGCCAGTACCACGTTGCCGCAGCGGTAGGCAGACAACAGGCCGGGCACGCCCAGCATTGAGTCAGGGTTGAAGGCCAGCGGATCGAGGAAGGCATCGTCCAGGCGCCGGTAAATCACATCGACCGCCTTGGGGCCGTCCGTGGTGCGCATGTACACACGCTCGTCCCGTACAAACAGGTCCGCGCCTTCGACCAGTTCCACGCCCATTTCACGGGCGAGAAAAGCATGCTCAAAGAAGGCACTGTTAAAACGACCGGGGGTCAACACCACAACACTGGGGTTATCCAGCGGGCTGGAACTTTTCAGGGTGTCGAGTAACAGGTTCGGGTAGTGATCGATCGGGGCGATGCGTTGAGCGGCGAACAACTCCGGGAACAGGCGCATCATCATTTTGCGGTCTTCGAGCATGTAGCTCACACCGCTGGGGGTACGCAGATTGTCCTCGAGTACGTAGTAGCTGCCGTCGCTGTCGCGCACCAGATCGACCCCGGAGATATGCGCGTAGAGATCACGGTGCAGATTCAACCCCTGCATTGCCAACTGATACTGCTCGTTGGCGAGCACCTGCTCGGCCGGAATGATGCCGGCCCGCAGAATGCGCTGATCATGGTAGAGGTCGGCGAGAAACAGGTTGAGGGCCTTGACCCTCTGGATACAGCCCCGTTCGATCACGCGCCACTCAGCGGCGGGAATACTACGGGGAATGGTGTCGAACGGGATCAGGCGTTCAGTGCCTTGCTCATCGCCATAGAGGGTGAACGTAATACCGGCACGATGAAACAGCAGGTCGGCTTCCCGACGACGCTGTGCCAACAGTTCCGGCGGGGTCTCGGCCAGCCAACTGGCGAATCCGCTGTAGTGCGCTCGGACTTCACCGTTGCCGGCATACATTTCGTCATAAAAGCTGCGGATCATGCCGAACTCCTTGTCATCCGGACCAAGACGTCATCGCAAGCCCCGTGCCATCGGCATAAATGCTTTTATTTCAAGTGGTTATAGAAGCGAGGGAAAAACACCGCACCAGAGCAGTGCGAGATACACCGTCAACCGGGCGACGGCGCCTCATTGCGAGGCAGTGCCCGGCTGACGGTCGATGGGCTCAGGCCAGCAAACGCTCTTGCTTGACCCCCCAGCCTTGAACCTCACCACCTAGCGGTGCGATCACCGCCTCAAAGCCCTGTTCGAACTCATCGATGCCGCCATGGGTGGCATACATCACCTTGCTCAACTCCAGATGCCAGCCGCCATCTGCACATTCACAGACCTGTGCATTGAGCGACTCGCCGCGGAATTTCCCGGCTGCTCTGCGGGCACGCTCCTCATCGGGGAAAACGGCATAGAACTCGATGGGGTGGATACGGGCAAAGTCGAACCCGCCTTCCTTCATGCTGCGCAAGACATTAATGCTGATGTCATCATATTGGCTGCTCATGAATCGTCCTCCGCAAATACCGATGGATTAACCTTCAGTGCGTGACGCTATCGCCCACAGTAGAGGCGCGGGCCTTCGAGCTAGTGATCAAGACAGGGCCGGGAAGCGAGAATCAGGTAGACCCTGAGTGCATCCTAGCGCTTGCGCAGCGCTCGTGCCAACCGATGTAAGTCGTATCGACACATCAAAAAACAAAAGCCCCGATAAATCGGGGCTTTGGTCAAACAGGCATCACGTAGTACCGGTGATCAGTCCGGCACACCGTGAACCACACCGGCGGTGTTGTCCAGCAGGCTCTTGGTCGCCGTCTGGATGAACGACTCCAGCTTGCGCGTCAGTTCAGCCTGGTCCGGGCTTTCGATTCGCTCGGCCTTGAACTCGCGACCCAGTTGGTAGCGGTACATGCGTGGCGACATGTCCTTGGACTCGATCAGAATCCGATCACCCGTTACCAGGCCAACGGTCTGCTCGCTACCCGACGGTTTGATCATGCCAAAACCCTGGTCGCCTTCCGGCAGGTTAAGCAGGTCACGCCCCCAGCACTGATGACGGGTTTCGCCACCGAGGCGACCCATGATGGTCGGCACGATATCGATCTGGGTACCCACGGTGTGGCTGACCGCACCGAACTTCTCCTGGATACCCGGCGCAATGAGCAGCAGCGGTACGTTGAAGCGGCTCAGGTCGAGTTCGGTGACCTGCTGGTTGTTGCCGAAACCATGGTCGCCAACAATAACGAACAAGGTTTCCTTGAAGTACGGCTCTTTGCGCGCCTTCTCGAAGAACTGACCCAATGCCCAGTCGGAATAACGCATGGCGGTCAGGTGCTCGTCGAGACGACCCTGGCCCGTCACAGGCTCTACCGGCAGGTTTTTCGGCAACGCGTACGGCGTGTGGTTGGACAGGCTTTGCAGCAAGGCATAGAACGGTTTCTTGCCATAGTTTTTCGCCAGTTCTTCAGCACCACGGTCGAACATGTCCTGGTCAGACACGCCCCAGGTAGGGTCGGAGAATACTGGATTGACGAAATCGTTACGGCCAATGAAAGTGGTCATGCCCTGGTTGCTGAAGAACCCGGACTGGTTGTCCCAGGCGAAGTCGCCGTTATAGACATAGACGTCATCGTATTTGCGTGCACTGAGCAGCGCTGGCAAACCCGACAGTTTGTGGCTGCCTTCAGGCGTCTGCATCAGGTATTCGAAACCTGGCAGGTTGGGGAAGCAGCCCATGGTGGCAAACATACCCTGGTGGGTATGGGTGCCGTTGGAGAAGAAACGGTCGAACAGCAACCCTTCCTTGGCCAGTTTGTCGAAGTACGGCGTAATGTTGGTGGTGGCACCCAGCGCACCCACCGAATGCCCGGCGAAGCTTTCCAGCAGGATCACCACGACGTTCTTGATCGGCAGGGTTTTCTCGACTGGCGGGGTGAACTCACGGCGCACAGCCGCTTCATCGGCATCGACCAGCTTGTCGTGAGGCGTCAGCAGCATGCTGCGCACGGTCTCCTGCGCTTCATCCTGCGGCAGGGTGGCCTTCCAGATGTTGTCACGCTCTTCGGACATCCGGCTCTTGGCAGCGGTGATCAGGGTCAGCGTACCGTTCAGGCCCAACTGGTTGGCAAAGTTCGAATCGGTGGTGTAAGCGTCGCCCCAACGCATTGGCGGGCCTTGACGCAAGGTACCGCGTGCGGCAACCACGGCCACCAACAGCACCATGAAGAACACGCCGCCGCGCACATACCAAGGCGCTACGCTACGCGCACCGGCCACACTGCTGCCGTATACGCCACGAGGCCGCGTCATGCGGTCGACACCTTTGAACAGCAGGCTCAGCAACCAGGTCCCGAAGGCCCAGGCCAACAGGTAACGTACGACAGGGAAGCCGTACCACAGCATGCTCAGTACGGTCTTCGGATCTTCCTTGACGTACTGGAAGACCAACCCGTTAAGGCGCTGGTGGAATTCACGGTAGAAGTCCATCTCCATCAGACCGAGGAACATGGCCACACTGGCGGTCACGGTCAGCCAGAAACGGAACAGGCCGCGTGCGGCCATCGCCCGAACACTCAACAGTGCCAGCATCAGCGGAATGCAGAGGTACACCACCAGGCGCAGGTCGAAACGCAGGCCGTTGGCGAACGCCTCAGCCAACGTCGAGACCGGGGTGTTGCCGATCTGATCGCTGTTGTAAACCAGCAGCGCCAGCCTCACCAGGCTGAGCATCAGCATGATCACCAGGCCGCTCAGCAGCGTATAGGCCAGGTGCGATTTGACGGTCGGTTGCAGCGCGCGCGAAGCAGCACGCTGATGACTCAAGGCGTCCGTGTTAGCCATGAATAGGAAGATCCCAAAGATTCAGATTTGAAAGAAACGAAGAGCGAAATAACAAGCCTGCCCTAAACAACCGGGCACTGGGGAGCCATTCGTCGAACAGGCATTTGAGCGCACGAATTGTCGGCAATCGAATGTGAAAATTCTGTTCAGAAACTTGCCACGCTTCATGAAATCGACTACGGCGCCCTAAGGCGCCGTAGTGCAGCATCAATCGTTGCTGGGCTTGTTTACAGCCTGCAGCACGTATTGCGGCAAGGCAAACGCACCGATGTGAATCTCCGGGTTGTAATAACGCGTAACGATTCCACTGCCGGCGAAACGCTGACGCAGGGTTTCCAGCGGCAGTTTGCGGTAACTGGTGTTGGTAGCGCCCCACGCGAAGGTCATTGCACCGCCGATGTAGGTCGGTACCGCGGCCTGGTAGAAGTGCCAATCGGCGAACAGGCTGCGCATGCGGCTTGCGGTGGTTTGAACTTCAGACAACTGCATGAACGGCGTGCCGTTCTGAGTGACCAGAATACCGCCGTCGTTCAGGCAACGGTGGCAGGCCTGGTAGAAGTTCTCGGAGAACAGCACCTCTCCCGGACCAATCGGGTCAGTGGAGTCGGAGATGATGACGTCGAACTTCTCTTCGGTGGTAGCGACGAACCGCATGCCGTCATCAATGACCAGATTCAGGCGCGGGTCATCGTAGGCACCCTTGGAGTGCTCCGGCAGGAACTCCTTGCACATGTCGACCACGGTACCGTCGATCTCGACCATGGTGATGTGCTCGACGCCACGGTGCTTGGTCACTTCACGCAACATGCCACCGTCACCGCCGCCAATGATCAGTACGCGCCGCGCAGTGCCATGGGCCAGGATCGGGACGTGGGTGAGCATCTCGTGGTAGATGAACTCATCGGCCTCGGTGGTTTGGATCACACCGTCCAGCGCCATCACGCGCCCCATGCGCGGGTTCTCGAAAATCACCAGGTGCTGGTGCTCGGTACGAACCTCGTGCAGCAGCTTGTCCATGCGAAAGCGCTGGCCATAGCCTTCGTACAACGTCTCCAGGTAGTCGCTCATTGCGGGACCTCCAATAAAAGCGGCTGACAACGGGCGCAAACGCACCCGCCATAGAAAAGGGCGCAGTGTACGTTGTCGATCATGACAGGTCGAATATTCGTCGAGGTACCGCAGGCCGCGCAGGCACCTACAGACGGACATTGCCCCGGGGGCCGGCAATCGCCCAGATGATCAGGCCCAGCACCGGCAACAGCAGGATCAGCAGCACCCAGAGCACCTTGGGCCCGGTCCCTACGCTGCTTTTAATCACGTTGATGATTGCCCAGATGTCCAGGGCCAGGATGATCAGGCCAACGAAGCCATTAAATGTCGAACCCATGATGCCGCTCCTGTGACGGGATGTGCCACTGAGCATAGCCAGCGCTCAACACCCTGGTGTCCACACCGACTTAAACGTGCAAGGCCAGCCGCAGTGCTTCAAGCGACGGCGCGGCGGAAATCCCGACTTCGGCAGACAACTCAAGCACCCGCTCCAGGTCGTTGCCGTAAACCAGCACGACCTGCAATTCATCGTCGAGCGGCTCACTGAAGTCGAGCAACACATAGCCGCCCGCCTCTTTGTTCATGCTGCTCATCTGGATCTGGATGCGGTTGAGTGCGGTCAAGGCTTCAGTCTTGGCCAATTGCTTGGGCTTGATGTTGAACGCCACATCGGGGCCGAAGGAGGCGACGATCTGGGCGAACAGGTCCTGGTAGCTGTCAGCCTGGAACAGCACGGTGTCCGGCAGGCTGCCCACCACAACCCATTCACCCAGGGGAATCGGGAAGGTGTCGTCGTAGTTGATATCGGGGTTGGCGGCCAGAAACCCGGCTGGATCGGCATACGCCTGAGCGGCTTCGTCAGCGATCCGCTCGATGTCATCCTCACGCAGGCAGCCGGAGCTGATTTTGCCGATGAGTTCGACCAGTTGGTTTTTCATGAGGGGCCCCTTACGACGATAAAAGGCGCCAAGGATAACGGTAAACACCCACCGAGGGTTAGCCGGCCAGCGCTTGCAACTGCGTCACGGCGTCCTGTGCGCCCATGGCCTGGGCTGCGCCTAATGCAGTCATGCCCTTGGTATCTGCACGTTTGGGGTCGGCCCCCTGTGCCAGCAGATAGTCCACGATTGCGGTTCGGTTGAACATCGCCGCCATCATCAATGCCGTACGACCATCAGCCGTCGCCGCCTCGACGCTGGCGCCCTGCTCCACCAGCAGTTGCACCATGGCCAGGTCGCCCTTGAATGCGGCGCCGGCAAGCGGCAGTTGGCCATTGTTGTTGGCGACGTGCGGATCGGCACCGTGCTGCAACAACACACGCACCGCCTCGACATGGCCATGGTAGCTGGCAAGCATCAACAGGCTGTCGCCTTTGTGGTTGCAGAGATTGGCCGGCAGCCCCTGCTGCAACAAGCGCTCAAGAACAACGGCATCACCTTGACGGGCGCAATCGAAAACCTGCTCGGCAAAGGCAATGGCTTCGTCGTTCAGTTGTTCGCAAGTGAGTTGGTCGGACATGGGGGGCTCCTGGCTGCCGGAAAAGCCCAAGTCTTGGCCAGCACGGGCTAGGGGTCAAAGCGGAATAACGCATTGATGCAACAGAAGAAATCTATTGGTACGCAGGAGTGCCCGCGAGTGCGCGGCGTCTGCATCGCGGGCACGCCCGGCTCCTACAGGCTGCGCGGGCTCTGTTGGAGCTGGCTTGCCTGCGATGGCGTCGGTGGGGTACCCGCGAGTTCGCGGTGGCTGCATCGCGGGCAAGCCCGGCTCCTACAGCTTGCGCGGTCTCTGTTGGAGCTGGCTTGCCTGCGATGGCGTCGGCGGGGTGTCCGTGAGTGCGCGGTGGCTGCATCGCGGGCAAGCCCGGCTCCTACAGGCTGCGCGGGCTCTGTTGGAGCTGGCTTGCCTGCGATGGCGTCGGTGGGGTGTCCGTGAGTGCGCGGCGCCTGCATCGCGGGCAAGCCCGGCTCCTACAGGCAGGCTTGCCTGCGATGGCGTCGGTGGGGTGTCAGTGAGTTCGCGGCGGCTGCATCGCGGGCAAGACCCGCTCCTACAGGCAGGCTTGTCTGCGATGGCGTCGGCGGGGTGCCCGCGAGTTCGCGGTGGCTGCATCGCGGGCAAGCCCGGCTCCTACAGGCAGGCTTGCCTGTGATGCAAAGCGTCAGAACTGGTTTACGTCGATCAAGGCGAAGCTGACTACATTGCTGTGGCCCGCCAGTTCCCCACCCTGGCGTACCAGCCCGCAGGTCGCCATGCCGGCCTGCTGAGCCGCATCCAGCTCTTCGACGATGTCCGAGAGGAACAGGATCTGCTCTGCCGGCAAATCAATCGCCTGGGCGATGGTGCGGTAGGATTGCGCCTCGCGTTTACCACCGGACGTCGTGTCGAAATACCCGCTGAACAACGGGGTCAGGTCGCCGGCTTCAGAGCAGCCGAAAATCAGCTTCTGCGCCTGAATGGAGCCCGAGGAGTACACGTACAGGGCATAGCCTTCCTGATGCCAGCGCTTGAGCGCTTCAACCGCATCCGGGTAGACATGGCCCTTGAGTAGCCCCGCCTGATAGCCCTCGGCCCAGACCATGCCTTGCAACGCCTTGAGTGGCGTGGCCTTGCGGTCTTCAGCAATCCACTGCAGCAAGATTTCAATTACCCGCTCAACGTCAGCAGCGGGCTCATTGCTGTCGGTGCGCACAGCCTGCAATTGGGCCGCCACGGCAGGCTCAGCCGCATGGGTACGGACAAAATCGGGCAGGTGCCTGGCCGCGAACGGAAACAGCACGTCGAAGACAAAACTCACCGCGCTGGTAGTGCCTTCAATGTCGGTGAGGATGGCTTTGATAGTCATGCAGGCTCCGGTCAGTCGTCGATACGCGGGAATTGATCGGCGATTTTGTCGCCGGTGAACTGCGCTACCCAACCTTCAGGGTTGTTGAACAGGCGAATGGCAACGAAATGCGGGTTCTCGCCCATGTCAAACCAGTGAGGGGTGCCAGCCGGCACCGAGATCAGGTCGTTCTTCTCGCAGAGCACGGCGTAGACATACTCGTCGATGTGCAGGGTAAACAGGCCTCGCCCGGCGACGAAAAAGCGCACTTCGTCTTCCGCATGGCGGTGTTCATCCAGAAACTTGGCACGCAGTTCGGCCTTCTGCGGGTGATCACTGTTCAGGCTCACCACATCGACGGTGATGTAGCCGCACTCGGTCATCAGCTTGTCGATCTGGGCCTGGTAGGCCGCAATCACCTCTTCCTGGCTAGCGCCCGGCTGGATCGGCGCATTGGCGGCCCAACGCTCGAAACGCACGCCCTGCTCTGCCAGGGTCGAGGCGATGTCCTCAACGTGGGTCAGCACCTTGTTCGGGATGTCCGGGGTGGACTGGTGGTACACGGTCAGGCTGCTCATCAGGGGCAACTCCTAGTTGTAGCGACTCAACGACCGGTAACCGATCGCACTTTCAATTCACACTCGAAGAGGAATTCGAAGGCTTCGACCTGACGCAACGCGTCACTCATGCGCGGGCCCCAGGTGTACAGGCCATGGCCACGGATCAGGTAGCCGACGCAGTCGGGGTGTGCCTCAAGCCAGGGCTGAACCTTGGCCGCCAGGCGGGCGATGTCCTGATCGTTCTCGAAAATCGGCACCTGCACCGTCGACTCGTGGGTCGAGATACCACTGAAGGCTTTCTGCAGTTCATAGTCTTCGAACACCAGATAGTCCCCAGCGGTCACTCGTGACAGCACCGTGGCATTGACCGAGTGGGTATGCAGCACGGCCCCGATGTCTGCCCGCCAGGCGTACAACTGGGTATGCAGCAAGGTTTCCGCCGAGGGTTTCTTGCCCGGCTCCAGGCTATTGCCAGCGAGGTCGGTGGCCAGGACATCGTCCACGCCCAGCTGACCTTTGTGCTTGCCGGAGACCGTCAACAGCGCCTGATCCGCCGCCAGGCGGGTGGAATAGTTGCTGCTGGTGGCCGGCGACCAGCCACGGCCATAGAGAAAGCGCCCGGCTTCGATGATTTCCAAGGCCAATTGTTCACGGGTAAGGCTCATGCCCTGTCCTCTTTCATTCGAGTCGCAATGATAACGGCTGCCGCCACGGCAGCGACGCTGGCAATACTAAAGGTTGTAGTGGGGCCCAACGCATTCCAGCTGTAGCCCGAGTACAAGGCACCCAATGCGCCACCGGTGCCAGCCAATGCGGCATACAACGCCTGCCCCTGCCCTTGCTGGCGCGCCCCGAAGCTGCGCTGCACGAAGGCGATGGCTGCAGCATGAAAACTGCCGAAGGTGGCCGCGTGCATCAACTGCGCGACCAGCAACACGGCCAGGTGCTCGGCGTACTCGCCCAGCAGCATCCAGCGTAACGCTGCCAACAGGAAACTGGCCAGCAGCACCCGGCGCAACGACACCCGCGCCATGATCCAGCTCATGGCCAGAAACATCAGCACCTCGGCCACCACGCCCAACGACCAGAGCAGGCCAATGGTGCCACGGCTGTACCCCAGGCGCTCAAGGTGCAAGGTCAGAAAGGTGTAATACGGCCCATGGCTCAATTGCATCAGGGCCACACAGGTATAAAAAGCCAGCACGCCGGGGCGAAGCAATTGCCGGATAAACCCCTCGCCAGCATCGCGCACATGCTGCCCGGGCGGGTGTGCATTGGGCACCCACAGGCTGGCCAGGACGATACCGGCCATGATCACTGCCAGCGCCACCGGGTAGATATCCAGGCTGAGCCATTCGAACAAGCGGCCCAGCCCCGCAACCGCCAGGATAAAGCCGATTGAACCCCACAAGCGGACCTGGCTGTAGCGTGCGGTCTGCCCCTGCAGGTGTGCCAGGGTAATGACCTCGAACTGCGGCAGCACCGCGTGCCAGAAGAACGCATGCAGGGCCATCACCAACGCCAGCCAGGCGTAGCTCTTATCGATGAAGATCAGCGAAAAACTCGCCAGCGTCGACAACGCACCAAGCCGCACGATCAACAGGCGCTGGCCGGTGCGATCGCCCAGCCAGCCCCACAGATTCGGCGCCACGCAGCGCATCAACATGGGGATGGCCACCAGCTCGCCGATCCGCGCACTGGAAAACCCCAGGTGATCGAAGTACAGCGCCAGGAATGGCGCTGTCGAACCGAGCAAGGCGAAATAGAACAGATAGAAGCTGGACAGTCGCCAGTAGGGAATCGGCGCCACGGCTCAAGCGGCCATGGCGCGATCGAACACTCGGGGCATTACAACTGGCCCAGCACCGGCGTGCTGACCTTCACATCGGCATTCTGCCCACGGTGACGCAGCAGGTGGTCCATCAGCACGATGGCCATCATCGCCTCGGCAATCGGGGTAGCACGGATGCCTACGCAAGGGTCGTGGCGCCCTTTGGTGATGACGTCGACCGGGTTACCGTCGATATCGATCGAACGACCCGGGGTGGTAATGCTCGACGTTGGCTTGAGCGCCAGGTGCGCGACAATCGGCTGACCCGAGGAGATACCGCCCAGAATGCCGCCAGCGTTGTTGCTGAGGAAACCTTCCGGGGTGAGCTCGTCGCGGTGTTCGGTACCGCGCTGGGCCACGCTGGCGAAGCCCGCACCGATCTCCACACCCTTGACGGCGTTGATGCTCATCAGTGCATGAGCCAGCTCGGCGTCCAGGCGATCAAAGATCGGCTCGCCCAGGCCAGGCATGACGCCTTCGGCGACAACGGTGATTTTCGCCCCGACCGAGTCCTGGTCGCGACGCAACTGGTCCATGTAGGCTTCCAGCTCTGGCACTTTGTCCGGGTCTGGGCTGAAGAACGCGTTCTGCTCAACCGACTCCCAGGTCTTGAAGGGGATTTCAATCGGGCCCAACTGGCTCATGTAGCCACGAATGGTGATGCCCTGGCTGGCCAGGTACTTCTTGGCGATGGCACCGGCGGCCACCCGCATAGCGGTTTCGCGCGCCGAGCTGCGGCCACCGCCACGGTAGTCACGTACACCGTACTTGTGGTGGTAGGTGTAATCGGCATGCGCCGGGCGGAACAGGTCCTTGATCGCCGAGTAGTCTTTGGACTTCTGGTCGGTGTTGCGGATCAACAGGCCAATTGCGCAGCCGGTGGTACGGCCTTCGAAAACGCCAGAGAGGATTTCGACTTCGTCGTCTTCCTGGCGTTGCGTGGTGTGGCGGCTGGTGCCAGGCTTGCGCCGGTCCAGGTCGTGTTGCAGGTCAGCCAGCGAAAGCTCGAGGCCCGGCGGGCAGCCGTCGACAATGGCGACCAACGCCGGACCATGGCTTTCGCCAGCGGTGGTGACAGTGAACAGCTTGCCATAGGTATTGCCGGACATGCAGGACGCTCCGCGAATCAGCCTGATTTGAACAAGGCCGCCAGTATACGCAGGCTAACCGGCGAGTTCATCCCTGTTGGCGAACCTTCTAGCCCGGCGTGTGTCCAACTTTCATCTCTCCAGCAGCGGCCCTGTAATGTTACGCGCCCTCACCCTGCTTCTTCTGTGCCTCAGCAGCCTCGCCCAAGCGGCGGCCCCCAGCGTTCTACAGCGGCCCCTGGACCTCGATACAGGCGCCGGCATCCTGCGCGGCAGCCTGCTGCTGCCCCGCAGCGAGCGACCGCCGCCCGTGGTGTTGATCATTGCCGGCTCAGGCCCGACCGACCGCGATGGCAACAACCCCAACGGGGCTCACACCGACAACCTCAAGCGCCTGGCGCTGCTGCTCGCACGCAACAATATCGCCAGCGTGCGCTATGACAAACGTGGCGTTGCCGCCAGCCTGGAGGCGACACCCGACGAACGTGACCTGAGCGTCGAGGGTTATGTGGCCGATGCCGTAGCCTGGGGCCGTGCGCTCAACGCCGACCCACGCTTCGGCCCACTGGTGCTGCTGGGCCACAGCGAAGGTGCATTGATCGCCAGCCTCGCGGCCGAACCGGCCGGGGCCAGTGCAGTAATTTCAGTGGCTGGCAGCGGGCGCCCGGTGCATGACGTGCTGCATGCCCAGATTGCCGAGCGCGTACCTGATCGTTACCAAACACGGGCCCAGGCGATCATCGACCAGCTCAAAGCCGGCCATACATCGAGCGACGTGCCCCCGCCCTTGCAGGACATTCTGCGCCCCAGCGTTCAACCCTATTTGATTTCACTGTTCCGGCAAGACCCGGCAGCCACCTTTGCCCGTCTGAAAATCCCGGCGCTGATCGTGCAAGGCAACCATGACGTGCAGGTCAGTGTCGACGATGCCCTGCGCCTGAAGGCCGCCAAACCCGATGCCGAACTGGCACTGATCGAGGGCATGAACCATATGCTGCGGATCGCCCCGGCTGACGTGCACCAGCAACAGCAAAGCTACCTCAACCCGGCGCTGCCACTGGCCAGCGCACTGGGCGAGAGAATCGTCGAGTTTATTCGTCGATTGCCGGCAGCTTGAGCAGAAGTTCCGGAAAAATGCACTCCAGTCCAGGCCAACCCTGCCGATAAGCCGGTGCTGGCATCCAAATTACGGCCAGCCTGCTGCGCACAAGAGGATTGCCGTGATGACCGATGTCCCACCCCAGGATGCCCCCGAAGCAAGCGCCGAAACGGTCGCTCCAGAACCTGCCCCGCTGCCGTGGGAAGACCTGAAGCCGGAGCACTTTCGCATGCTGCGCCTGGCCCCACTGCCGACCGACCGGGCCACCGGTGCGCGGCCCTTGCGTTTCGTCCAGTACGGCTATGCCGAACGGCACAGCAAGACGCACAGCCTGCTGCGCATGGAGATTCGTCTGCCTGGGCAAAAAGTGCGCAAGGAGCAGAATCGCCTGGACATCCGCGTCGACCATGAGACGCACCACGTGAGCTTGGGCCCTGACAGTGGCCTGCAGATGGAGCCCCTGAACCGTGGCCTCGGACGTTTTCTGCTGGCTCAAGGGGTGCAGTGGGCACAACAAAAGTGGTCGCACTACCGGATCGAGGGTGCGGCACTCCCGAGCAAGGACGCGCTGAACGAAGACACCCGCCAACGCCGTGACCATGTGCTGAAAAACGTCGGGCTGGAGGTCGAGTACGCCGATGTCCAGCACATGAAGGGGCGCTACCTGGAAGTGCAGGTGGGTGAGCTCAAGGGTGGCTGGAACAACGAGAAGGTCCAACAGGTCGAGATCATCGAGGCTGCGGGCATGCTCCAGCAGGCCGAACAGACCCTGCAGGAAAAAGAAACGCAACTGCGTGAGCGGGACGAGCGCGTGAACAAATACAAGCGCGAGGACAGCGGCCTGCGCTTCACCATCACCTGCCTGGTCGCCTTCGCCGTGTTCCAGGCCGGGCTGCTGATCTGGATTGCAACCCAACGCTGACAACCTGCAGGTGCTATCGCTGGCAAGCGCCCCACCGTACTTGTGGGGTTTGGCTTGCCAACGATACAGACGCCGTTAGCGCTTACACCCGCGAAGCAAACAGCGCCTGATGCTCACGGCACTGCTGCGCCGTCAGCATGAATACGCCGTGACCACCGCGCTCGAAGTCCAGCCAGGCAAAATCCACCTCGGGGTACAAGGCCGACAGGTGCACCTGGCTGTTGCCCACTTCGACAATCAACAAGCCCTTCTCGGTCAGGTGATCCGCCGCTTCAGCCAGCATCCGCCGGACCAGGTCCAGGCCATCGTCGCCACAGGCAAGGCCCAGCTCCGGCTCATGGTGGTACTCCTGAGGCATGTCGGCGAAGTCTTCGGCATCGACATACGGCGGGTTGGACAGGATCAGGTCGAAACGCTGACCCGGCAGCCCCTCGAAGCCATCGCCCTGAACCGTAAAGACGCGCTCTTCCAGGCCATGACGCTCGATGTTCTGATTGGCGACTTCCAATGCCTCGAAGGACAGGTCGGCCAGCACCACTTCAGCGTCCGGGAACACTTCGGCACTGACGATACCAATGCAGCCAGAGCCGGTGCACAGGTCAAGAATGCGCTGCGGCTCTGCCGCCAACCACGGCTCGAAACGCTTTTCGATCAACTCGCCAATGGGTGAGCGCGGAATCAGTACACGCTCGTCGACGATGAACGACATACCGCAGAACCACGCCTCACCCAACAGGTAAGCCGTCGGAACGCGGTCTTCGATACGACGCTTGAGCAGAGCCTGAAGGTGCGCTACTTCCTCGTCTTCGAGGCGGCAGTCAAGGTAGCTGTCGGCCACTTCCCATGGCAGGTGAACTGCGCCCAGCACCAGCAGGCGCGCCTCGTCCCAGGCGTTGTCGGCGCCATGGCCGAAGAACAGCTCCTTCTCGTGAAAACGGCTGACAGCCCAACGAATATGGTCGCGCAGGGTGCGCAGGCGGGAAGTGGTCACGGTAGACTCCTAGAGAAACGACCGGCGATTCTAACAGCCTGGCCAGGAATATGGCTGCCCATGACGTTTTAAGCGATTGGCCAACATGGCTGCAGGCCACTAACCACGCCGCTTGTACGCTAAGCGATTCACATCTGCGTCCAAGCAGGGGAGAATAGGCGAAAAGCCCTATCCAAAGGAGCCCCTGATGTCCGTTCCAATGACGATGTTCCACCTCAGCGGTCGCGGTTATCCGCCGGCCAAGCTGAGTAACGCCAGCCTGGTGATTATCGATGCGCAGAAAGAGTACCTGAGTGGTCCTCTGGCGCTGTCAGGCATGGACGAAGCCGTGGCCAACATCGGCAAACTGCTCGACGCGGCGCGCAAGGCCGGCCGACCAGTGATTCACGTACGCCACCTCGGTACGGTTGGCGGCCTGTTCGACCCACAGGGCGAACGTGGCGAGTTCATCCCCGGCCTCGAGCCACAGGGCGATGAAGTCATCATCGAAAAACGCATGCCTAACGCGTTCAAGAACACCAAGCTTCATGAGGAACTGCAGAAACTCGGTCATCTGGACCTGATTGTCTGCGGCTTCATGAGCCACTCCAGCGTCAGCACCACCGTACGTCGGGCCAAGGACTACGGCTACCGCTGCACCCTGGTCGAAGACGCCTGCACCACCCGCGACCTGCCCTTCAAGGGCGGCGTGATACCCGCAGCGCAGATCCAGCAAAGTGAAATGGCGATCATGGCCGACAACTTTGCCTGCGTGACCCAAGTCGCTAGCCTGATTTGACCTGACAGCTGGCGGAACCACATCGGTACTTTCAGGTCGAAGGCCCGATATCCATAGAGGAAATCGGAATGAAGTTATCCGATGGTTTCGACGCCAAGCGCCTTCGCTCACGCGAACCGCGTAATTGGTCAATGCGTTTTGCGGCTGCCTTTTCGGCCCTGCTGGCGACCCTTGGCGTACTGCTGGCGATGGCTGGCACCGCCAGCCTGTTTGGCCATGCACCCGCCTTGGGCGAGCTGGCCAACAACCGTGCCGCGGCGGCTGTCATCGTCGGCGCGGGCGTGTTGCTGCTGTGGCTGGGCGTATGGCTGTGGCGCCGTTGCCGGGCACGGCTGCGGCGTGGCCGGGAACTCAACCTGGCACCACACTTGATGAAAAAGCACGATTGAATTAACGAGACGCGGGGAGTCGCGTAAACTGCGCCGCCCAGGCGGAGGCTTACATGCAAGACGACGATTTTTCCCTGTTCAAGAGCGAAGTGCGCGGCGTCAAGCCGATCAAGCATGATCGCGCAGAGATTGGCAAACCCAAGGCCGACCGCAAGCAATTGGCCGGCCTGCGCCAAGCCGCAACCGTGCGCAGCGACCAGACAATAGTCGACGGGCTTTCCGACCAGTTCGTGATCGATGTCGGCCCGGAAGATGACCTGCACTGGAGCCGTGACGGTGTCCAGGAAAGCCAGATGCGCAAGCTCAAGCTTGGGCAGATCGCCTTTGAGGGCAGCCTCGACCTGCATGGCATGAGCGTGGAAAAAGCCCGGGAAACCCTCTGGGACTTCCTCGCCGAAGCCACCCGCTTCGAGGTGCGCTGTGTACGGGTCACCCACGGCAAGGCGGTACGCCTGGATGGCAAACGGCCAATGATCAAGAGCCACGTCAACACCTGGCTGCGTCAACATCCGCAGGTGCTGGGTTTCACCTCCTGCCAGGCCCGTCACGGCGGCACTGGCGCGGTGTATGTCATGCTCAAACGTACCATGCTCGAAGGACGCGACGAGTAAGCTGTGCTTGCAGCGCCGCCGCCGCCGCCGTACCCTTCGCGTTTGCGATTATTCCCCACAGGTAGATCCATGTCCCTGGAACAGAACTACACCGCGATCCTCGGCCAACTGGGCGAGGATGTCTCCCGCGAGGGCCTGCTCGACACGCCCAAGCGTGCCGCGAAGGCCATGCAGTACCTTTGCCGCGGTTATTCCCAAACCCTGGAAGAGGTGACCAACGGAGCGCTGTTCAGCTCCGACAACAGCGAAATGGTCCTGGTCAAGGACATCGAGCTGTACTCGCTGTGCGAGCACCACCTGCTGCCGTTCATCGGCAAGGCGCATGTTGCCTACATCCCATCTGGCAAGGTGCTGGGCCTGTCGAAAGTCGCGCGTATCGTCGACATGTATGCCCGCCGCCTGCAGATCCAGGAAAACCTCAGCCGCCAGATCGCCGATGCTGTCCAGCAAGTGACTGGCGCCCTCGGCGTGGCCGTGGTCATTGAAGCCAAGCACATGTGCATGATGATGCGCGGCGTAGAAAAGCAGAACTCGTCCATGGTCACCTCGGTGATGCTGGGTGAGTTCCGCGAAAATGCCGCCACCCGCAGCGAGTTCCTCAACCTGATCAAGTGATCGGTTGTACACCTTCAAGCCGACCTCACGGGGTCGGCTTTTTATTGTGAGATGCCGTCATGATCGTCAAAGCCCTTCGCATTGGCCTCGGCCAACTGATCGTCGTTCTCGACCTGATCACCCGCCCGCGCAAACTCAAGCGTGACCCGGCCGCACAAGCCAAGATCGAACAGCATGCAAAAGGCCTGAGCCTGTATCAGTTCCACGCCTGCCCTTTCTGCGTGAAAACCCGCCGCACCCTGCACCGCCTCAACGTGCCAGTGGCCCTGCGTGATGCAAAGAACGACGAACAGCATCGCCAGGCCCTGCTGGAAGGTGGCGGCAAGATCAAAGTACCGTGCCTGCGCATCGAAGAAGACGGCAAGACCACCTGGATGTATGAATCCAAGGCGATCATCGCGTACCTGGATCAGCGCTTCTCAGCAGCCTGAGGCGACGCCATCGCAGGCAAGCCAGCTCCAACAGACCCCACGTAACCTGTAGGAGCCGGGCTTGCCCGCGATGCAAACGCCGCGAACTCGCTGACACCCCACCGACGCCATCGCAGGCAAGCCTGCTCCAACAGAGCCCGCGCAAAGCTGTAGGAGCGGGTCTTGCCCGCGATGCAGCCACCGCGAACCCACTGACACCCCGCCGAAGCCATCGCAGGCAAGCCAGCTCCAACAGACCCCACGTAACCTGTAGGAGCCGGGCTTGCCCGCGATGCAAACGCCGCGAACTCACTGTCACCGCGCCGACGCCATCGCAGGCAAGCCAGCTCCAACAGACCCCACGTAACCTGTAGGAGCCGGGCTTGCCCGCGATGCAAACACCGCGAACCCACTGACACCCCACCGACGCCATCGCAGGCCAACCAGCTCCAACAGAGCCCGCGCAACCTGTAGGAGCCGGGCTTGCCCGCGATGCAGACACCGCGAACTCACTGTCACCGCGCCGACGCCATCGCAGGCAAGCCAGCTCCAACAGACCCCGCGCCAGCTGTAGGAGCCGGGCTTGCCCGCGATGCAGACGCCGCGAGCTCACTGACACCCCACCGACGCCATCGCAGGCCAACCTGCTCCAACAGAGCCCGCGCCAGCTGTAGGAGCCGGGCTTGCCCGCGATGCAGACGCCGCGTACTCACGGGCACCCCGCCGACGCCATCGCAGGCAAGCCAGCTCCAACAGGCCCCGCGCCAGCTGTAGGAGCCGGGCTTGCCCGCGATGCAGACGCCGCGAGCTCACTGACACCCCACCGACGCCATCGCAGGCCAACCTGCTCCAACAGAGCCCGCGCCAGCTGTAGGAGCCGGGCTTGCCCGCGATGCAGACGCCGCGTACTCACGGGCACCCCGCCGACGCCATCGCAGGCAAGCCTGCTCCAACAGAGCCCGCGCAACCTGTAGGAGCCGGGCTTGCCCGCGATGCAAACGCCGCGAACTCACGGGCACCCCGCTGACGCCATCGCAGGCAAGCCAGCTCCAACAGAAAATGCAACCTGTAGGCGCCGCGTACTCACGGTCACCCCACCGACGCCATCGCAGGCAAGCCAGCTCCAACAGGCCCCGCGCCAGCTGTAGGAGCCGGGCTTGCCCGCGATGCAAACGCCGCGCACTCACTGGCACCCCGCCGAGGCCATCGCAGGCAAGCCAGCTCCAACAGAAAACCCACATGCCCTGCGCGGCCCACCGAGGCAGGCGCCGCGACTTCAGGATAGTTAGCCCAGCATGGTCACATGGCGTGGATGGCTGGCCACGCGCTTGAGCCATGCCTGGATCGCCGGGTAACCAGAAAGGTCGAAGCCGCCTTCATGGGCGACATGGGTGTAGGCATACAAGGCCACGTCGGCAATCGAATACTCATCGCCCACCAGATAAGGCGTTAGCTGCAGCTGCTTCTCCATCACCCGCAAGGCCTTGTGCCCGCCTTTTTGCAGCTTCTTGTACTCGTCCAGCCGGTCTTCAGGCAGCCTCAGGTAGAACTGGATGAAACGCGCCACGGCCAGGTAAGGCTCATGGCTGTACTGCTCGAAAAACTGCCATTGCAGCACCTGGGTTCGCAGGCGCGGCTCGGTGGGCAAATACTCCGTACCGTCCGCGAGGAAGTTCAAAATGGCGTTGGACTCCCACAGGCAGGTGCCGTCCTCAAGCTCCAGCACCGGCACCTTGCCGTTAGGGTTCTTGGCAAGAAACTCGGGGGTCTCGGTGTCGCCACTGAGGATGTTGATGGGGTGCCACTCATAGGGCAGGTTCAGCAGGTGGAGCATCAGCTTGATCTTGTAGCAGTTGCCCGACTGGTAATCACCATAGACCTTGTACATTTCCCCTCCCCTTTTGAGTGCTGAAACGAAACTGTCTGCAATAGTTGGTGACTGTACGGCCAAATGCAACGATTGCTGTACTGCAAACATCGCGGTAGTGCAGGTTAGTCTGAAAAATCTGCTTACACACGAACAAGGACTGCCCGCATGACCGACGCCACTTCTGCGCACCTGCGCCCACTGGCCGACTCTTCACCCTCCGCAGTGGTCGCCGGCTTTATCGCCATGCTCACCGGCTACACCAGTTCATTGGTATTGATGTTCCAGGCGGGTCAGGCGGCTGGGCTTAGCAGCGGGCAAATTTCTTCCTGGATCTGGGCCCTGTCGATTGGCATGGCGGTTTGCAGCATCGGCCTGTCGTTACGCTACCGCACACCGGTGACCATCGCCTGGTCAACCCCGGGGGCAGCGTTGTTGATTACCAGCCTGGGCGGCGTCAACTATGGCGAAGCCATCGGTGCCTACATCACCTGCGCCGTGCTGGTGGTGATCTGCGGCCTGACCGGGAGCTTCGAGCGCTTGGTCAAGCGAATCCCAGCCTCACTGGCGTCGGCCTTGCTGGCGGGCATTCTGTTCAAGATCGGCAGCGAGATTTTCATTGCAGCCCAGCACCGCACCCTGCTGGTACTGGGGATGTTCTTCAGCTACCTGGTGATCAAGCGCCTCTCGCCTCGCTATGCGGTGCTCGCGGCCTTGCTGGTGGGTACGGCGCTGTCCGGCGCCCTTGGCCTGCTGGACTTCAGCGGCTTCAGCCTGGAAGTGGCAACGCCGGTGTGGACAACCCCGTCCTTCTCACTCGCCGCCACCATCAGCATTGGTATCCCGCTGTTTGTCGTCGCCATGACGTCGCAAAACATGCCAGGTATCGCTGTGCTGCGCGCCGATGGTTATCAAGTGCCAGCCTCGCCACTGATCACGGTTACTGGCCTAGCCTCGCTGGTGCTGGCACCGTTCGGCTCGCACGGCATCAACCTTGCCGCCATCAGCGCGGCCATCTGCACCGGCCCGCATGCCCACGAAGACCCGAGCAAGCGCTACACCGCCGCCGTCTGGTGCGGGATTTTCTACGGTATTGCCGGGGTATTCGGGGCGACGCTGGCGGCCTTGTTCGCGGCGCTGCCCAAGGAGCTGGTGCTGTCGATTGCCGCCCTGGCGCTGTTTGGCTCGATCATGAACGGGTTGACCGTGGCCATGAACGAAGCCAAGGAGCGTGAAGCAGCACTGATCACCTTTATGGTCACCGCCTCGGGCTTCACGCTGTTTTCCGTGGGTTCGGCGTTCTGGGGGATCGTGGCTGGGGTACTGACGCTAATGATTCTGAACTGGCGCAAGGCCGCCTGAGCGCGGCGGCCTTAGGTGGGCAGCACCAGCCCTCACAAGCGGAAGTGCCCGACCATCCCTTTCAACTCGGTGCCCAGCTGTGCCAGTTCAATACTTGAACTGGCATTGCCCTGCATGGCCAGCGCGGACTGATCAGCACTGCAGCGAATGTTGCTGACGCTACGATTGATCTCCTCCGCCACCGAACTCTGCTGCTCGGCAGCGGCGGCAATCTGCTGATTCATCTGCTGAATCAACGACACTGCAGCCGCAATACTGCCCAAGGCACTCTCCGTCTGCAGTGCATCGGCAACGGCCAGTTTGACCAGCTCACCACTGCCCTGAATCTGTTCAACCGAAGCCTGGGCGTTACTGCGCAGGCTGCTGACCAACCGCTCGATTTCTTCGGTGGACTGCTGGGTACGCTTGGCCAGTGCCCGCACCTCATCCGCGACCACCGCAAAACCACGCCCCTGCTCGCCTGCCCGTGCGGCTTCGATGGCCGCGTTGAGCGCCAGCAGGTTGGTCTGCTCCGCCACGCTCTTGATCACCTCGAGCACCTTGCCGATGTTCTGCACCTCGGCACTCAAGCGCTCGATGCCTTCACTGGCCGACGTGGAAGCACTGGCCAACGCCTCGATACGCTGCATGCTCTGGCGCACCACCTGATGGCCGCTCTCAACCTTGTCATCCGCCGCCTGGGCCGCTTGAGCGGCTTCTTCGGCATTGCGGGCCACATCGTGAACGGTCGCGGTCATCTGGTGCATGGCCGTGGCAACCTGTTCCGTTTCCTCCTTCTGGCTGCTGACCTCACGGTTAGTCTGCTCGGTGACGGCCGACAACGACTGAGCATTGCCGGCCAACTGCTCGATACCTACCTGCAACCCACTGACGATACCCGCCAGGCCACTGCCCATCTGCTGCATGGCCAGAAGCAACTGGCCCACCTCATCATGCCGATCAACGGCAATGTCGCCGCTCAAATCGCCAGCAGCGATCTGCTGGGCACGGCCAATCACCCGGCGCAACGGCCCAACGATTGCCCGCGTAATCAACCATGCGGCAACAACACCCACCACCAGCGCCAACAGTGAAGCGGCAATAATCAGCCAGGTGTTGCGCCCAAGCTCAGCCTGCATGGCTGCTTCTTCGGCGGTCGACGCCTGATCGACCTGCGCCATGACCTGCTCGGCGCGCTGCTGCAGCTGCTGTTTAAGTTGTTGTTCGCGGGCCAGCAGGTCGGTGTATTCGCCGAGTTTCTCGCCAAAGCTGGCAATATGGGTGGCCACCTCCGTGAGCACGGCCTGGTAACCGGCATCCTGCACACTGCCCTTCAATTGCGCGACCAGCGCTGCCGCTTGCTCCGCCTGCTCGATACGCCCCTGACGAACGTCCTCTGCGCCCTTGCGGCTCTGCTCCAGCCGTACCCGGGCCTCGTCCATGGCCAGCAGCATCAGCCGCGCCACCTGGGCGACCTGACCGGCCTGCTCAACGAACTCTGCCCCTCGCGTGCCCTGCGAGTCTTTCAGGGTCCAGGTGCCGTCATCCGCGAGCCCGGCTTGCAAGACGTCAAGGTTGTTGGCCACGCTGGAGACCGACCAATTGGCCATGTCCAGCGCCAGCTCCTTGGCCTGAGTCAACTCGACGACCTGGTCGAATGCCTGGCGATAGGCAAGCAGTGACGGCTCGACACTCGCGCTGGCCAGCTGCGGCAGTTCGCGGGCCTGCGCCTGCAAAACCTCCACCCCTTGGTGCAAGGCTTCAACCGCCTTGGGATCGGACGTCAGCGCGTAAGTCTGCTCACGCAGGCGTACCTGCAACAACGCATCGTTGACCGCAGTCATTTGCTTGAGGCCATCGAACCGTTTGCCTACTCCAAACAACGCGGCAACACCCAGCCCCGCTACCAGCGTCGTCAACAACAACACCAGGCTAAACCCAAGGCCCATCTTGCGAGCCATTCCCCAATTGGCAAAACCACCCTTGCTGGCCGAATTCATTGCGCCCCGCTCCCCTGCTGCCATCCCGGAAACCCCGGAAAATCCCCAGGACGCAGAGTGGCAATCACGCAAGCCGCCGCACAAGCCTTTGGCGTCGGAATAATGGCAAAAAGCTAGGTGTGCGTCGTTTTCAGTAACCTGAAGGTCGCGCTGAAGATGCCTGGGTTACTGCCTGAAAATACCCGCAGTACGTGACAGGCCACATTCGGCAAACAGCCCTTCAGGCTCAATCACCCAGATCAATCATCGAGTATTTCGCCAAACGCTAACCCTTGCCGATAAAGCCCGCAGGGGCTATGAACAGGCTTGACCTTTTCATTAGAGAACGACGCCATGCCCGCCTTGAACAACCGCCGTTTCCTGCTCGCCAAACGCCCAGTGGGCGCCGTGACGCGGGATGACTTCACCTTTGAGCAGGTGCCCGTCGACGAACCGGCAGACGGCCAGGTGCTGGTCAAAAACCTCTACCTGTCACTAGACCCGGCCATGCGCGGCTGGATGAATGAGGGCAAGTCGTACATTGCGCCGGTGGCACTCGGTGAAGTGATGCGTGCCCTGGGCGTTGGCGAAGTGATCGCCTCGAAACACCCCGACTTCGCCGTGGGCGACTACGTCAACGGCGCACTCGGCGTACAAGACTACTTCCTCGGGGAGCCCAAAGGCTTCTACACCATCGACCCACGGCTGGCACCGCTGCCGCGCTACCTGTCGGCACTGGGCATGACCGGCATGACCGCCTACTTCGCCCTGCTGGACGTTGGCGCACCCAAGGCCGGTGAAACCGTGGTGATATCCGGCGCGGCCGGTGCGGTTGGCAGCATCGCCGGGCAGATCGCCAAGCTCAAAGGGTGTCGCGTGGTCGGCATTGCCGGTGGGCAGGAAAAATGCCGCTACCTGATCGATGAGCTGGGCTTCGATGGCGTCATTGACTACAAAACCGAAGACGTCCTCGAAGGCCTCAAGCGCGAGTGCCCCAAGGGTGTGGATATCTACTTCGACAATGTTGGCGGCGACATCCTGGATGCCGTGCTCAGCCGCCTGAACTTCAAGGCGCGAGTGGTGATTTGCGGCGCCATCAGCCAGTACAACAACAAGCAGGCGGTCAAAGGGCCGGCCAACTACCTGTCGCTACTGGTGAATCGGGCACGGATGGAAGGCTTTGTGGTGATGGACCACGCCCCGCAGTTTGCCGCCGCCGCGCAGGAAATCGCCGGCTGGCTGGCCACCGGCATGCTGAAAAGCCGGGAGGACGTGGTCGAAGGGCTGGAAACCTTCCCCGAAACCCTGTTGAAGCTGTTTAACGGGGAAAATTTCGGCAAGCTGGTGCTTAAGCCCTGATCTCGGCAACCACGTCGGCCAGCGCCTTGGCTGGATCGGCGGCCTGGCTGATCGGACGACCGATCACCAGGTAGTCGGAGCCGGCATCCAGCGCCTGACGAGGTGTCAGGATACGGCGCTGGTCATCCTGAGCGCTGCCCGCAGGGCGGATACCCGGGGTGACCAGTTGCAGCGACGGGTGAGCTGCCTTCAGCGCCGGGGCTTCCAGAGCCGAGCAGACCAGGCCGTCCATACCGGCCTTCTCGGCCAGCGCAGCCAGGCGCAGCACCTGCTCTTGCGGCTCGATGTCCAGACCGATGCCGGCCAGGTCTTCGCGCTCCATGCTGGTGAGCACGGTAACACCAATCAGCAGCGGCTGAGGGCCGCTGCGCTGGGCCAGCACGTCACGGCAGGCCGCCATCATGCGCAGGCCACCGGAGCAATGCACGTTCACCATCCACACGCCCATTTCGGCAGCCGCTTTGACAGCCATGGCGGTGGTGTTCGGAATGTCGTGGAATTTCAGGTCGAGAAACACCTCGAAGCCTTTTTCACAGAGGCTCTCGACGATGCCCGAAGCGCTGCTGGTGAACAGCTCCTTACCGACTTTGACCCGGCACAGGCTAGGGTCCAGCTGATCGGCCAGCTTCAAGGCGGCGTCACGGGAGGGGAAATCCAGGGCGACGATAATAGGCGTCTGGCAGACGGACATGGGCAAGTCTCTTGGCAAGTCGAAATCGGCGCGCATTGTAGCCGATGCAGCGGCGCAAGGGGGCCCACTGATGACGAATTCGCCGTCAACCCGCTAGCCCTCTTATACTTCAGGTACTACACCCAACACTGGACAAGGAGCACCCCATGCCTTGGTATGCCTGGTTGATCATGGTGGTTGCCCTTGGCTCCATCATAGGCGGCCTGATGCTGCTGCGCGACACCGCACAAAAACTGCCGCTGACCGAAGAACAGCTCAAGCGCATTCACGAACGCAACGCCGAAATGGACGCCAAAGACGCCAAGGACCGCTAAACATGCGGGACCGAGCCCGCCCGAAAAAATGGACTGCCCACCAAGGGATGGATTTGTGTCCAATTTCTCGGAGGCAGTCCAAAAAGTAGGAGCGGGCTTGCCCGCGATGGAAGGCAACACCTCCCCAGCGCCAAACGCTCACAACGCCGCGCCGACACATCCGCCCCACTCCCGATCAGTTAACCGTCAACTTATCGCGATTGCGCTCCAGCAGCGCTTTGCCAATACCCTTGACCTCCAGCAGCTCATCAACCGACGCAAAGTCACCGTGAGCCTCACGGTAGGCGACGATAGCCTCGGCCTTGGCTTTACCGATACCGGTCAATTCACTTTGCAGGGCAGCGGCACTGGCTTTATTCAAATCAACCTTACCCACGCTTTGCTCAACAACAACCTGAGCGACAGGCTGGGCCGGGGCCGTTGGCGCCGCCGAAGCGGGCAATGAAAAGGTCGCGAACAGGGCTAACAGCAGAGAGGACAAGTACATATGGCGCATAAGGTGACACTCCTTAGGTCGTTTGCTTGCTGAGGCAGCTTTTCCTTGGCTGCCCCTGAAACCTAGCCCCTGAGTGCCGTGCGTCAAACGCGATAAGCCGAGGATTTTTTACTAAATTCGACAACGCGTTCGCCCCCAGCCTTGCCTGCATACCTCAACAGACACCCACCCAAACGAATGCAAAATTCGTAAAGGAAATGTAAAAAAAATGTAAAAAAACCTAAAAATGCTATGTTCATCAGTCACATGGCATTTTGATATAGGTCTTCAAACGTGGGCAGGGATGCGAAACAACTGGTCAAGGACTTCCCTTTTACCTACACCCATCAGCGCTCGACCCTGCACTTCAGCACGCCGATTACGCCCCGTGTCGCTGATGCGATGAAACATTTGCTAAACCAGGCACGCCAAGACAAACGCGTGAGTGCGCCGGTACTCAGCAGCGGTTGCCGCCTGTTCGCAAAACGCCAGCCTATCGACACCTTCAAGAAAAAAATGCGTATCGCCAGAGGCAGCGCCAAACGCTGCGGTATGTATGACTGGCCCATAGAAGAGTTGATGAACACGGCTGAAGCCCAACGGCGCGGTGTACGCGTGCCGTCGTTGATCGCCTTTGGCTACACCCGCTCGCCTGTGGGGCTGGCAAACGACGTGATCATCATCACCGAGCTACTGCCCGACCACACCGATGGCCTGGAATGGGTGAATGCCAACCCTCATGGGGTAGAACACCTCATTGCAAAAGCGTTCGAATTGCTGCAAGCCCTGAACAGCAAAGGCATCATCCACATGGACCTGTGGGCCGCGAATGTGATGCTCGCCAATACCGGCGACGCCCCTGCCCATGCCATCGACCTTGAGAACTGCTTCCTGAAAGCGCCCGAAAACCTGAGCGAAACCCTGGGTTTTCAGTTTGGCTTTTTCTACCACCGGGAAATTTATCGCTTCATCACAGAAGCACGGTACGACGCGCTGGTGTACGACGCACTGAAAGCGTACCCGGCTGTGGATAAGTCACGGTTTGCCAAGGTGTACGAGGAGAGCAAGCACCAGCATATTGGGCGCAAGGAACGGCGGGGGGTGTTTTGTGGTGAGGTGGTTCTGGGGTGAGTGCTGGGATTGTAGTGGTCAACTAATCCCGGATACTGCGTTAAGTTTTTCTTCGGCAACAGCGGGCGCCAGCCCGCTGTTGAACTGATGCGGTCGCTGCCAGTTGTAGCGCTGCATCAGAAACCGACCAATATCCTGCTGTGCCAGCGAAGCACTCATATAGCCCACGGTCGGTACCCATTCCGTTTTCAGGCTGCGAAACAACCGTTCCATCGGTGCATTATCGTGGCAGTTTCCACGCCAACTCATGCTCTGCTTGAAGCGATAACGCCACAGCCGCTGACGGAAGCTTCGGCTGCTGTATTGGCTTCCTTGGACGCCCTTCTAAACGTCAAGTGGATATTGCGACTTGGTTGATGATGCGGTTTCGGCTTTGGATGATGCCGTAAACTTCTCTCGCGATATACCGCTTGAGGCATCGGATCGCCTCAAGCTTTGAGTGGCCTTCCGCGATACGCCTGCTGACATAAGCCTGGGTTCGAGCGTCTGTCCTCAGCCTCCCGATTGCGATGATGTGCAAAGCGCTATTGGCAGCACGGTCGCCACCTCGATTGAGGCGATGACGGCTAACCTTTCCTGAAGATGCCTGGACAGGGCTGACGCCACAAAGGGCAGCGAAACTAGATTCTGAGCGGAAGCGATCGCTGTTGTCTCCAGCTGTCAGGAGAAGCTGAGCGGCTGTCTCATAACCGATGGCATTGCGAGAAACCAAGTCTGGCGCAAGATCGTCAACCAAGCCCGCAATCATAACGTCCAGATCGGCTATTTCATCATGTAGTTCCAGATACCGTCTGCCCAGTGTTTTTAGGGCTATTCGATATGCGGACGCGAGCTGACGGTAGTCAGATAAATCCGGCCGCGACGCTGCCAGCATTCGAATCAACTGCATTCGCGTCAGTTTTCGTAATGTCTCGCGAAGCTCATCTGGCGCGCTGACGATGGTGTTCTGAATAAGTTGTTTGTCGAAGCGCGTGACGATTCGGCGGTTCTCTTTCAGCCAGCCGAACATGCGCTCGATGATGTTGCGCTGTCGA
>NZ_JAZBQR010000018.1:0-92477 GCF_036348395.1 Pseudomonas sp. AL 58
CAACAGCGAACTGCGGATGATGACCGCCAATGCGGCCTATACCGGTAACGCAATGATGGCCGTGTGCGTGGGCCCGGCGTGGAATCGGGCGCAGGGGATGTCTGCACCTGTAAGAAGCAAAATCGCCAAACTTGCTGAAGCGGGCGTTAAAGCCTGGCTTGCAGAAAGCAACATGACATTTGCCCAATATGCCAAGCGATTGATTGCCCGTACCGCGACCTGGGCGGCGCTTGGTGCAATTGCTGCGGGTGTTGAGGCGTGGCAGGTGTCCAAGGATATTGCGGGTGCGAGTAGTGAGGATGAAGAGCGTTTACTCAAACTGAAGTGGGGTGCACTTATAGGAATGAGCGGTGTTGCAACCGTTCAGATCGTAGGTGCTGTTTTAGGTTACTGGTTCAACTTTGCCTG
Source organism: Pseudomonas sp. AL 58 (assembly GCF_036348395.1). Taxonomy (NCBI): domain Bacteria; kingdom Pseudomonadati; phylum Pseudomonadota; class Gammaproteobacteria; order Pseudomonadales; family Pseudomonadaceae; genus Pseudomonas; species Pseudomonas sp. AL 58. The sequence continues at coordinate 409 of NZ_JAZBQR010000018.1, forward strand.
GATCATGTCCTCACCGGTTACCATGATTCTGGCCGCACTCGGTATGGCCTATTTACTGTTCTCGGCGCGTGCCAACCTCTACAAGCGCGAAGGCTTGCGCCTCTGGTTGTACCGCTGTAGCTGGGGCAAGGCACCGGAGGACAGCTGGGTTGGCATTGATGGCCATAGAACCCAACTGATGGCTTTGCTGGAGATCCTGCAGCGGCCCAGCGTCTGGGCCCGGGCGGTATACACCTACCCGGACCGAGGGCCACAACGTTGCCTGGGGTTCTGGGTGCAACTGCTGCTCCCCGCTACGCTGGCGGGCAGTATTGTCCAGCTGCAACCGGTGGTGATTGACAGTGAAGGCTCGCCGGTCTATCACACGCCGCAGCAGCAGAGCCCACTCTACGAGCACTTTCTGCGAGGCCATTGGGTTGATCCTGAGCTGGCCGGGCAACTGCCAGAGGCCGCCGGTGGCCAGCAATTACAGAGCGATTTTGCCTATCAGGCCAAGGATCAACATCGCGTATGGCAGGCCTGGGTGGCGACACCCAAGAGCAATACAGCGCTGGAGCTGGAAGTGCATTACCCGCCACCGCTCAATCAACGTGCAGACGCTCGTGGCTACATGTTCCGCGTGGCCTTGCGCGACGATTTGCGTGAGGCCGAGCGTCAAAATACGCTGTTCACCGACATGCTGCCTGAAGAACAGAAGTTGGAGAAACACAGCATCTATGGGTTGAACCTTCAGGTGCCAGAGGGGATGGCGAAATGAAGGTTTCAGAAGGGTTGTTTGGAGTGAGGTCCCTGCTGAGCTACTGGGCTACGCCACGAGAACTTCCGCCGCAACTGACGTGGAAGTATGCAAGTGAACCAGAGCTGCTGAGCTGGAGGATAAAAGCGCGAAACTACAATACCGCTGTCGCTAATGGGATGTTTGTTTTCATGCTTTTTTTTACCTTGGCATTGTGCTTCATTATGTATGACGTCTATGAAGGTACTGATCAGCCTTGGCGAACGCTGTCCTGCGTGTTTTTTTTCTGTCTCATGGCATTTACTGTTTCGTGCATGACCCATCAACGCATGAATTTTGCCTATCGCTTTACAGCATCTGGCGCAGAATTTTGTGAGTGGAAAAATTTTCCAGAGTGGGCGCTGAGGTTCTTGACGTGTCTCGCGATTGTTACGGCGATTCTCTTTGCCTGCATGGCAAGCCTCGACCGCGACGCTAGTTATCTGATTTATGCCGTGATCGGGCCAGCCAAAGTGATGCTGTTGCGTGCGTCAATGAATTCGAAAGTCTATCGTGGGGTGCACACGATATTTCATCTGAGAACCTTTGAGTGGTCTGAGTTTACAGAGGTGGAAGTTGATCGTAAGCAAAAATTGGTCGGCTTGAAGTTTGCTTGGTATGACAACTATCTGAACATCAGTAAAATCAGCACTGCGCCGCTGTATGCGCGGCGGCGAGAGTTTGACACTATCTTGGCGTTTCTTGAAAAGCAGGTTCCAGAACTGCCGCGTAGTCTCCAGTCAGTTGAAAGGGCGTAGCATTTTGATGCCCGAGGGGATGGCGAAATGAAGGTTTTAGAAGGTTTATCTGGCGTGAAGTCCCTGCTGGATCACTGGGGCACGCCACGAGAACTGCCGCCGCAACTGACGTGGATGTATGCACATGAACCAGAGCTGCTGGGATGGAGGATCAAGGCGCGAAACTATAATACGACCATAGCCAATGGCCTATTGGTTGTGATGTTGTCGATAGTTTTTGGGCTCGCACTTTACCAATATTTTACTTCAGTATTCGAACCTGGTTTTTCGAAGACATTGATCTATGTTCTATTTTTCTTTTTCATATCGACCCCTGCGGTATGCATGACCCATCAGCGCATGAATTTCGCCTACCGCTTTACAGCATCTGGCGCAGAATTTTGTGAATGGAAAAATTTTCCAGAGTGGACGCTGAGGTTCTTGACGTGTCTCGCGATTGTTACGGCGATTCTCTTTGCCTGCATGGCAAGCCTCGACCGCGACGCTAGTTATCTGATTTATGCCGTGATCGGGCCAGTCAAAGTGATGCTGTTGCGTGCGTCAATGAATTCGAAAGTCTATCGTGGGGTACACACGATATTTCATCTGAGAACCTTTGAGTGGTCTGAATTTACAGAGGTTGTTATTGATAAAAAGCAGGGGTTAGTGGGTTTGGAGTTTGCTTGGTATGACAATTATATGAAGGAGAATGCCCTTAGTGTCGCACCGTTGTTTGCCAAATGCTGCGAGCTTGATCATCTACTGGCCTTTTTCGAGGCGCGACTTCCACATCTTCCGCGTGTCGCCCGTCCCATAGACCGGGCTGCTTGAAGAGGGGCAAGCTGGCCGCTTCCAAGGCTTTAGGCGATTGCCAAGGATGCAGGCACCAGTGTACTCACTGGCATCTGCGCTGAAGCCATCGCAGGCAAGCCTGCGTCCCACAGAGAGCGCACGGCAAGAAAAATGGAACGTTGAGGGCGCAGTGTGGGTCAATGGGGCGATTGATCTCTTTGCAGTTGCGTTGTGCTGCCTGCCCGTTGCTCATTTAGACTAACGTGAGTTGATCACTGTTACCGCGCACATGGAACCTGCCGATGACTGTCGAGCAGTGACAGGAGACGCCATGATATTTCCCGACTTGCGCGGCTTGCCGCTTCACCGTGTGCTGGTGAGAACGGTCCGCGAGTTTCTCAATGATGAGATGTCCACCTATGCGTCGGCACTGGCTTACCAGATGCTGTTTTCGCTGTTCCCCTTCCTGCTGTTCCTGATTGCATTGATCGGGTTCCTGCACCTGCCGGACTTTTTCTCCTGGTTGCGTTTGCAGTCTGAGCTGGTGCTGCCGCCGCAGGCGCTGGAGCAGGTCAACCCGGTGATTGACCAGTTGCAGCAGTCCAAGGGTGGGTTGCTTTCGATTGGTATTGTTGTTGCGCTGTGGACGGCATCGGCGGGCGTACGGTTGATGATGAGTGCGATGAACGCGGCCTATGATGTGGTCGAGCAACGGCCTATCTGGAAGCGTTTTCCGCTGTCGATCATCTACACCGTGGGCATTGCCGGTATGTTGCTGGCTGCCGCAGCCTTCATGGTGCTCGGGCCGCAGGTGATGGCCTGGGTCGCGTCGCAGGTGGGCATGGAGGACTTCATCGTTACGCTCTGGATGGTGCTGCGCTGGCCGGCCATTGTCATTTTGTTGATGGTGGCGGTGGCATTGATCTATTACGTGATGCCAGATGTGAAGCAGAGATTCCGTCTGATCACACCGGGGTCGGTGTTGGCGGTAGTGGTATGGATCATTGCGTCTCTGGGCTTTGGTTATTACGTCAAGACCTTTGCCGATTACAACGCCATGTACGGCAGTATCGGTGCGATCATTGTGCTGTTGCTGTACTTCTATATCTCGGCGGCGGTGTTGCTGTTGGGCGCAGAGATGAACGCGGTGATCGACCATATGTGCGAGGAGATCAGCACCCTCGGCAAAAAGGCGTTTACCGATGACGATCATAGCCATGATAAAAAGCATGTTTCCGGACTTGGTCGCGATCATTCGCTCCAGCCTGAATCCGATCCCGAACGTTGAGTCGAATGCCCCATGATTCGTGAAATCCTGAAAATGGGCGATGAGCGCCTGTTGCGCATCGCACCACCGGTGCCAGCCTATCTGTATGGCAGCCTCGAGTTGGAGCAGTTGATTGCTGACATGTTCGAGACCATGCGCCATGTTGGCGGGGTCGGGCTGGCTGCACCTCAAATCGGTGTTGACCTGCAGTTGGTCATCTTTGGTTTCGAGCGCAGCGAGCGTTACCCGGATGCCGAGGCCGTGCCGCAGACCATCCTGCTCAACCCGGTGATCACACCGTTAGGCACTGAAGTCGAGGACGGTTGGGAAGGGTGCCTGTCGGTGCCGGGTCTGCGTGGTGTAGTACCGCGCTATACCCGTATTCGTTATGAAGGCGTTGACCCTCAGGGCATGCCGATTCAGCGAGTGGCTGAAGGCTTCCATGCCCGCGTGGTGCAGCATGAATGCGACCACCTGATCGGTCGGCTGTACCCTTCGCGCATTCACGACTTCGCCAAGTTCGGTTACACCGAGGTGTTGTTTCCAGGCTTGGTCGATCAGGACGATTGAGGCCGAACCATCGCCAGCAGGGCTTTGCTGCGTTGATAGCGCACCAGGCGGTCCGCCAGTGGGGCGGGCAACGTGTGGGCTGATGCAAAGCCCAGCCGAGCGTAGAACGCCTGCAGATCAGGATGACAGAACAACCAGACGCTGCCTTCCTCTTGGCGCGTTGCCGTTTCTATCAGGCCCCGGGCAATGCCCTGCGCACGCCATTCTTTGCCCACCAGTAATCCGGTCAACCAACTGCCACCGGGCACCGCCGTAAGGTTCAGCGCGGCGATGAGCTGTGGTGCGCGTGCAACCCAGTGTTGCCCGCCGGGAGCCGCACGCATCGATGAACCCTGGCTTTTGTAGAATTTATTCAGCAGTGGCTGCTCAAGGGCAGGCAGCAAGCAGTAGTGGATCTGAGGCACGATGGGTTTCCACGCAAGGCTCTATCTCGCGGTTTTACACCAGGGGTGTCGGCCCGTCGAGCCCTGTGCAAGGTGGTTATTGTTACTGAATCGGTAATAGTGAATGTACGGCTTCGGGATTTAACGACGGAAGTTGCGCTGTAAACTAAGCACATCCCAAACAGAATAGTTAATTGGGATCGGTACTTCGTGTTACATCAACCTGTGATGTAACAACTTCTCCCCGCCCATCCGGCGCATGAAGTGAATTTGTTTGTTTGATTGCTTTGCAGGCCAACTAACATGAAAAAATTACTTGCATTCGCCTTGATCGGTTTTTCTACATTTGCGCTGGCAGATGAAGTTGAAACGGCAGCCGCTCAACCTGTTGCCGAGCAGTATGATTACTCGCAAAACCTCGATATTGCCAAGGTAATCAGCCTGTCGACCCTGCCAAATGTGTGTGAAGTCGTGCCAGCAACCATGACTTATGAAGACCATCAGGGCCAGCGTCATACCATTGAATACCGCGCCATGGGTGACGGTTGCAGCAACGGTTAATAGGCATTGCCAGATGTTCTCAAGCCCCCGCAGCAGCGGGGGTTTTATTGTTAAGGGTATAAATAACTGCGTTGGTTATGTTGTGCAGGGTTCTTTAATCGGTTTTTGATTGAGCACATGTGCAATACGTTCCAGTGCCTGTTTGAGTACTGCCCGGTCGGTGGCCGCCGAAAGGCTCACCCGAATCGCGGGCAGATCCCCTTGTTTGACGGCAAAGACTTCTGCCGGCACCACATCCACGCCCTCGGCCCGACAGGCCGCCGCCATCACGGCACCAGGTCGCTGCCCGGTGAGCCAGAGATGGGGGGAGGGGGTGTTGCCATCCTGCAGTGCCGCGCCGAGGACCTTGCGCGCCAGGCGCCAACGCTGTGCGATTTCCTCGCGCTGCCAGGCCAGGCGCCGCTCGGCTGTACCGTCGGATAGCCAGCGGTTGGCAATCTGCACGCTGAGCGGCGATACAGGCCAATGGGTCGCCTGGGTATGTGGATCGATCCGTTGCAGCAGCTCAGTGTCGGCCGCAATCCAGCCCAGGCGCAGCCCCGCGCCGACGGTTTTCGACAGGCTGGTCACCAATACACCCTGTCGACCCAGCAAAGGGAAAAGCGGCGGGTTATCGGTGAGTGCGCCGTAGACATCATCTTCAATCAGCAACAACCCATGCTGCCTGACCACGGCGGCGATCTCGCGTTGCCGCTGCGGTGATGGGCAACTGCCGGTCGGGTTATGCAGGGTGGGTGTCAGCACTACTACGCGGGCACCGGTGGCGCGGGCCATGCGTTCCAGGTCATCGGGGCGGATGCCGTGCTGATCCAGCGCAACGCCGTGCAAGGGCAGGCGCAACTGACGGCAGGCGGCCTTGATGCCGGGGGCGGTGAGGGCTTCGACCAGTACCGGGTCGCCCGCCTGACACAACGACAACAGCAGACTGAACAGGCCTTGTTGGGCCCCCGCGCAGAGCAGCACCTGTTGCGGCGAAAGGCTCAGGCCACGGTTACGCAGCCAGGCGGCGCCAAGTGCGCGCCCCAGTAGCAGCTCATCGGCGGTCAGGTAGTGTTCCAGGCGCTGGGTCTGGTTGTTGTCTATCAACGTCTGTAGTGCGCGCTCGACGTCGTCGTTGTGTTGGTTGACGGCCGGTACGTTGGTCGACAGGTCGATGCGGGCCGCTTTGCCCTGTTTCAGGCAGAACAGCGTGGCCTCCTTGCTTCCCGCCAGCACGTAGGTGCCCCGGCCAACTTCGCCACTGACCAGATGGCGGGTGGCGGCCTCGCGGTACGCCTGTTGGGTGGTGCTGGGGTTGAGGCCCAGTGCCCAGGCCAGGCGCCGTTGTGGCGGCAGACGATCACCTACCTTGAGTTCACCACACTCGATAGCCTCGGCAATGGCCTCGACCAAGGCCAGGTAGCGTGGCTGGGGGGTGTTGGGCAGGAGCGGTATCCACATGTATTGTCGGCCATGCAATATAAGGTTTTACCCATACAATGCGTGATGACTAAGATCGGGTCAAACCCTGACCCGAGAAGGTGATTGCCATGTTTGATTTACCTGCGCTGCGCGATGCTGTTCGTTTGATCCGCCCCAGCATTCCTGCCACGCCTCAGTATGCCTGGCCGCGTCTGGCCGAGCGCCTGGGTTGTGAGGTGTGGGTCAAGCATGAAAACCATGCCCCTACCGGTGCATTCAAGGTTCGGGGCGGCCTGCTTTATGTTCAGGCGCTGTTGGCGACTTCACCCGGTGTTCGGGGGCTGGTCACCGCCACGCGCGGTAACCATGGGCAGAGCCTGGCGCTGGCGGCACGTAATGCCGGGTTGCCGATCATCATCGTCGTCCCCGTGGGCAACTCGCGGGAAAAGAACGCAGCAATGCGGGCCCTGGGCGCCCAGTTGATCGAGTTCGGCCAGGATTTCGATCAGGCGCGCAGTGAGGCGGCCCGGCTGGCACGGGAACTGGGCTATGAACTGGTACCGGCGTTTCATCCGGAGCTGATCCGCGGCGTCGCCACCTATGCGCTGGAGCTGTTCGAGGGCGTTGACCAGTTGGACTGTGTCTATGTGCCCATCGGTATGGGGTCGGGGATTTGTGGCCTGATTCGCACCCGTGATCTGCTGGGCTTGCGCACCGAGATCGTCGGTGTGGTGTCAACGCAGGCCGATGCCTTTGCTCAAAGCCTTGAGCAGGGTTGTATCGTCACCACCGAGAGCGCCGATACCTTTGCCGATGGCATGGCTTGCCGTATGCCGCAGCCTGAAGCGTTTGAAATTGTGCGTGCGGGGGCTGCACGGATTGTGCGGGTCAGCGACGAGGAAATCGCCGAGGCGATGCGGGTTTTTCATGAAGACACGCACAATACTGCGGAGGGCGCTGGAGCTGCAGGCCTTGCGGCGTTGGTGCAGGAGCGTGAGCGGCAGCAGGGGCGCAAGGTTGCCGTGATTCTCAGTGGGGCGAATGTCGACCGTGAACGCTATGCCCGGGTGCTGGCGGGTTGAGTTGAGGTTCTGGCGACGTCCGGGGACAGGCCATTTCTTCCAACACGCAATACATACAAAAGGGTTTAATAAGCGCTTGTTTACGAAGCCTATCACGGACGGTTCATGCCTTTTTCCAATGGATTTCTTCTGAGTTTGTCACTGTGTCTGGATATCGGTGTGGCCAACATCGCCATGATTACCCTGGCCATGCGTCGCGGTTTCTTTCAGGGCTTTTGGCTGGGCTTGGGAACCTGTATCGGCGACCTGCTTTATGCCGTGGCTGCGCTGGCGGGAATGACGGTACTGCTGCAGTACACGGCAGTACGTTGGGTGTTGTGGGTCGCGGGATCGCTACTGTTGGTGTGGTTTGCCGTTCGGATGCTGATAACTGCCCTGCGCGGTGACGCGCACTTGAACACCAGTGATGAGGTGGTCGTGGAGTCACCGTGGCGTGAGTTCATGCGCGGTGTTTTCCTGGCCATGTCCTCACCTAGCGCGATTCTCTGGTTCGCTGCGGTAGGCGGTGTACTTATCTCGCGCTCTGGTGGCGGCAGCCTGCTGGAGGCCGGTGTGTTCCTGGCCGGGTTCTTCGCTGCCGGGGTGCTCTGGAGCCTCTCGTTGTGCCTGGTCGCCAGCCACGGCGGGCGGTTGCTTGGTGACCGTTTACTGACCTGGTCGTACCTGGCCTCGGCAGGGATCTTCTGCTATTTCGCGGTGTACGTGATCGTCTCCGGTTACCGCGAGTTTATCCTGGCGGTGCCCGCAACCGCCCTGTGAGTCATCCGGCAGGCATGTGGGCAGGTTGGTCACGACACCTATGGCCTATGCTGTAATGCTGATGGTCAAAGCAGTTTCGAGTACATCGCTGGGTTGAGGTGCCGATTACGATCCGGGCAGCCATAACAATGTGGTTGAAATCTGGCTGCTACTGAAAGCCCGGTAGTCGAAGCGTTCTGGGGGCATTTTCGCTGCATGGGCTGCGTGTACTGCAGCCTGTTCAGTGCGTGAGTTTCAACCTTGATGGCTGAGGAGAACAACACGATGAGCCCTCTAACGCCTGATCCCGGCAAGGTCGCGCACGAATTGTCGCTGACACGCCTGATCGATGCGCCGCGTACCAAGGTGTTCCGTGCCTGGACGGAACCAGCATTGTTGAGTCAGTGGTGGGGGCCGCATGGCATGACTACGCCACTGTGTGAGATGCAGCTGTGGGCCGGCGGGTTGTTTCGCACAGTCATGTCTGCGCCAGACGGCACGGAGTATCCGAGCCAAGGGGTGTTCCTGGAGATCGTTGCTCCCGAGCGCATTGTCTTTACCGATGCCTTCGGGCCGGGGTGGGTGCCATCGACCAAGGCCTTCATGACGGCCGTGGTGACGTTCGAGGAATTCCACGGCAAGACGCTCTATACCGCCCGTGCCTGGCATTGGAATGCTGCAGATTGCCAGGCCCACGATGACATGGGTTTTCATCGCGGTTGGGGGGAAAGTGTCGAGCGGTTGGTGGCGCTGGTTACCGATCAGATGCCGGATTGACACCAGCCGCCAGGACGGCGCTTTTGCGTGCGCCGTCCAGGCCAGTACTCTGGGCTTAGCCGATGGTGATCGGTGGTGGGCTCACCAGGTCTACGGTCTGCTGTTTGCGTGGCGCGAGGATTTCGGCCACGCCGTCTACCACCAGTTCATCGTTCTGGTTGAACACGCGGGTGGCGATGCGCACCTTGAACTTCGGCAGTTTCTCGAGAATTTCCAGGCGAACGGTCAAGGTATCGCCGAATTTCACGGGCTTCTGGAAGGTCATTTGCTGACCCAGGTAGATCGTGCCCGGGCCAGGCAGCTCGCAGGCGACGGCGGCGCTGATCAGTGCGCCACTGAACATGCCGTGGGCGATACGCTCTTTGAACATGCTCTTGGCGGCGAACTCTGCATCCAGATGCACCGGGTTGTGGTCGCCGGACATGGCGGCGAACAGCTGGATATCACGTTCTTCGACGGTCTTGCTGAAGCTGGCGGTCTGGCCGACTTCGAGGGCTTCGTAAGGCGTGTTGGTGACCTGGGTCATTGAGGTGGAGTCCTTCAGGTTCGACGAGGCAGGGGGTTATTCACAGCGAGGGGGGCGGCCAAGGGCCAGGGCCCGCTCGAGCCAGTCAATAACTGTAGCCGTAACTTCGTCGCGGTTGGTTTCGTTGAACAGCTCATGCCGGGCTTGCGGGTACAGTTGCAGCTGCACGTGCTGGTTGCCGGCCAGACGCAATGCACCAGCCAGATCCTTGAGACGCTTGCCGGCACTGACCGGATCACATTCGCCGCCAATGATCAGGATTGGCAGGTTCGGATCGATCTGTGCGAGGTTGCTCGGCTGGCTGATCTGCTCCAGCCCCATGAGCAGATCGATCCACAGGCGATTGCTGCAGCGAAAGCCGCACAAGGGGTCGGAGAGGTACTTGTCGACCTCTACAGGGTCGCGGCTAAGCCAGTCGAACGCTGTGCGGTTAGGTTTGAAGGCTTTGTTGAAGGTACCGAATGACAACCACTCGATCAGTGCGCTGCGGCCCACGGGCCCCTGGCGCCAGGCTTCGAACCGAGCGATCAGGCAGGCCGCTCGGTACAGCGCCGGTGGCTGGAAGTTGGAACCGCTGAGAATCGCCCCTTGCAGGCTCGCACTGTGGTGCAGCAGATAGGCTTGGGCAATGTAGCTGCCCATGCTGTGGCCGAGCAGAAACACCGGTGTACCGGGGTATTGTTGGCCAATGTATTGATTGAGCAGCCCCAGGTCATTGACCACCTTGCTCCAGCCCTCATGTTGTGAGAACAGACCTCGCGTACCCAGCTCTGCCGTTCGACCGTGACCGCGTTGGTCATGGGCGTAAAGGGCGTAGCCAGCGGCACTCAGCGCTTCGCCCAGTCGCTGGTAGCGGCCTGCATGCTCGGCCATGCCATGGGCCAGCAGTACTACGGCCTTGACCGGGCCGGTTGGCAGCCACTGATAGACATAGAGGCTGCAATGATCGCTGGCCGGCAGCCAGAAGGCGTCATGGTGCATGGCGGCTCCTTTTGCGCATATCGCGTGATCTGCTCAGTGTATATCCCAGTCGGGAGGGGGACTGGCCACTGGCAACAGGATTCACATCCTTAGTTACAGAGCTTGTCAGATATGTCGTCTTTGGCGTGTTTGCCGTCCGAGGCATACCTGCTAACGTCGGCAAAGCACCGTTGTCTGGAGACGAGACGGTCCGGAACGGCTCAGGTATGAGGACAAGAATAAATGCAAGCTGATTTCTGGAATGATAAACGCCCTGCGGGGGTTCCCTCGCAGATTGACCTGAGCGCCTACAGGTCGGTCATTGAAGTGTTCGACCGCTCATGCAAGCGATTCGCCGACCGCCCGGCATTCAGCAACCTTGGGGTGACGTTGACCTACGCCGAGCTTGATCGTCACTCGGCAGCTTTTGCTGCTTACTTGCAACAGCATACCGACCTGGTCCCCGGTGATCGCATCGCGGTGCAGATGCCCAACGTACTGCAGTATCCCATTGCGGTATTCGGTGCCCTGCGTGCGGGGCTGATCGTGGTCAATACCAATCCGCTGTACACCGCCCGCGAAATGCGTCATCAGTTCAAGGACTCGGGTGCCCGAGCCTTGGTCTACCTGAACATGTTCGGCAAATTGGTTCAGGAGGTTCTGCCCGACACAGCGATCGAATACTTGATCGAAGCGAAGATGGGCGACCTCTTGCCAACGGTCAAAGGCTGGCTGGTCAACACGGTTGTCGCCACGGTCAAGAAAATGGTTCCAAGCTACCACTTGCCACAAGCGGTGCCCTTCAAGCGCGCGTTGAAGCTGGGGCAGGGGCATGCCTTGAGGCCTGTGTCGTTGGGCCTGGACGACGTCGCGGTGCTGCAATACACCGGTGGTACCACGGGCCTGGCCAAGGGCGCGATGCTGACCCATGGCAACCTGGTGGCGAACATGCTGCAGGTGCTGGCGTGTTTTTCCCAGCTTGGCCCGGACGGCCAGAAGATGATCAAGGATGGCCAGGAAGTGATGATCGCGCCGTTGCCGCTCTATCACATCTATGCGTTTACCGCGAATTGCATGTGCATGATGGTGACGGGCAACCACAACGTATTGATCACCAATCCGCGAGATATTGGCGGTTTTATCAACGAGCTGAAGAAGTGGCGTTTCACCGGTCTGCTGGGGCTTAACACGCTGTTCGTTGCACTGATGGAGCACCCGGCGTTCAAGACGCTCGATTTTTCTGCATTGAAGGTCACCAACTCCGGTGGTACGGCCCTGGTCAAGGCCACGGCGGAGCGCTGGGAGAGCCTGACGGGCTGCCGTATCGTCGAAGGCTACGGCTTGACCGAAACCTCACCGGTGGCCAGTACCAACCCGTATGGTCAGCAGGCCCGTCTGGGGACGGTGGGTATTCCGGTGCCGGGTACGGCCTTCAAGGTTATCGACGACGAGGGGCATGAAATGCCCTTGGGGGAGCGTGGCGAGCTGTGTATCAAGGGGCCGCAGGTCATGAAAGGCTATTGGCAGCGTCCAGAGGCTACTGCCGAGACGCTGGATGCCGAAGGGTGGTTGAAGACGGGTGATATCGCGGTCATTGATCCGGATGGCTTCACCCGGATTGTCGATCGCAAGAAAGACATGATCATTGTCTCGGGATTCAATGTGTACCCGAATGAAATCGAAGATGTGGTCATGGCGCACCCGAAGGTGGCCAACTGCGCAGCCATTGGTGTGCCGGACGAGCGCTCTGGCGAAGCGGTGAAGCTGTTCGTGGTGCCACGTGAACCGGGCATCAGCCTGGAAGAGCTCAAGGCCTACTGCAAGGCCAACTTCACCGGTTATAAAGTGCCCAAGCACATCGTGCTGCGCGAGTCGTTGCCCATGACGGCGGTGGGCAAGATCTTGCGCCGCGAGCTGCGTGACATCGCGTGACGTGATGCGCATCGTCGGCAATGCAGCCTCTTGCAGGAGATGCGCTGCCGGCGATGTGACGGGAACAAAACCTCACCAGTAGACTAATTACTCTAAAAGTGACTATTGATAGTCTATAAGTCATTTTTGTGACTGTTTGGGCTGCTTTAGCCCTAGGCGGGCCTTGGCAAAGCTGCTACTCTCGGCGCGCTTCTGAGCATTCGGTTTGCAATAAACCGGAACTTAATATCAATAATAATCGCATCGACTGCGGTGAAGAATTCGCTGGTGCTGGAGGAGTGGGCTTCCATGATCGAGAACTTTTGGAAGGATAAGTACCCAACCGGGATTGCCGCGCAGATCAATCCGGATGAGTACCCGAATATCCAGGCGGTATTGAAGCAGTCCTGCCAACGTTTCGCTGATAAACCGGCCTTTAGCAACCTGGGCAAAACCTTGACCTACGGCGAGTTGTACGAACTTTCCGGGGCATTTGCCGCCTGGTTGCAACAGCACACTGACTTGCAGCCCGGCGATCGTATCGCGGTGCAGTTGCCAAACGTATTGCAGTACCCCGTTGCAGTGTTCGGTGCCATGCGTGCCGGCCTGATCGTGGTCAATACCAACCCGTTGTATACCGCACGGGAAATGGAACATCAGTTCAATGATTCCGGCGCCAAGGCGCTGGTCTGTTTGGCCAACATGGCACACCTGGCGGAAAAGGTTGTGCCCAAGACCCAAGTCAAACACGTTATTGTCACCGAAGTTGCCGATCTGTTGCCACCGCTCAAGCGTTTGCTGATCAACAGCGTCATCAAGTACGTGAAAAAGATGGTGCCGGCGTACCACCTGCCCAAGGCGGTCAAGTTCAATGATGTCTTGAACAAGGGCCGTGGTCAGCCGATCAAGGAAGCCAATCCGGCCAGTTCCGATGTGGCGGTATTGCAGTACACCGGCGGCACCACCGGGGTGGCCAAAGGGGCAATGCTCACCCACCGCAACCTGGTGGCCAACATGCTGCAGTGCAGGGCGCTGATGGGCTCCAACCTCAATGAAGGCTGCGAAATCCTGATTACGCCGCTGCCGCTTTATCACATCTATGCCTTTACCTTCCATTGCATGGCGATGATGCTGATTGGCAGCCACAACATCCTGATCAGCAACCCGCGTGACTTGCCGGCCATGGTCAAGGAGCTGTCGAAGTGGAAGTTCAGCGGCTTTGTCGGCTTGAACACCCTGTTCGTGGCCCTGTGCAACAACGCCGATTTCCGCAAGCTGGACTTCTCGGCGCTGAAGATCACCCTGTCGGGAGGCATGGCGTTGCAGATGTCGGTTGCCGAGCGCTGGAGAGACGTCACAGGCTGTGCCATTTGTGAAGGCTACGGCATGACCGAAACCAGCCCGGTAGCCGCCGTCAACCCGGCCGAACGCAACCAGATCGGCACCATTGGCATTCCGGTGCCCTCGACACTCTGCAAGGTGATCGATGATGACGGGCATGAGCTGGCACTGGGCGAAGTGGGTGAGCTGTGCATCAAAGGCCCGCAAGTGATGAAGGGCTACTGGCAGCGCGAGGATGCGACGGCCGAGATCCTCGATGCCGATGGCTGGCTCAAGACCGGCGACATTGCCGTGATTCAGGCAGACGGTTACATGCGCATCGTCGACCGCAAGAAGGACATGATTCTGGTGTCCGGCTTCAACGTCTATCCGAACGAACTTGAGGATGTGCTGGCTGCGCTGCCGGGTGTATTGCAGTGCGCGGCAATCGGCGTGCCGGATGAGAAATCTGGTGAAGTGATCAAGCTCTTCATCGTTGCCCGCCCCGGCGTCACGCTGACCAAGGAGCAGGTGATGGAGCACATGCGCGCCAACGTCACAGGTTACAAGGTGCCGCGCTTCATTGAGTTTCGTGATGCACTGCCGACCACTAACGTTGGCAAGATCCTGCGCCGCGAACTGCGCGATGAAGAACTGAAGAAACTGGGTCTGAAGAAGATTGCCTGAGGCACTTGCGCCGGCTCCTGGGGAGCCGGCCTTGGCCCGCAATGGGTTTAGCGCAGTTTCTCAAGCATCTGGTAATACCACATGCCGGCCGCCAACAATGGATTGCCCAGCACATCGCCCATTGGCACCTTGATGTGCTTGCAACCGGCAAAGGTATCGAATTTTTCCAGCGTTCCGGTCATGGCCTCGGCCATGATCTCGCCCATGATATGGCTGGTGGCGATGCCATGGCCGGAGTAGCCCTGGCAGTACCAGACGTGCTCCGACAGCTTGCCCACTTGCGGGATGCGGTTGACCACGATACCCATGGCACAACTCCATTGAAACTCGATCGGTATGCCCTTGAGGGCCGGAAAAGTGCGCTCGATGCATGGGCGCAGTTCACCGGCAATGTCCCGTGAATCACGTCCGGAGTAGTTGGCGCCACCGCCGAACAGCAGGCGACCATCGGCGGTCATGCGGTAGTAGTCGAGTACGAAGCGACAGTCGTAGACCGCCAGGTCCTGTGGGTTGATCTGGTGCGCCAGCTCGCCCAGCGGTGCGGTCGTGACGATGCCGCCCATTGCGGGAAAGATCTTGCCTTTGAGCTGACGTTTTTCCAGTTTGTGGTACACGTCGCCTGCCAGCAGCACCTGACGTGCGTCGATCCGGCCATGGGCAGTGACCACGGCCGGGCGAGGGCCATGGATGATGTCCAGCACTTCGGAGTTCTCGAAGATCAGCGCGCCCAGTTGCTGGGCAGCACGGGCTTCACCCAGGCACAGGTTGAGTGGGTGCACATGCAGGTTGCGGCGGTTTTTCAGTGCCCCGATGTACAAGGGGCTGTCCAGGTGTTCGCGTACACCCTGGCGGTCCAACAACTCGACCTGATCGCCCATGCCGCGGGTTAGCGCTTCATCATAGGACGCCTGAAGCTCGTCCAGATGCGACGCTTTCATCGCCGCATGCAGGTGGCCTCGCTTGAGGTCACAGGCAATGTTGTAGCGCGCTACCCGCTGTTCGATGATCTGGTGACCGCGCCAGCGCAGGTGCCAGATGAAATCGTCGACCTCATCGCCGAGGCGCGCACGCATCTGCTTGCGCATCGCTTCATCGCCCGACAGGCTGCCGGTGACCTGGCCGCCATTGCGCCCGCTAGCCCCCCAGCCGATCCGATGGGTTTCGACGATGGCGACTTTCAGGCCGCGTTCGGCCAGCTCCACGGCGCTGGCGACACCGGTGAAGCCGCCACCGATGATCACCACATCGACGCTCACGTTGCCGTTCAGGCGTGGGTACTCGGTGAAGTCATTGAGGCTGGCGCTGTAATAGGAGGCGCTACGCGGGGCGGGGCCGTGGTTAAGTGCTGCGTTCATGGGGTAATCCTTACTAAAAGAGTGAGCGGTCAGGCTTGGGTCAGGTACCAGCGCCAGTCCTGTTCGCCGACTTCGGCCATGAACTGTCGGTATTCGGCGCGTTTGACTGCCATGTAGACACCGAGAAACGCCCCGCCGAAGGCTTCGTGCGCCCAAGACGAACCTTGCAGGGCATTGAGTGACGTCAGCCAGTCGGTTGGCAGCAGTGTCTTGGCCTGGGCATAGCCGTTACCTTCAACCGGTGCGCCCGGGTCGAGTTGCTGGCGAATGCCGTGATGCAGGCCGGCCAGAATGGCAGCTGCAGCCAGATAAGGGTTGGCGTCGGCGCCGCAAATGCGGTGCTCGATATGCCGGGTGTGGGCTGGGCCGCCTGGTACACGCAGGCTCACCGTGCGATTGTCCACGCCCCAGGTCGGCGCCAGCGGTGCATAGCTGTTGGCCTGGAAGCGCCGGTAGGAGTTGGCGTTGGGGCAGAACATCAGCAGCGAGTCGAGCAGCACATCGAGCATGCCGGCGACCGATTGGCGCAGCAGGGGTGTGCCCGCCTTGTCTTCGCTGGCATAGAGGTTGTTGCCCGCGCGGTCGGCGAGGCTGACGTGCATGTGCATGCCGGTACCGGCAAGGTGATCGAACGGTTTGGCCATGAAGCAGGCTTGCATGCCGTGCTTGTGTGCGACGCCTTTGACCAGGCGCTTGTAACGCACCGCCTGGTCCATGGCTTCGAGTGCATCGCCGTGCTCCAGGGTGATTTCCACCTGCCCGGGGGCGTACTCGGAAATCGCCGTGCGTGCGGGAATACCCTGGGCCTTGCACGCCGCATACAGGTCCGCCAGGAAGGGTTCGATCTGTTCGAGTTCACGCAGACCGTAGACCTGGGTGCCTCGCGGTCGTCCGCCATCAGCGTCACGTGCCGGTTGTGGGCGGCCCGCCGCGTCGCGTTGCTGGTCGAGCAGGTAGAACTCCAGCTCACAGGCCATGACCGGGTAGTAACCGTCGGCTTTGAGCGCCTCGATCACGTTGATCAGCACGTGCCGAGGGTCGGCGATGGCGGCCGGTTGCCCTTCAGTCGGGTGCATGCTGACCTGAACTGCGGCAGTAGGGATCTGTCGCCATGGCAGGCGCACCAGGCTGCCTTCAAGCGGGTAGGCGCGGCAGTCGATATCGCCGACGTCCCAGACCAGTCCGGAGTTTTCGACGTCTTCGCCGTTAAGGGTCAGGCCCAGAATAGTGCTGGGCAGCGGGCGACCGCTCTCATAAACCGCCAGCAGTTCCTCGCGGTGCAGCAGCTTGCCGCGCGGCACGCCGTTGGCGTCGAGGATGAACAGCTCGATCATTTCGATATCGGGGTTGGCGGCCAGGAATGCCTGAGCCTGCTCGGGGTGAGCAAAGTGCATGAGTGTCTCGCTTGCGCCCATAGGCGCACAGTGCCGACTGCAGGGCAGGTCAGCCAGTGATTGACGATGTAGGGAGTCAGATCAACGCGAGGGTGTCTGGTGGGCGAGCATGGCGGCAATGCCACAAGGCCCAAAAGGCGAGAATGATGTGAAACAGCGGATTTTCACCGGAACGCGCCCTGACCTTCGAGCACGAAGGCGGCGATACAGGGCAGGACGAGCGCACGGGTGAAGTCATGCACCGATACTCCCATGGCCGATAAGGTTCATTAAATCAGTGTTTATATACCTTCAGGTATGTATCGACTAAACAAAGCCGTGAGACCCTGTATCCGTGCCGAGCGGGGGCAAATCTGCGACAATCGCAGCCCTTACCTATGCCGATCATATGCCGATCATGCGACAGCAGGCTCACCTGCATGACTAAAAAGACTCCATGACTGACCAGAATCCCGCTATCGATCAACTGTTGAGAAACCTTGATCACGCCATGATCGCCGAGCGTCATCGACTGCGTCGGCAATTGCACGAACTGCGCAAGCACCCTGATGAAGCCAAACTCGCCCAGTGGGTCGAGAAGGTGCAGGCGTCCTTTGCCCGGGTGACGGCGCGCAAGCAAAGCGTGCCGTTGATTCGCTACGACGACAGCCTGCCGATTGCCGCCAAGCGCGATGAGATCAAGAAGGTCCTGGCCGAGCATCAGGTACTGATCATTGCCGGCGAGACGGGGTCGGGCAAGACCACCCAATTGCCGAAGATCTGCCTGGAGCTGGGCCGCGGCCAGCATGGCCTGATCGCCCACACCCAGCCACGGCGGATTGCCGCCCGCAGTGTTGCGACGCGGGTTGCCGAAGAGCTGGGTACGCCACTGGGAGCGCTGGTGGGCTACCAGGTGCGCTTCGAAGACCAGAGTGATGCCAACACCCTGGTCAAGCTGATGACGGACGGTATCCTGCTGGCCGAAACCCAGCACGACCGTTTTCTCGAACGCTATGACACGATCATTGTCGACGAAGCGCACGAGCGCAGCCTGAACATCGACTTCCTGCTCGGTTACCTCAAGACCCTGCTGCCTCGTCGCCCGGACCTGAAGCTGATCATCACTTCGGCGACCATCGACCTGGAGCGCTTCTCCAAGCACTTCAATGATGCGCCGATCATCGAAGTCTCGGGGCGTACCTACCCGGTCGAGACCTGGTATCGACCGCTGACCAGCGAGCAGGATGAAGAGGGCAATCGGGTTGAAGATGACCTGACCGTGGATCAGGCGATTCTCGCCACCCTCGACGAGATCGCCGCCCATGAGCGCAGCGAAGGCAAGCACCCGGGTGATGTGCTGGTGTTCCTGCCTGGTGAGCGGGAAATCCGCGATGCGGCTGAAATGCTGCGCAAGGCCCAGCTCAAGCACACCGAGATCCTGCCGTTGTACGCCAGGCTTTCACCGGCCGAACAGCAGCGAATCTTCCAGTCCCACCCCGGGCGGCGCGTGGTGCTGGCAACCAACGTTGCTGAAACTTCGCTGACGGTGCCGGGCATTCGCTACGTGATCGACAGTGGTACGGCGCGGATCAGCCGTTACAGTTACCGGGCCAAGGTGCAGCGGCTGCCGATCGAGGCCGTATCCCAGGCCAGCGCCAACCAGCGTAAAGGTCGCTGCGGTCGGGTCGAGCCAGGTATTTGCGTGCGTCTGTACAGTGAAGAGGATTTCAACGCCCGCCCTGCGTTTACCGATCCTGAGATCCTGCGCACCAACCTTGCCGCGGTGATCCTGCAGATGCTGCATTTGCGCCTGGGCGCGATTGACGCATTCCCGTTCATCGAGCCGCCTGATGGCAAGGCCATCAGCGACGGCTTCAACCTGCTGCAAGAGCTCTCTGCGGTGAACCGCGAGAACCAGCTGACGCCGCTGGGCCGGCAATTGGCGCGGCTTCCGGTCGACCCGCGGCTGGGCCGCATGCTGCTTGAAGGCGCGAAGCAGGGGAGCCTGCAGGAAGTGCTGATTGTTGCCAGTGCACTGTCTGTGCAGGACCCTCGCGAGCGTCCTCCGGAGCGTCAGCAGGCTGCCGATCAGGCTCATGCCCAGTGGAAGGATGTCGACTCCGATTTCGCGGCACTGGTCAATCTCTGGCGCGGTTTCGAGGAGCAGCGCCAGGCGCTGACCGCCAGCCCATTGCGCAACTGGTGCCGGAAGAACTTCCTCAATTACCTGCGCTTGCGTGAGTGGCGCGATGCGCACCGGCAGTTGGGGCTGATTTGCCGTGACCTGCAGTTGAGCATCAACAAGGAGCCCGCCGACTACCCGAAACTGCACAAGGCGGTGCTCTCCGGCCTGCTCAGCCAGATCGGGCAGAAAACCGAAGACGGCGACTACCTCGGCGCTCGCCAGCGGCGCTTCTGGGTGCATCCGTCTTCGGGCCTGGGCAAGAAGCGCCCGCAATGGCTGATGACTGCCGAACTGGTCGAAACCACCAAGCTCTATGCGCGGATGGTCGCCAAGATCGAACCAGATTGGATCGAACCGCTGGCCGGGCACCTGGTCAAGAAGAACCACTTCGAACCACACTGGGAAAAGAAGCGCGGCCAGGTGGTGGCCTATGAGCAGATCACCCTGTATGGGTTGATTATCGTCGGTCGACGCCCGGTGCATTTCGGCCCGATCGACCCTTTGATGTCACGCGAACTGTTCATCCGTGAAGCGCTGGTGGGCGGTGAGATACAGTCACGGGCCAAGTGCCTGACAGCCAACACGCGCTTGCTTGAGCAACTCGACGAGCTGGAAGCCAAGGCACGTCGACGCGACATTCTCGCCGATGAGGAAACCCTTTACGCCTTCTATGAGGCGCGGCTGCCCGCGGAGATTCATCAGACCGCAACGTTCGACAGCTGGTACCGGGTCAACAGCCAGAAAGACCCGCAGTTGTTGATCATGCGCGAGGAAGATGTGCTGGCCCGTGAGGCCAGTGAAGTGACCGCTGCCCAGTACCCCGATACCCTGCGCTTGGGTGACCTGAGCCTGGCATTGAGTTATCACTTCGAGCCTAATCACCCGCGTGATGGTGTCACCCTGCGCGTACCGGCGCCGCTGTTGCCGAACCTGCCGGGCGAGCGCCTGGAGTGGCTGGTGCCTGGGTTGCTGGAAGCCAAGTGCATTGCGCTGGTACGCAACCTGCCCAAGGCAACCCGCAAGAACTTCGTGCCCGTACCGGACTTCGTCAAGGCGGCCTTGCAGCGGATGAGTTTTGGTGTCGGCTCGTTGCCCCACGCATTGGGCGCGGAGCTGTTGCGCATGACCGGTGCGCGGGTCAGCGATGAAGCCTGGAGTGAAGCTGCCGAGCAAGTGGACAGCCACTTGAAAATGAACCTGGAGGTGGTCGATGCCCAAGGCAAGTTCCTGGGCGAAGGCCGTGACCTTGCGGAGCTGACCTCGCGCTTCGTCGCCGCAAGCCAGGCAGCACTGGCCGTACCGCAGACCGCACAGAGCCAGCAGCCGGTGGAGGCCAAGGGCTTTGCCAAGGTTGCGCAAAGTGCCCAGCAGAAGATCGCCGGCCTGTCGTTGACGGTGTACCCGGCGCTGGTGGAAGAGGGCGGGACGGTCAAGGAGGGGCGGTTCTCGACAGCTGCCGAAGCCGAATACCAGCACCGCCGCGGTTTGCAGCGCCTCTTGCTGCAACAGTTGGCCGAGCCGGCCAAGTACCTGCGTGGCAAGTTGCCGGGGCTGACCGAGTTGGGGCTGCTGTACCGCGAATTGGGACGGATTGAGGCACTGGTCGAGGACATTCTGCTGGCCAGTCTCGACAGCTGCATCCTCGAGGGTGAGGCCAGCCTGCCGCGTGACGGTGCTGCACTGGCGTCACTGGCCGAGCGCAAACGTGGCCAGTGGGCCGAGCATGCCGAGCGTCTGGCGCGTCTGACGCTGGATATCCTCAAGCTCTGGCATGGCTTGCAGAAGCGCTTCAAGGGCAAGATTGACCTGGCCCAGGCTGTGGCGTTGAACGACATCAAGCAGCAAACGGCCAACCTGGTGTACCCGGGGTTTGTTCGGGAAACACCGTCGCTCTGGCTCAAGGAGCTGCCGCGCTACCTCAAGGCGATTGAACTGCGCCTGGAAAAACTGCCCGCGCAGGTACAGAAGGATCGTGTTTGGAGCGGTGAGCTCAGCAACCTCTGGGCACAGTTCAAGGCCCGCGCCGACAAGCATGCCCAGGAAGGCAAGCGTGACGAGCAGTTGGTCTTGTACCGCTGGTGGATCGAAGAGTACCGGGTTTCACTGTTTGCCCAACAACTGGGCACCAAAGTGCCGATTTCCGATAAGCGCTTGAGCAAGCAGTGGGGGCAAGTGGAAGCCTAACGGCTTGGAAATGTGGCACACTTCGTCGACGTACGCCGCTGATGTGACCGGCCCTCGGTGACATCAGCGGCGCCAGATTGCATGACCACGCAGTGCTCCCACCAACCGGGGGTATTGCGCGTATTAATTGGTACCTTAGTGCCAGGAAAAACCGACTAACAGGCCGTTGCCCTGCCGGCACCGGCCCCGAACAGAGGAACGACCGTGCATAACGTCGTGATCAGCGGCACCGGCCTGTATACCCCGGCCAACAGCATTTCCAACGAGGAACTGGTGGCGGCGTTCAACGCCTACGTCAGCCAGTTCAATGCCGATAATGCTCAGGCCATCGAGCGTGGCGAGGTTCAGGCCCTGGCTGAATCCAGCGCTGCGTTCATCGAGAAGGCGTCGGGTATCAAGAGCCGCTTTGTCATGGACAAGGATGGCATCCTCGATCCTCAGCGCATGGCGCCGCGTTTGCCTGAGCGCAGCAACGATGAACCGTCGATTCTCTGCCAGATGGCCGTAGCCGCCGCTGAACAGGCGCTTGCACGTGCAGGTCGCACAGCGGCCGATGTCGATGCGGTGATCGTCGCCTGCTCCAACCTGCAGCGACCTTATCCGGCCATTGCCATCGAAGTGCAGCAAGCCTTGGGCATCAACGGTTTTGGCTTCGACATGAACGTGGCCTGTTCGTCGGCCACCTTTGGTATCCAGACGGCCTGCAACAGCGTTCAGGTCGGCCAGGCACGTGCCGTGTTGGTGATCAGCCCTGAGGTGTGTACCGGCCATTTGAACTTCCGTGACCGTGATAGCCATTTCATTTTTGGCGATGCGGCCACGGCGGTGTTGGTCGAGCGTGCCGATCTCGCCACCTCGGCCCATCAGTTCGATATCGTCAGCACTAAACTGCTGACGCAGTTCTCCAACAACATCCGTAACAACTTTGGTTTCCTCAACCGTGCGGCGGAAGAGGGCATTGGCGCGCCGGACAAACTGTTCGTGCAAGAGGGGCGCAAGGTTTTCCGTGAAGTGTGCCCGATGGTCGCCGAACTGATCGGCCAGCATTTGGCAGAAAACGACATCAATGTCAGCGACATCAAGCGTTTCTGGTTGCACCAGGCCAACCTGAGCATGAACCACCTGATCGTCAAGAAACTGCTGGGCCGTGATGCCACTGTCGATGAAGCGCCGGTGATTCTGGATCGCTATGCCAATACCAGCTCGGCAGGCTCGGTGATTGCCTTGCATACGCACCAGGATGATTTGCCCAAGGGCGCACTGGGTGTGCTCAGTTCCTTTGGCGCGGGCTACTCCATCGGCAGTGTGATTCTGCGCAAACGCTAAGCGCCTCGGGGTGTATCTGGGGGCTGTCTTGGTTGAGAGGGCAGCCCGCCCTGCAAACCGAATGCATGCCTTGGGGCTTCAGGTTGTGTTGTGCGTTGTTGCTGTAACAAATTCCCGCTATCGAAGTCCATACCCGACTTCCAGGGAAAACCACCATGACCGGCACGAATGAAACCGAGTTGCTGGAGCGTTTGCTTGCCGGTGAGCAGCAGGCGTTCAAGGAACTGGTCGACACTTATCAAAGCGCCATGCGAGCGGTCGCCTACGCAATTGTGGGTAACCGCCAGGCCGACGAGGCCGTGCAGGATGCCTGGCTGGCGGTTGTCCGCAGCCTGCCCGGATTTCAGCGCCGCTCCAGCCTCAAGACCTGGTTACTGACCATCACCGCCAACGCAGCCAAAAATCGCTACAGGCAAAATCGTCGTGAGGTGCTGCTCGACGATCTGCCGTCGCCGCATGGCAGCATTGGCGATGATCGCTTCGCGGCCGATGGGCATTGGCGCGTTGCGCCGTTCGCCTGGCATGAAGACACCCCCGAGGCGCTGCTCAGCCAGGATGAGTTGCGCCAGTGCCTGGAGCACACACTGTTGAGCCTGCCGCAGTTGCAGAGCAGCGTGTTGATACTTCGCGAGCGCCAAGGCCTGGCATTGGAAGAGATCTGTAATTTGCTCGAGATATCCCTCTCCAATGTGCGTGTGCTGTTGCACCGGGCGCGGCTCAAGGTATTCGCGACCCTGGAGCATTTCGAGGAGACAGGACAATGTTGACCTGCAAGGAAATGGTGGCGCGTAGCAGCGACTACCTGGAGGGTGAGCTCACGTTGGGGGAGCGTTTGCTGGTACGTCAGCACCTGCTGTTTTGCCGTAACTGCAGGCGTTTCATCAAACAGATGCGCCTGGCGCAGGCAACGGTACGTGCACTGCCGGAGGCCCCGGTGGCGGATGCCGATGTGCTCGCCAGGCAACTGGCAGCCCAGCGCAGGGCTCAAGATAAACCCTGAGTGGTGTGAATCGACTTTGCCAGCCTGAGCTTGTCAGCAGTTCTGCGCTGAAATGAAAAAGGCGGAAAATGCTGGATGGGGTCAGCATTTTCCGCCTTTGAAACTCAGTGCAAGGCGATTAGAACTTGGCTTCCAGGTCTACTTGCAGGGTGTCTACGTCAGCATCGCTGTTCGGCAGTTGGGACAGGTCGGTCTTGGCCATCAGGTAGGTTGTGCCCACCGAGAAGTTCTTGTCGATCTCATAGCCGACTTTGAACTTGTGGCCGCGCGAACCGGTGAAGCCGGCACCGAAGTCGGAGTCGGTGAACAAGCTGACCACAGCGTTACGCTGTATATCACGGTAGTTGTAGTCGAGGCTCCATGCGCCCAGTTTGGTTTTCACACCAGCCAGCCAGGCCTTGTCTTCGCCGTCGGTGCTTTCGGTGTTCTTGACGAACTGACCGTAGGTCGACAGTGGGATGGCGAAGCCTGTGAAGTCGATTTGGCCGAAACCTTCCACGAGGTTGAACTCGTTGGTGGTGTTGCCAAAGGACTGCAGTACACTGGACGCCTTGTCGTTGTCATAGCCATAGATGCTGCCGCCCACGGTGACCTTGACGGTGTCCGCAGCAGCAAAGCGTGTCCCCAATTGACCGTGGTACAACTGTGCGTCGTGCTTGAACTGCACGCCATCACCGTCGACGTTGTCCTTGAGCGTGTAATGACCCGCGCTGCCGAACAGCTCAGCGCCACCCAAATTGGTTTTGTAGGTAACGGCCAGGCCTTCTGGATTGATGTCGCTATCCCAGATGATGTCGCCCATGCTCACCCATGGCTGGTTCATCTTGCCGCCGATCAGGTGCAGGTTCGGAACAGCGGTTGGGTGCCAGTCGAGGTAGGCCTGGTCGACCCACAGCGATTTTTTCTCGAAATATTTGTCCAGGCTCTGGTTGGTGGAGCGGGCATCGGCGCTGCTGCCGGTAGCCACGCGCACGCCGGCGTCGACTTGCGGATTGATCTCACTGTAGAAGCCGACGCGGGCACGGACACGCTCGCGGTCCTGGTTGCCGCTGCTTGCGTTGGGGTTGTCGACGTTGACGTCTTCGTAACGCAGGCGCACATCGCCCTTGATCTGGGTCTTGGCGGCCCATGCCACTTTTTGTTCAAAGGAACTCATGCGTTCGGACTGAGCCTTCTGGGCGGCTTTTTCCTTGGTCTCGGTGGCCAGGTCCGATTGCAGTTCGTTGTACTGCGCTTGGTTGATCGAGCCGTTAGCCTTGAGCATTTCGAGCAGCTTGGCGTCGACTGCAGCACTGGCCGGAGCACTCAGAGCCAGCATCATGCCTGTGCAAAGGCTCGCTCCGGTTAGTGTAGAAACAAGACGCATAAGGTTCTCCCTATTTGAAAAAAATGGGGAGGCAGCTGCCCACCCCGTATTGGCATGTCCTCGGAAAGCGCCTGGCTAGACAGCGTCTTGGGTTCCGAAAAACAGGCGCAAGTATTGCGAGCGCCAATTACAGAATGATGTCTCTTTGATTTCGCTCATGTGACGTGATGGCCTGGAGCTGGATGTGCAGGCGTGCAGTTTTCTGGAACACTAGGGTTTCATTTGCCCTGAGTCGTTTGTCATGACCTTCCAGATCATTGCCGGCCTGCGAGACATTGCATCGGATGCATGGGATGCGCTGGTACCCGAAGGTCAGCCCTTTCTGAGGCATGCGTTCCTGAGTGCGCTGGAAGACAGCGGCAGCGTGGGGCCTGGTACGGGCTGGTCCAGCGAACACCTCGTTTTGATGCAGGATGGGCAGTGCCGTGCGGCGTTGCCGGCCTACCGCAAGTGGCACTCCTTTGGGGAGTACGTTTTCGATCACGGTTGGGCGGATGCCTGTCAGCGCGCCGGTATCGATTACTACCCCAAGCTGTTGGCCGCGGTACCGTTCAGCCCGGTGGCCGGGACGCGCTTGTTGGCTGCCTCTGAAGCTGATGGCCTGACGTTGCTGCAGGCCATTCCCGGCTACCTGTCCAGTGAAGTGCTGTCAGGTGCGCATGTGAACTTCACCGATCCGGCTCTGGATAGGCACATGGGTACGCTGCCTGGCTGGCTGGAACGCCTGGGCTGCCAGTTTCACTGGCATAACCGTGGCTACCGTGACTTCCAGGATTTCCTCGATACGCTGAGTTCACGCAAGCGCAAGCAGATGCGCAAGGAGCGGGAGCAGGTCGCCGGGCAGGGCATCGATTTTCACTGGTTTGGCGGCGAACAGCTGAGCGAGGCACAGTGGGATTTTGTCTATGCCTGCTATGCCAATACCTACCTTGTACGCCGACGTTCGCCGTATTTGACCCGCGAATTTTTCAGCCTGTTGGCCGAGCGCATGCCTTCGGCGATCCGTGTGGTCATGGCGCGCCAGTCCGGGCGCGATGTGGCAATGGCCTTTAGCCTGGTCGGTGGCGATAGCCTCTACGGTCGCTACTGGGGATGCCTGGCTGAGTTTGATCGATTGCACTTCGAAACCTGTTTCTACCAGGGCATGGACTTCGCTATTGCCCAGGGGCTGCAACGGTTTGATGCGGGGGCGCAGGGCGAACACAAACTGATTCGCGGGTTTGAGCCGGTGCTGACCCGCTCCTGGCATTACTTGCTGCACCCAGGGTTGCGGGCAGCGGTCAGCGAGTTTCTTGAGCAGGAGCGTGCAGGCGTGCGTGCTTATGCCGAGGAGGCCAAAACGGCCTTGCCGTATCGTCAGGTGTAAGCGGGTCGCGTTTTAATCGATCCCGACAAAGCCACCGGTCTGGTGCTGCCATAACCTTGCATACAGGCCTTGGTGCGCAAGCAGCTCGGCATGGCTGCCCATTTCGGCGATACGACCTTTTTCCAGCACCACCAGGCGATCCATCCGGGCAATGGTCGACAGGCGATGGGCAATGGCGATGACGGTCTTGCCCCGCATCAGGGTTTCCAGGCTGTCCTGAATGGCGGCTTCGACCTCCGAGTCCAGCGCAGATGTTGCTTCATCCATGATCAGGATCGGCGCGTTTTTCAGCAGTACGCGGGCAATGGCGATGCGCTGGCGCTGGCCACCGGACAGTTTTACGCCGCGCTCACCGACATGGGCGTCGAAGCCGGTGCGGCCCTGGGCATCGGAAAGTTGCGGGATAAATTCATCGGCCCGGGCGCGGCGTACCGCCTCCCATAGCTCGTCGTCGGTAGCGTCTGGCTTGCCATACAGCAGGTTGTCGCGGATCGAGCGGTGCAGCAATGAGGTGTCCTGGGTAATCATGCCGATCTGTGCGCGCAGGCTTTCCTGGGTGATCGTGGCAATGTTCTGGCCATCGATCAGGATGCGTCCGCCTTCCAGGTCATAGAGCCGCAGCAGCAGGTTCACCAAGGTCGATTTGCCTGCTCCGGACGGGCCGATCAGGCCGATTTTCTCACCCGGACGTATGTCCAGGTTCAGGTCTTCGATGATTCGGCTGCCCTTGCCATAGTGGAAATCGACATGCTCGAAACGCACCGCGCCGTGGCTCACGTTCAATGCCGGTGCGTTAGGCTGGTCGGTGACGCTCACCGGCTGGGCGATGGTTTGCAGGCCATCCTGCACCATGCCGATGTTTTCGAAGATGCCATTGACCACCCACATGATCCAGCCCGACATGTTGACGATACGGATCACCAGGCCAGTGGCCAGGGCAATGGCCCCGACACTGATCAGCGACTGCGTCCATAACCACAAGGCCAGCGCCGTGGTGGTGACAATCAGCAGGCCGTTCAGGCTGGTGATGACCACATCCATGCTGGTAATGACGCGGCTGGCCAGTTGGGTTTTCTCGGTCTGCTCGCGAATGGCTTCCCGGGCATATTGCTGTTCAAAGTCGGTGTGGGCAAAGAGCTTCAAGGTTGCGATGTTGGTGTAGCCGTCGACAATCCTGCCCATGAGCTTGGAGCGGGCATCGGAGGAAATCACGGCTCGGGCCTTTACCCGGGGCACGAAGTAGAAGAGCGCACCGACGTAGCAGGTAATCCAGGTAATCAACGGCAGCATCAAGCGCCAATCCGCCTCGGCGAACAGCACCAGGGAGCTGAGGGCGTAGATCAGTACATGCCACAACGCATCGACGGCTTGCACGGCGGAATCGCGCAGCGAGTTGCCAGTTTGCATGATGCGTTGGGCAATGCGTCCGGCGAAATCGTTCTGGAAGAAATTCAGGCTCTGCTTGAGCACGTAGGCGTGGTTTTGCCAGCGGATCATGCTGGTCATGCCGGGGCTGATGGTCTGGTGCACCAGCAGGTCGTGCAGGCCGACGAAGATCGGTCGCAAAATCAAGGCTACCACCAGCATCCAGATCAGCTCGCTGGCGTGTTCACTGAAGAAGTTTACATTGGGTGTGCCCTGAGCCAGATCGATGATCCGGCTCAGGTAGCTGAACAGTGCCACTTCGATCAGCGCACCGATCAGCCCCACCACCAACAGTACGGCGAAACTCGGCCAGACCTGACGCAGGTAGTAGAGGTAAAACGGCAGGACCTTGCCAGGCGGTGCCGCCGTCGGCGCATCACGGAAGATATCGATCAACTGCTCGAAACGGCGGTACAGCATGAAAGGGGCAACTCCTGTTGTTTAGGCCCGGCTGAGCGTAGGTCACGTCCTTGTGAACCCGATTTCAGTCGAGGCGTTTAGCCTTGATGATCATCACCGGATCTGCCGGGACATCGCCCATGCCTGCTTTGGTGGTGGTTTTCACATTGGCGATCTGGTCGACCACATCCATGCCCTTGACCACTTTGCCGAACACCGCATAGCCGAAATCACGGCCGCCATGGTCAAGGAAGTTGTTGTCCTTGTGGTTGATGAAGAACTGGCTGGTGGCCGAGTTCACCGCAGCCGTACGGGCCATGGCCAGGGTGCCACGCGTGTTACGCAGGCCGTTGTCCGCTTCGTTCTTGATCGGCTCCTTGGTCTCTTTCAGCCCCATGTCCTTGGTGAAGCCACCGCCTTGAACCATGAAGCCCGGGATCACCCGGTGGAAAATGGTGTTGTTGTAGAAACCGCTGTCGACATAACCCAGAAAGTTCTGGGTGCTGATCGGCGCCTTTTCTGCGTCCAGTTCAACTTCGATATCGCCGAAGCTGGTGGTCAGCAGCACGTGGGGTTGTTTGTCGGCAGCCATCAGGCTGGTGGCGAACACGGTAGCGCAGGCGGCCAGGAGGATTTTTTTCAGCATGGACTCAATGATCCTTGAGCGGTAGTTGAAGCAGCAGCGAGAAACTGCAGCAGGGTCTGGTTGAACAGATGTGGTTGATCCAGTGGTGTAGCGTGCCGTGAATCGGCGATGACCGCCAGTCGTGCCTGAGGGATCAGCTCAACGTAGCGTTCTTTCAATGCGACTGGGTTGTAGTCCTGGTCGGCACTGATCACCAGCGTAGGACAGCGTATTTGCCCCAGGCGTTCCTGCACGCCCCAGCCGACGATGGCGTCAAAGCTGCTCAGGTAGGCGCGCTTGTCGTTGCGTGCCCAGCGCAGCGCCATCGTGCGCCGCAGGTGGGCGTGTTCCGGCTTTGGAAACAGTTTGGCCGCAAGGCCTTTACCGACGGCCTCCGTGCTGAGCAGGCGGGCCAGGCTCCAACGCTTGAACCACCATAGCCAGTCTGCTCGACTGCGCACTTTGACCTCGGGTGCACTGTTGACGATGCACAGGCTGCGCAGCCATTGCGGGTGATCGACAGCGAACTGGAAGCCGATCATGCCGCCCATCGACAACCCGACCAGGTGCACCGGGCCGGGTTGCAGGTGTTCGAGCAATGCCAGCAGGTCGGCACTGAACCCGGCGATGCTGTAGCGTTCACGCGGTTTGTCCGAGCGACCATGGCCGCGGATGTCCATCAGGATAACCCGGTAGTGACGGGCCAGTTCAGGCACTTGAAACTCCCAGTCTTCGCAGCTGGAACCCAAGCCGTGCAACAACACCAAGGGTTCGCCCTGGCCATAGACCTCGTAGTGCAGTGAGCAACCTTCATGTTCGAAGTAGGCCATGGGTGTGATTCCTGTCAGGCTTGGGCGGGGGCGGCGAAGGGCACGTCCAGCGGTGCGGTGTCGAAGTTGCGCAACAGCTCGATGAGGATCTGTGTGGCTGGGCCCAGTGGTTTGTCCTTGTTCGAGTAAAGGTAGAACAGCGGGTGGCGACTGCCACCCTGGTCCAGAGGTAACGGCTTGAGCAGGCCTTCGCGCAATTCGCGTTCGATCAGGTGCCGCGGTAGCCAGGCAAAGCCCAGGCCACTGCAGACGAAGCTTGAAGCGGTGGCCAGGCTGCCGACGGTCCAGCGTTGTTCTGCGCCCAGCCAGCCGACATCGCGCGGTTGCGAGCGCCCTGAATCGCGAATCACCACTTGCAGTTGGCTTTCCAGGTCCTGGAAGCTCAGTGCGCGCTGCAGGCGATGCAGAGCATGCTCGGGATGGGCTACGGCAATGAACTCTACGGCGCTCAATTCGGTGCCCAGGTAACCGGGGATGTTGAAGCCGCTGATGGCAAGGTCGGCGATACCTTCGTGCAGGACTTCCTCGACCCCGGACAACACCTCTTCACGCAGCCGTACCCGGCAGCCGCGGCTCTGCGGCATGAAGGCGCTCAATGCCCGAACCAGGCGTGCGTTGGGGTAGGCGGCATCCACTACCAGCCGTACCTCGGCTTCCCAGCCCTGTTCCATATGGTGGGCGAGGTCTTCCAGTTGACTGGCCTGTTTGACCAGTTGTCGCGAGCGCCTCAGCAGCACGCCGCCGGCTTCGGTCAGCACCGCCTTGCGCCCATCGATTCTCAGGAGTGGTACGCCCAACTGTTCCTGCATGCGCGCCACGGTGTAACTGACCGAAGATTGTGAGCGGTGCAGGGCATCGGCGGCCTGGGCGAAGCCGCCGTGGTCGACGACGGCCTGCAGGGTTCGCCACTGATCCAGGGTAACGCGCGGCGCTTTCATCAAGGGCTCCTGTTGTCCTAAGCTGGCGCACTGTCATGGAGAGCGCCGAATGAAAAAATGTTGTGCTGCATTGCTGGCCCTGCTGCCGCTCACGGCCCTGGCCTATCCCATCGATGTGGAAAAGGAGCTGGAGGGCGTGAAGCTTGACTACACCACCTACGACACGGACTACGACATGGGCGCGATCACCCTGAACAACTACGGTGAGGTAGCGGCCCAGTGCAAGGTGACCTTCCGCAATGGCCCGGAAGCCCCCCGTGTACGCCGTGTGCAGGTACCTGCCAAGCAAAGCGTGGACGTCAACGCCAAGTTCAACCGCAAGATCATCAAGTTGCGCATAGCCCTTAGCTGCAAGCCTCAGTAAAACCAGATGCTTTACCTGTCAGGGTAGAGCATTGGTCAAATAAAACAAATTAATCGATGAGTTGCACCCGATTTTTGCGCTTTTTAATCGATACGCTGCTGTTTAATCTTGCCTCCATCGACTTAGCGACCTTGCCGATTGGAGGCAACCATGTCCCGTGTACTGATCATCGAAAGCAGCGCCCGCCAAAACGATTCGATCTCGCGTCAATTGACCCGCGACTTCATCGCGCAGTGGCAGTCAGCCCATCCGACTGACACGATCACCGTACGCGATCTGGCTGCCAACCCGGTGCCGCATCTGGACGAAACCCTGCTCGGTGGCTGGATGAAGCCTCAAGAGCAGCGCACTGCCGAAGAGCTGAAGGCACTGCAACGATCAAACGAATTGACCGATGAACTGCTGGCCGCCGATGTGCTGGTGATGGCTGCGCCGATGTACAACTTCACTATCCCCAGCACGCTGAAGGCCTGGCTGGACCATGTACTGCGTGCAGGGATTACCTTCAAGTACACCGAAACTGGCCCGCAGGGGTTGCTGACAGGCAAGCGTGCCTATGTGCTGACCGCTCGCGGTGGTATCCATGCCGGCGGCGCCAGCGACCACCAGGAACCCTACCTGCGTCAGGTGATGGCCTTCATCGGTATCCACGATGTGACCTTCATCCACGCCGAGGGCTTGAACATGGGCGGTGATTTCCACGACAAGGGCCTGAATCAGGCCAAGGCAAAACTGGCTGCGGTGGCCTGAGCTTCAATCGACTTTCCCGCCTGACACCTGTTGCTCCTTTGGGTGTACCTGCCCGATCAATGCCCTGTGCTTGATCGGGTTTTTTGTGGGCGACTCGTTCAGGCTGGCGACTATCCCTGGCGACAAGGCCCCACGCGTGCCTGAGCGTATTGATCGCTTGGCGGCGAACCGCTAAGGTCGCGGGCTGCACTGCACGGGGTAAACATGGGCTATCTATTAATTGTCGCGCTGATCCAGGCGTTTTCCTTCAGCTTGATCGGCGAGTACCTCGCCGGGCATGTCGACAGCTATTTCGCCGTATTGGCGCGGGTGTTACTGGCGTTGCTGGTGTTTTTGCCGTTGACCCGCTGGCGTCAGGTCGAGCCGCGCTTCATGGGCGCAATGCTCGGCATCGGCGCGCTGCAGTTTGGCATTACCTATGTGTGCCTTTACCTGAGCTTTCGGGTGCTGACGGTACCGGAAGTGTTGCTGTTCACCATCCTCACCCCCCTGCATGTGACGCTGATTGAGGATGCCCTGAACCGGCGTTTCAACCCGTGGGCGCTGCTGGCGGCATTGGTGGCAGTTGGCGGCGCGGCGGTGATTCGTTTTGATCGGATCAACCCGGACTTCTTCATGGGTTTCCTGCTGCTGCAAGTGGCCAACTTTACTTATGCCGCCGGGCAAGTCCTGTACAAGCACCTTGTGGCGCGTTACCCCAGCGATATGCCGCACTACCGGCGCTTCGGCTATTTCTATCTCGGCGCCTTGATCGTGGTGTTGCCTGCGTTCTTGCTGTTCGGCAACGCGCAGCACCTGCCGAGCACCGAGGTGCAATGGCTGGTGCTGCTGTTTCTCGGGGTGTGCCCGACTGCGCTGGGCCTGTACTGGTGGAACAAGGGCGCCTGCCTGGTTTCCGGCGGTACCCTGGCGGTGATGAACAACCTGCATGTACCCGTGGGGCTCTTGCTCAACCTGTTGATCTGGAACCAGCATGAGCCACTGGGGCGATTGTTCCTGGGGGGTGCGGTGATACTTGCCTCGCTATGGCTTAGTCGCATCGGCGTTCAACGACCGTTGCTCGCCAGCCAGGGACGAGGGTAACAACCCGGCCCGCAGGTCGTTGCCGCTTGGCTGCTGGTACAGGCTCAGGCCAAACTCCGGCAGCACCGCCAGCAGGTAGTCGAAGATATCGCCCTGGATGCGCTCGTAGTCGGCCCACGCCGTGGTGCGGGTGAAACAATAGATTTCCAGTGGCACGCCCTGCGCAGTGGTCTGCATCTGCCGGACCATGCAGGTCATGTTCGGTTGAATGTCCGGGTGGCTCTTCAGGTAAGCCAGGGCAAATGCACGAAAGGTACCGATGTTGGTCAGGCGCCTGCGGTTGGCCGACAGTTCGGCAACCGGGCCTTGTGCCTCATTCCAGCTGTGCAGTTCATGACGCTTGTGTGCGATGTAGTCGGAGAGCAGGCGAATATCGGCCAGGCGCTGTTCTTCATAGGGCTGCAGGAAGCGCACGCCCCCGGCGTCGATGAACAGGCTGCGTTTGATCCGCCGCCCCCCGGCCTGCTGCATGCCGCGCCAGTTCTTGAAGGATTCGGACATCAGGCGCCAGGTCGGGATCGAGACAATGGTCTTGTCGAAGTTCTGAACTTTTACCGTGTGTAGCGTGATATCGACCACGTCACCATCGGCGCCCACTTGCGGCATTTCGATCCAGTCACCGACCCGCAACATGTCGTTGCTGGTTAGCTGCACGCTGGCGACGAACGACAGCAGGGTGTCCTTGTAGACCAACAGGATCACCGCCGACATCGCACCCAGGCCGGACAGCAGCAACAGCGGTGAGCGGTCGATCAGGGTGGCGACGATAATGATCGCGCCGAATACGAACAGTACCATCTTGGCCAACTGTATGTAGCCTTTGATCGAGCGGGTACGGGCGTGCTCAGTGCGCGCGTAGATAGCCAGCAGGGCGTCGAGCAGGGCACTGACGGCGAGGGTAACGAACAGGATGGTGAAGGCCAGCGCCAGGTTGCCGAGGAAATGCTGGGTGGTGGCGCTCAGTTCCGGCACCAGCTTGAGGCCGAACTGCACCAGCAGTGACGGGGTGGTTTGGGCCAGGCGTTGGAATACCTTGTTTCGCAGCAGGTCGTTGAGCCAGTGCAAGGCCGGTTGGCGGCCCAGCAGCTTGACCGCGTGCAGGATCAGAAAACGCGCCACCCTGCCGAGGGCCAGTGCAAGGGCCAGCAGCACGCTCAGGCCAAGGCCGGCATGCAGCAGCGGGTGTTGATCCAGCGTGCCCCAGAGGTCCAGGGCGTTTTGCCACAATGTGGAGATATCCATACCGTTTGAAAGGTTCTGTAAATGAAAGACGGGCCATTAGAGCCCGTATTTCTCGTTCAGTGCCAAAAGAAATTCGGCTCCAGCCGTGGAAAACGTTACCCTATGCAACTGAATTTCTGCACTTGCCCGAGGTACACCCGTGTTTTCCCAATTCGCCCTGCACGAACGCCTGCTTAAAGCTGTGGCCGAGCTGAACTTTGTCGAGCCGACGCCGGTGCAGGCAGCGGCCATTCCCCTGGCGCTGCAAGGGCGTGACCTGCGGGTGACGGCACAAACCGGCAGCGGCAAGACAGCAGCCTTTGTTCTGCCTGTGCTCAACCGCCTGGTCGATCTGAAACAGAAGCGTGTCGAGATCCGTGCCCTGATCCTGTTGCCAACCCGTGAGCTGGCCCAGCAAACCCTCAAGGAAATCGAGCGTTTCGCTCAGTTCACCTTCATCAAGGCCGGCATGATCACCGGTGGTGAGGACTTCAAGGAGCAGGCCGCTATGCTGCGCAAGGTGCCTGATATTCTGGTTGGCACCCCAGGGCGCATGCTCGAACAGCTCAATGCCGGCAACCTGAAGCTGGAGCACGTGCAGGTTGTTGTGCTTGATGAAGCCGACCGCATGCTCGACATGGGCTTTTCCGAAGACGTCGAGCGGCTGTGCAACGAGTGCCCTAACCGTGAACAGACCCTGCTGTTCTCCGCCACCACCGGCGGCGCGGGCCTGCGTGAAATGATCGGCAAAGTGCTGAAGACCCCTGAACACCTGATGCTCAACAACGTCAGCCAGCTCAGCGAAGGTACTCGTCAGCAGATCATTACGGCCGACCACAACCAGCACAAGGAAGAGATCGTTCAGTGGCTGCTGGCCAACGAGACCTACCAGAAGGCCATCATCTTCACCAACACCCGGGTCATGGCCGACCGTATCTACGGGCACCTGGTCGCCAAGGACTTCAAAGCCTTCGTGCTGCACGGCGACAAGGACCAGAAAGACCGCAAACTGGCCATCGAACGCCTCAAGCAGGGCGGGGCCAAGGTGCTGGTTGCCACTGACGTCGCGGCCCGTGGCCTGGACGTTGATGGCCTGGACCTGGTGATCAACTTCGACATGCCGCGCAGTGGTGACGAGTACGTTCACCGCATCGGCCGTACCGGTCGTGCCGGCAATGAAGGCCTGGCC
This sequence comes from Pseudomonas sp. AL 58, assembly GCF_036348395.1. Classification (NCBI taxonomy): domain Bacteria; kingdom Pseudomonadati; phylum Pseudomonadota; class Gammaproteobacteria; order Pseudomonadales; family Pseudomonadaceae; genus Pseudomonas; species Pseudomonas sp. AL 58. The sequence goes on from NZ_JAZBQR010000018.1 coordinate 35,875, forward strand.
ATCTCGCTGATCTGCCATGGCGACTGGAACCTGATGTCCAGCATCGAGCGCTACCTGAAGCAGAGCTTCGAGCGCCGGGTCATCAAGGAGGTCAAGGGCACCTACAGCGGTCCGAAGAAGGTCAAGGCATCGGGCAAGGCGGTAGGGGTCAAGAAGAAAAAGACTGACAAGAAAGGTGACAAGAAAGCCGTCGCCAAGAAAAAGCCTGCCAACCGGCAAAAAGCCAGCGCGCCGCTGGTAAGCCAGGATGGCCTGGCCCCCCTGAAGCGTCGCAAGCCAGCCCCAGCTGCCGAGTAATTCGGCACCTTGTCACCGGCAAGGCCTGCTTCTGAAAACACATTGTGTTGAAGCAGGGCTTGCCCGTGATCCCCTCATAGGCAAGCCCCTGCACCGTTCAAATGTGGAGCGGTAGCTGGTAATGCACCTCACTACCCGTTGATAATCGGCGCTGAATTCATTGTTGCCGAGAGTTTCCCATGCTGTTTTTGCTGACGGGGTGCCTGTCATGAGCACCACCCGCCGCGCGACCGACGCGTTTGCCCTGCAAATCATGCTGGGGTTGTGCCTGATCTGGGGCATGCAGCAGGTCATGATCAAATGGGCTGCGGCCGACATCGTGCCGGTGATGCAGGCCGCCGGTCGTTCCGGTATTGCTGCGGTGCTGGTCGGGTTGCTGATCTGCTGGCGTGGTGGTTGGGAGCATGTCAGCACTACCTGGCGCGGCGGTCTGCTGGCCGGCGGGTTGTTTGGCCTGGAGTTTCTGTTTATTGCCGAAGGCCTGCAACTGACTTCGGCAGCGCATATGTCAGTGTTTCTCTATACCGCGCCGGTGTTTACCGCGCTGGGCTTGCATTGGCTGCTGCCCAGCGAGCGCCTGCGGCCATTGCAATGGCTGGGTATTGCGCTGGCCTTTGGCGGTATTGCGGTGGCATTTGCCGGTGGCGTATCGCTGGAGCATCTGGACGGGCGCATGCTGCTCGGGGATGCCTTTGGTGTGCTGGCCGGCATGGCGTGGGGCGCAACGACCGTCGTGGTGCGCGGCTCGCGGTTGTCCGAGGCCCCGGCGACACTGACGCTGTTCTACCAGTTGTTGGTGGGGTTTGTCGGGCTGCTGATGATCGCCGCGGTCAGTGGCCAGATCGGCCAGGTTACATTTACCCCGATATCGGTTGGCAGCCTGTTGTTCCAAGGCCTGGTGGTGTCGTTCTTCAGTTACTTGACCTGGTTCTGGTTGTTGCGCCGTTACCTGGCATCGAACCTGGCAGTGTTTTCCTTCATCACCCCGTTGTTCGGGGTGACGTTTGGGGTACTGCTGCTGGGCGAGCCGCTCAGTCTGAACTTCATACTTGGGGCCGTCTGCGTGCTGCTCGGGGTCACGATGGTCAGCGCAGAGCAGTGGGTACGTCGACGTTTGCGCAGCCTGCTCGGCCAGTAACGGGGGACAACAGCAGGGTGCCCGCCAGCAACAGGCCGGCGCCTGCGACTATCAACGCGGGCTCAAGGCTGGCGGCAAACTGGGTACTCAGGGCGGCCAGCAAAGGACCGCTCAGTTGACCAAGGGCAAAACAAGCGGTCAGCAGCCCCGCATTGCGTTGGGTGGCGTGTGGTGCCAGTTCCCGAGAGCGCTGCATCACCAACTGCATACAGGCCAGGAACGGCGTACCGCATAGCACCACGCCCAGCGCCAGGCCGGGGCCGTTCCCCAGCAGGCAAGCAAATACCCCGGCGGCCTGCAGCCATAGCGTTACCATCAACCAGCGTGACGTGCTGCCTTGTCCGGGGCGACGCCGACTGACCATCACCACACCCAGCGTTGCCGCCAGGCCAAAGCCGGGCCAGAAAAGGTCGGCCAGCCACTGGCCGTGGAAGTGTGTATTGGCCATTTGCGACATGAAGGTCGCCGGAATGATGTAGCCGGTGCCGTACAGCGCATAGATAACGCTCAGACGGGCAATTCCCGGTGTGCTGCCGCCCAGGCTGATCGCTGCATTTGTAGCGGTTGCGGGTTGCGGCAGCAGCGGCAGAATGGCCAGTAGCATCAGCAGGGCGGTGGCGGCATAGATCAACCACAGCGGTGCGGAACCGAGCCCCTGTAGGTTGGAATACAGGGCGAGCAAACCGGTCAGGCAGATGCCCATGCCTGGGCCTGCAAAGACCAAGGCGCCCAACTGCGGGCGATTGCTTTGCGCGGCCAACTGCTGGCTTAAGCTGGTGATCATCACCAGCACCCAGGCACTGGCCACACCGGTACCAAAGCGCAGCAGCATATGCGCCCAGAAGCCGTTCGCCCAGAACGACGCCAGGGTCAGCAGTACACACAGCCACAGTCCGGCCAGCAAGCGCAGCCGGACCTGCCCGGGCCGGCGCGCAAACATGCCGTCCAGCGCGCCCACGAAGTAACCCAGGTAGTTGGCTGCCGCCACCACCCCGGCAGCACTGAGGCCCAACTGACCTTCGCTGATCAGGTGTGGCAGTTGTGGGGTCAGGGCAAAACGGCCAATTCCCATCGCCATCATCAAGGCGACGAAGCTGGCGAGCAGGCGCAGAGTCGGGGACATGACGGGTCTCCAATGCAAGGTTCGATGACCGTCAGGCTAGTGCGCATTGACTTTCAATAAAATTGAATAATTATGATGAACCTGTTCTTTTTTAGAGAATGACCATGGAGCTCAGTCAGCTGAGAATCTTTCAGGCGGTTGCCGAGACGGGTTCGGTTACCCGGGCTGCCGAGCAGTTGCATCGGGTGCCGTCCAACCTGTCGACGCGCCTGCGCCAACTTGAGGAGCAATTGGGCGTAGAGCTGTTTCGTCGCGAGCGACAGCGTCTGCAGTTGTCACCGGCAGGAAAGGTGTTGCTGGATTACGCCGGACGCCTGCTGGCCTTGCACGATGAGGCCTTTGCCGCAGTGCAGGGCGGCCAACCGGCAGGGAGTTTTGTGCTTGGCACCATGTACAGCACGGCTGCCATCCATTTACCGGCCTTGCTGGCGCGTTATCATCGGGCCTACCCCGCGGTCAATTTGCAGGTGCAGGCGGCGCCCAGTGGTGAACTGCTTGAAGGCTTGCTCAGTGGGCGCCTGGATGCTGCACTGGTCGATGGTCCGTTGAGCCTGGCGGGCCTGGATGGTGTGCCGCTGTGCGATGAAACCCTGGTGTTGATCACCGAGGCCGATCATCCCCCGGTGCGCAGTGCCCGCGACGTGGCAGGGCGTGCGGTATTCACCTTTCGTCAGGGCTGTTCGTACCGGATGCGTCTTGAAGCCTGGTATGCCCACGACCATGCGGCCATGGGCCGGGTGATGGAAATTGAGTCCTACCCCAGCATGTTGGCTTGCGTTATTGGCGGCGCCGGTGTCGCACTGATGTCGCAATCCATGCTGGAGAGCTTGCCGGGGCGTGAAAGCGTGGCGGTTCACCGTTTGCAGTCACCGTTCGACGAGGCCACCACCTGGTTGATGTGGCGCAAGGGCATGCTGGGGGCGAACCTCAGTGCCTGGGTGGCGTTGCAGCAGGAAGACCGGCTTGAGCCCGTGCAATGCCGTATGGTCAGCGCTTGATCGAGGTCAAGCCGTGTTTTCTTTGTCAGATTCAGCGGTGCGCGGAGAAGGACATCGGGCTATGATCTCTATGAAGCGCCGCAGGACTTCTTTGCCGCGCCAGATAGCCCGTAAGGGGGATGTCATGAAAAATGCGCTGTATAACTGGCTACATGACCTGGCTGTTGCGCTTGGCCTGATTCCGCCACCGCTGCAACCGGTTCCGATTCCCAGTGATGAGGAGCAACGCAAACGCCAGCCGCGCAAGTAAACTAGCGCAGTATCGGCCTGAAAACCGTCGCATCATGGCGAATGCGACGGTATGTTCAGGTCAGGCCAGTTCTGCTGCTTTCACGGGCTGGCGTGACATCAGGCTGACCGCGATGAAGCTGATCAGGCCAATTGCCAGGCTGTAGTAGATGGGCGTATTGGCTTCCAGGCCATCCTTGAACATGAATACCAGTGCGGTGCCGAAACCCAGCACCATGCTGGTGATTGCGCCTGCAGTGGTCGCGCGCTTCCAGTAGATCGCGCCGATCAGCGGAATCAGCATGCCACCGACCAGCAGGTTGTAAGCCAGGGTCAGCGCGCTGATCACGTCGTTCACCACCAGTGCAATGCCCAGCACAACGATACCGGTCAGGCAGGTAAACAGACGGTTCACTCCCAGGCTCGACTGCTTGCCGCCGCGCAGCCGTGGCAGCAGGTCTTCGGTCAGCGTGGTGGAGGCTGCCAGCAGGCCAGCACTGGCGGTGGACATCATGGCAGCCAGGGCGGCAGCCATCAGCAGCCCCCGGATACCATCGGGCAGGGTGCCCTTGATCACTGCGGCGAAGGCGTTGTTGGGGTTGCTCAGGTCAGGCATCAGCACATGTGCTGCCATACCGATCAGAGCGCAGGCCAGACCATAGATCACACAGTAGATGCCAGCGGTCGTACCGGCATATTGAGCCACCTTTTCGTCGCGCGCGGTGAACACCCGTTGCCAGATGTCCTGACCGATCAGGATGCCGAAGAAGTAGATCAGGAAGTAGGTGATGATGGTGTCCCAGCCGATGGTTGTGAAACTGAGACTGGCTTCTGGCAGTTTGTTCACCAACTCATCCCAACCCCCGACCTTGTACAGGCAAACCGGTAGCAGGATGAACATCAGGCCGACGGTCTTGATCACGAACTGGACGATGTCTGTCAGGGTCAGTGACCACATGCCACCGATGGTTGAGTAGGTCACGACCACGCCACCGCCGAGCACAATGGCCAGCCAGAACGGCAGGTCGAGCAGCACTTCCAGAACGGTGCCGATGGCCAGGACAGAGGTCACCCCAATCATCAGTGCATAAGCCAGCATGATCGCGGCACTGGCTTGACGTGCCATGGGGTTATAGCGGCGCTCAAGTACCTGGGTGACAGTGAAGATACGCAGGCGCAACAGCGGTTTGGCCAGGAACAGGTTCAGGGCGATGATGCCCATGCCCAAGGCGGCGCAAAGCCAGAAACCCGAGATACCATGGACATAGCCAAGGCGTACAGAGCCAACGGTAGACGCGCCGCCCAGTACGGTGGTGGCCATGGTGCCCATGTACAGGGTCGGGCCGAGGTTGCGGCCAGCGACAAGGTAGTCTTCATGGGTCTTGGCTCGGCGCATTCCATACCAGCCGAGCGTGAGCATGCCGGCGGCATAAATCAGTACAACGAAAATATCCAGGGCCATGGGGTGTCTCCGATTGTCTTTATTATGGTGAGATCGACCTCGCGGGCGGTCATGGCCGCCCGGGGCATTCTTCAGTACAGCGGGCCGGTCAGCGGCCGCGCTGTCATGGCTTCCTGCCGTGGCGGTTGTCCTGGAGGTGTTGCTTTAGCGGCGTGCCACGCCCGGCAATACGCACAGCATTTCGTAGAGCAGGTTGGCGCCGAGCAACGAGGTATTGCCGGTCGTGTCATAAGGCGGGGACACTTCCACCAGGTCGCAACCGATCAGGTCCAGGCCCTGGCAGCCACGAATGATCTCCATGGCCTGTATGGTGGTCAGGCCACCGATTTCTGGCGTGCCGGTACCAGGCGCCCAGGCCGGGTCGATACCGTCGATGTCAAAGCTAAGGTAGACCGGGCCGCCACCGACTTTCTCGCGCACTTCAGCCATCAGTGGCTCTAGCGACTGGTGCCAGCACTCCTCGGCTTGAACCACCCTGAAGCCCTGCTTGCGGCTCCAGTTGAAGTCTTCTGCGGTGTAGCCTTGGGCGCGCAAGCCAATCTGGACCACCCGGTCGCAGTCCAGCAGGCCTTCCTCGACTGCGCGGCGGAAGGTGGTGCCGTGGGCGATTTTTTCGCCGAACATGTGGTCATTGACGTCGGCGTGGGCATCGATATGCACCAGCCCGACCTTGCCGTGCTTTTTATGGAGGGCACGCAGGATCGGCAGGGTCACAGTGTGGTCGCCGCCCATGGTCAGTGGAATCACATCGTGTGCCAGGATCTGATCGTAGGCCTCTTCAATGATCCGCACCGCGTCGAGCAGATTGAACGTGTTGATTGCCACATCACCGATGTCGGCCACCGACAGTGAGTCGAAGGGGGCGGCACCGGTTGCCATGTTGTAAGGGCGGATCATCACCGACTCGGCACGTATCTCCCGTGGGCCGAAGCGAGTACCTGAGCGTAGCGAGGTGCCGATGTCCAGCGGAATACCGACAAACGCGGCATCCAGGCCGGCTGCGCTTTGCAGGTGGGGGAGACGGAGCATGGTGGCGATACCGCCGAAGCGTGGCATTTCGTTGCCGCCCAGCGGTTGATGAAGAATCTTGTCCACGGTCTGGCCTCATCGATTCGATAGTTTTAGTGGTTGAAACCTGTCGGGCTGAAGCGGGAAGGCAACTGAAATACCGCGCACAGGCCGGGTTGTGGCGGAGTCTGCAAAACGTAGTGGTTGAAAAGAATCGCTACAGCTAAATACTTACTTCAGATTTTTATGAACTATGCGCCCGGTGCTGGTTAGACTTTGCAGACCACCCCTCACGGATCAACCGAATATGGCCAACGCATTGCCTGACCTGAAACTGCTGCGCATCTTCGTCAGCGTCGTGCGTCATCAAGGGTTCGCCAATGCCCAGCAAGAGTTGAACCTGTCGACCTCGGCCATCAGCACCTACATGAGCCAGTTGGAATCTGCGTTAGGGATCGTGCTGTGCCATCGGGGGCGTGGTGGCTTCAGCCTGACCAGCAAGGGTGAACTGTTTCATCAGGAAACGTTGCGCTTGCTGGCGGAAATGGAAGGTTTCGAGCAGTACGCTGCAGCGCTCAAAGGCGAGTTGCGTGGCACGCTTAACCTGGGTGTGATCGATTCCACGGTAGGTGACCGGGCCTTGCCGCTGGCCGAGGCCATTGGTGCATACAGTCAGGAGCACCCGGCGGTGCATTTGCACTTGTCGGTGTCCAGCCCTTACGAGTTGCAGTTGGGCGTGCAGGACAACCGCCTGGACCTGGCGATTGGCGCGTTTTCCACGCGCATGAGTGGCTTGCTGTATCAGCCGCTGTACCGCGAGCAACACTGGTTGTACTGCAGCAATCGCCATCCGCTCTACCTGCAACGGCGTATTCCCGAGCAAGTGATTACCCAGCAGCGCATGGTCGGGCGCGGTTACTGGAGCCAGGCGGAACTTGCTCGGCATGGTTTCAAGCACAGCGCGGCAACGGTGGAGAGCATGGAGGCACAACTGATCCTGGTGTTGTCCGGTGCCTACATTGGTTATTTGCCCGAGCACTATGCACAGGCCTGGGTGGACAAGGGCGATTTGCGGGTACTGTCCCCGGCGACTTTCGGCTACCAAGCGCCATTTTCCATGATCATCCGCCGCGGGCGCAGCCGCGAACCGTTGATCCAGACCTTTCGTGATTTGCTCAAGGCACAGCTCATGCCAGCCTGAACGGTATGTCTGGAAAATATTTTTCGAAAATCGGGAAATTTCTGGGTTTTTTCGCCATCACGCCCGTAAAGGCTCTGCTAAACCTTCCTTTGCTTGATGATTTTCTATCATTTTCCTCCAAGCAGGGAACGCCCAGATGCGCATGAATTTGCCCGTAACTGAGCATGAAAGAACCTTTCCCAATGAACAGCGGCTAATCTCCACCACCGACCTGAACAGCCGCATTACCTACTGCAACGATGCCTTTATCTCGATCAGTGGTTTTACCAATGAGGAACTGGTAGGCCAGACGCACAACCTGGTACGTCATCCGGACATGCCGCCTGCGGTGTTTGCTCATATGTGGGAGACCATCAAACAGGGAAAGCCCTGGATGGGCGTGGTCAAGAACAGGGCCAAGAACGGCGATTTTTACTGGGTAAGTGCCTACGTTACAGCGATTTATGAAAATGGCCGGATCAGCGGTTATGAGTCGGTACGTTCAGTGCCGAGCCGTGAGCAGATTCGCCGCGCCTCTGCATTGTATGCGCGCTTGCGCCAAGGGCGTTCGGCGCTACCGGTCGCTGCACGGCTGGGCACCCAGTTGGCTCATGGCTGGCCATTGCTGGTTGCAGGAGGCGTGTCGGCAGCAGGGTACCTGTGGTTGCCGCAATTCGCGGCGCTGGGTGTGTTGGCGGCAAGCCTGCTTGCTGCCTGGTACCTGACCGAGTCGCGACAGAACCGCGCCATCAAGCGCACTTTGGCTGAGCACCCCAAAGCCTTCACCAGCCCACTGGTTGCGCTGACCTACAGTGACAATGCGGGGTTGCTGGGGCAGTTGGAGCTGGCCATTATCAGTGAGGAGGCCCGGCTGCAGACTGCACTGACCCGGTTGGTTGACGCGGGTGTAGGGGTCAAGGCGCGGGCGGCGCAATCTTCCGATTTGTCGGGCTCCCAGGCGCAGATGCTCGATCGTCAACGCAATGAGACCGACCAGTCCGCCACGGCCATCGCGCAAATGGCTGCGACGATTCAGGAGGTGACCCACAATGTGCAGAACACGGCCATTGCCGCTTCCGATGCTGACAAGCTGACTCAGCAGGGCAGTGATCTGGCTCAGCAGAGTTTGCAAGCGATGAGCAGTATGAGCGAAGCGGTCAACAACATTGGCGTGGCAGTGCATGCCTTGGCTGACCAGACCCAGTCGATTGGCAGCGTCGTGGATGTGATCACCTCGATTGCCGAGCAGACCAACCTGCTGGCGCTGAACGCGGCCATTGAGGCCGCCAGGGCGGGGGAGCAGGGGCGGGGCTTTGCGGTCGTGGCCGATGAGGTTCGCTCGCTGGCCCAGCGTACCCGTACGTCCACCGAGGAAATCCACCAGATCATTGCCTCGCTGCGTTCCGGTGCCGAGCGCGCCGTGAGCACCGCGACCAAGGGCGAGCAGATTTCCCGTGACAGTGTGCAGCGTGTTGAGGCCGTGCAATCAGCATTGGTCGGTATTAGCCAGGCCGTGAGCCGCATTACGGGCATGAGCCAACAAATGGCCACGGCTTCCGAGCAACAAAGCCATGTGGCCGAGGACATCAATCAGCAGATTACCCGTATCGCCCAGCTCTGCGACCACAGCGCCGATCAGGCCAAGCAGGGAGCAGAGATCAGTCAGGACCTCGAACACATGGCTGATTACCTGTACAGCCTGGCAGAACGCTTCAACCGCTAGCCCCGGCTACCCACAGGGATGTGGGTAAGCTTTTCGAGCCTGTTGTGGCACACTTGTGCACTCAGGAGAAATCGATGTCCAGAATCAACTGCGAGCGCTGCCTGCGACCGCAAAACCACTGCCTTTGCCCCTTGATCCCCAGCCTTGAGAGCCGTACACGCGTCGTGCTTTTGCAGCACCCGAGTGAAGTCCGCCATGCTCTGAACACTGCTCGCCTGGCTGGCTTGGGCCTGCGCAATGCCGAGTTGCGGGTGGGCGAGGTGTTTGATGACCTGCACGATCTGATCGCGACCCCCGGTTACCGGGTTGCCGTGCTGTTCCCTGGCGATGAAGCGCAAGCGCTTGGCCCCTACAGTAACGACCAGGACTCGCGTCCCTGGTTGCTGGTAGTGCCTGACGGAACCTGGCGCAAGGCACGCAAGTTGTTGCACCTGAACCCGTTGCTGGCGGGCCTGCCGAGGGTCAGCTTGGCAACCGTTCAGCCGTCGCGTTACCGGTTGCGCAAGGCGCCGGAACCAGGCGCGTTATCGACGCTGGAGGCGGTGGTGCAGGCATTGAACGTGCTCGAGGCGCCGGACGTGTTTGACGGGTTGCTAAAGCCATTCGACGCACTGATCGAAGGGCAGATTGCGGCAATGGGCAGTGAGACCTACGCGCGTAACCATGTGCGCTGAGTACCTGCACAGAGCGCTGCGGTTCCCGCCAATGGCATAGGCTGTCAACGTTTAACCAGGGTTTTCTGGCGCAGGATGTAGATGCTGACCAACACCGCACTGGTCAGCATGAAACCACGCGCCCAAGGCAAGGGTACGAAGTAGCAGGACAGGCTGATGCTTGCCCACATCAGGCCGATGGCGTAGACCTTGCCTTTCAGGGGAATGCCTTCGCCGTTGAGGTAGTCACGAATCCACGGGCCCAGTTGGGCGTGGTTGATCAGCCAGTCGTGAAAACGGGGCGAGCTGCGCGCAAAGCAGGCTGCTGCCAGCAGCAGAAACGGGGTGGTCGGCAGTACCGGCAGGAAGATGCCGATCACCCCCAGCGCAACGCTGAGCCAGCCGATGGCCAGCAGCAGGTAACGCATCGGTAAAAACTCAGTGGTGGCGGGGTTTGAGCAGCGCTGGCTTCTCGTCTGGCGCATGGCAGAGCAGATACAGCGCAGTCAGCGCCTCGGGGATCTGCACGATCATGTCGTCCATCAGGTTGGCATCGCTGGCGATGTCGGCAAATTCAGGCTGCTCGTCGAACAGGCCGGAACCGACCATGATCGGCAGCAGCATTTCGCTGACTTCTTCTTCCGCGGTCTCGAACCAGGCTTCTTCACGCAGGAATACGCCTTCCATGAAACCGATGCACCAGCCGCGCAACTCGGAGTCGTCCGGCTCGTCGCCAAGGTCCAGGTCGCATGGCAGCTCGAACTCCTCGTCGCTGGCCAGTTGGCGCGCGATGTGTTCCTTGAGCTTGATCAGCGTCGTTTCGATCTCGGTGCGCTGGGCGTCGTCCTTGTAATGCGGCTCTTCGGAGAACAGGGCGTCGATCCATTCACGCTCGGGCACGGCTTCGGCGCAGATCGACAGCGCGGTCAGGTAGCCGTGAGCGGCAACGTAGTCCAGCGCTTCCTCATGCAACTCGTCGGCGTCGAGGAAGGCTTGCAGGCGGTTCAATTGCTCAGCGAAGGACATTACAGGGCTACCTTGGGAATAAACGATAATGAATTCTAGCACCTTGCGGTGCAAACGATGCAAAGGAAGACGCTCTATCGTAGAGGCACCTGCGCGGGCAGGTGCTCGGGTATAATGCTCGGCTTTTGTGTCGGGAGCCCTGCGTGGCGGTCCCGGGGTAAAAGCCGCTTACGCATTTTCGGATGAGGCGGATCGGTTTTTCATCCAGCCTGTGGCGAGGATGGTTCTGCGATTTTTGGAGTTTCTATGCTCGAACAGGCTCAGCGCGTCCTCAAGGATATCTTCGGCTACGACAGTTTCCGTGGTCGCCAGGGTGCGATCATCGAATGTGTGGCCAAGGGCGGGGACGCCTTGGTGCTGATGCCTACCGGCGGTGGCAAGTCGCTCTGCTATCAGGTGCCAGGGTTGCTGCGCAATGGTCTGGCGGTGATTGTCTCGCCCCTGATTGCCCTGATGGAAGACCAGGTTGCAACCCTCGATGAGCTGGGGGTGGCGGCTGCCTCGCTGAACTCGACCCTGAGTGCCGAGCAGCAGCGCGAGCTGGCCGGGAAGATCCGGCGCGGCGAAATCAAGATGCTCTACCTGGCGCCTGAGCGTCTGGTTCAGCCGCGTATGCTGGATTTCCTGCGCGACCTGGAGATTGCGCTGTTCGCGATTGACGAGGCGCACTGCGTATCGCAATGGGGCCACGATTTCCGTCCGGAGTACCTGCAACTGGGGCAGTTGGCCGAACTGTTTCCGCACGTGCCGCGTATTGCCCTGACGGCCACGGCCGACATGCGTACCCGCGAGGAAATCGTTACCCGTCTGCATTTGCAGAATGCCGAACGCTTTCTGTCGAGTTTCGATCGGCCGAACATTTTCTATCGCATTGTGCCCAAGGAACAGCCACGCAAGCAGTTGATGGCGTTCCTCGGCGAGCGCCGTGGCAACGCCGGTATTGTCTACTGCCTGTCGCGAAAGAAAGTCGACGATGTTGCAGCCTTTCTCTGTGATCAGGGCTTCCCGGCCTTGCCCTACCATGCCGGTCTTCCCGCTGAAACCCGTGCCAGCAACCAGCGGCGCTTCCTCAACGAGGAGGGCCTGATCATGGTCGCGACCATTGCGTTCGGCATGGGTATCGACAAGCCCAACGTGCGTTTTGTCGCTCACCTCGACTTGCCCAAGTCACTGGAGGCCTACTATCAGGAAACCGGTCGCGCCGGCCGTGACGGGCTGCCCGCCGATGCCTGGATGGCCTACGGCCTGCAGGACATGGTGATGCTCAAGCAGATGCTGCAAAACTCCGAGGGTGATGAGCGCCACAAGCGCATCGAGCAGCACAAGCTCGACGCCATGCTGGCCTTGTGCGAGGAAACCCGCTGTCGGCGTCAGATATTGCTGAACTACTTCGACGAAGAACTTCAGCAGCCATGTGGTCATTGTGACAACTGCGTTGACAGCGTACAGACCTGGGACGCGACTGAGCCGGCACGCCAGGCCCTTTCGGCCATCTACCGTACGGGGCAGCGCTATGGTGTTGGCCATTTGATCGACGTATTGCTCGGTCGTGATAACGAAAAAGTGCGTAGTTTTGGCCATCAACAGTTGTCGGTGTTTGGCGTCGGCAAGGCGCGCCAGGAAGGGGAGTGGCGCTCGCTGTTCCGTCAACTGGTTGCCCGAGGCCTGGCTGATATCGACCTTGAAGGGTATGGCGGCCTGCGCCTTTCCGACAGTTGCCGCCCGTTACTGCGTGGCGAGGTCAACCTGGAGTTGCGTCGAGATCTCAAACCGCAGACCAGCAAAGGCACTGGCAGCTCCGGCAGCCCGGCGAGCCAGTTGGTGCGTGGTGAAGAGCGCGAGCAATGGGAGGCCCTGCGTGCGCTGCGGCGCAAGTTGGCCGAGGAGCATGGCGTGCCGCCTTACGTGATCTTCCCCGACTCGACGTTGCTCGAAATGCTGCGCAGCCAACCGAGCAGCCTGAGCGAAATGGCCCGGGTCAGTGGTGTCGGTGCGCGTAAGCTGGAGCGCTACGGTCAGGCCTTCCTTGAGGTGCTTGGTGGCGAGGCTGAAACGCCCAGGGTTGTGGTCGATCTGCGTCACGAGTTGGTAACCCTGGCCCGTGCCGGCATGACACCGATCCAGATCGCCGGCCAACTGCAATGCAGTGAAAAAAACGTCTACAGCCTGCTGGCCGAAGCCATTGGTCGTCAGGAACTGTCACTGGAGCAGGCGCTGGACTTGCCGGAAGACCTGTTGCTTGAGCTTCAGGACGCGTTCCTTGATGGCGAGGGGGAGTTGCCGCCAGTTTCGGCGATTGCCGGGCAGTTCGGGGCACGAGTACCAGAAGGGGTGTTGTACTGCGTTCGGGCTGCCCTGGCCGCTGAATTTGAGATGTAAAACACCGCTAATGTCATCATTTATAACGATTGTTGGACAAAATGCCTGGTGTCAGAGCCTTGCCTAAGGGGCTCGGTCATGGTTAGCTGACTAATAATTGTTTTTGATGATGAGTGTGTTATGCCGTTGACCGATCACCACCGCTTTGGGATGCAGCTGGCGCAGATGTCCCGTGGCTGGCGCGCCGAACTGGATCGCCGCTTGGCCGGATTGAACCTTTCGCAAGCGCGTTGGCTGGTGCTGCTGCACCTGGCCCGTTTCGAAGAGGCACCAACTCAACGCGAACTTGCGCAGAGTGTTGGCGTCGAGGGACCGACCCTGGCCCGTTTGCTCGATAGCCTGGAAGCCCAGGGCCTGGTGCGTCGTCAGGCAGTCCTGGAGGATCGCCGGGCGAAGAAAATTTTGCTCTGCCCTCCCGCCAAACCTCTGATCGAACAGATCGAAACCATCGCCAATGCCTTGCGTGCCGAGCTGTTCACGGGGGTCGATGAAGAGGAGTTGAGCATCTGCATGCGTGTGCATGCACGCATTCTGGCAAACCTGGAGAAGTCCTAGTCACCGGTCAGGAGACAGTACCCGCATGACCCTGCACAAGCCTGAAATCGTCATCACCTATTGCACTCAGTGCCAGTGGCTGCTTCGTGCTGCCTGGCTGGCTCAGGAACTGCTCAGTACCTTTAGCGATGACCTGTCGCGGGTGGCGCTTGAGCCGGCCACGGGAGGCGCCTTTCGCATCACCTGCGACGGTGTGCAGATCTGGGAGCGCAAGGCCGATGGCGGTTTCCCTGAGGCCAAAGTGCTCAAGCAGCGTGTACGCGACCAGATCGATCCGCAGCGCGACCTGGGTCACAACGACCGGCCTTGATCAGGCGCTCTCGGCGGCCTTGAGCTTCTTGCCTTGGCGGCCTGTGGCCATGCGACTGGATACGACAATAGCGAGAATGATCAGCACACCGCCCATGAGCATGCGCGGTGTGGGCGTCTCTGCGAAAATCATCCAGGCCATGGCAATGCCGTAGACCGGCTCCATGGCAAAGACCACCGCCGCAGTGCGAGCCTTGATGACCGCGAGGCTGGCGACGAACAGGCTGTGGGCAACGCCTGTGCAGAACACCCCAAGCAGGCCAATCCACAGCCAGTCCAGTGCAGGTACCGCGCTGATCTCCGGCGCCGCCATGGGCAGCAGGCACAGGGCGACCACGGCGTTTTGGCATAGGGCAGCCTGGACTGCCGGGACGCGTCCGGAATTGGCGCGGTTGATCAGCGACAGCAATGAAAACAGCAGCCCGGAAAGTAACGCCCACAGCAGGCCGCCGGTGGCTTCGCTGGCGAGGTTGAAGTCGGGGGTGACCAGAATCAGGCCAAGGCTGACCAGCGCTACCAAAAGTACCTCGTTGCCACGGATGCGTTCGCGAAACAGCAGGCCTTCAAGGATGATGGTAAAGGCCGGAAAGCTGGCAAAGCCCAAGGTGGCGATCGCGACGCCCGCGACCTTTACGGCAATGAAGAAGCTGACCCAGTGCCCCGCCAGCAGTACTCCGCCGAGCGTGAGGCGTTGCCAGTCCTGATTCCGCAAGCGCATCCAGCCTTGCCCGGCGAGGGCTGCGAACGCAGCCAGTGCCGCTACCGCGAACACCGCTCGGCCAAAGACGATGATCGACGGTGCGGCGCTGGCAAGCTTGCCAAATACGCCAGTCAGGCCGAAAAACAGCGCGCCAATATGCAAGGCGCCCAAGGCGGTGCGGTGATTCATGGAGGTCCTTGTTGTTTGAGTGAGGCAGCCTGCTCAGTGTAAAAGTCGGTTGTGCTGTCTGTCTGTCGCGATTCTCGCGTCAGTTGTCGCAGAGCTCTCGGCGCAATGCGCCAGGCGTGCAACCAAACACCTTGAGTACGGCGGCAGCGAATGCGCTTTGCGAGCTGTAACCAACGCGACAGGCAATCTCACCGATAGGCAGTGCTGTGCTTCTCAGTAGATAGCGAGCCTTTATCAGGCGGCGCTGGCGAATATAGTCCATCGGGGTCATGGCGCACTCGGCCATGAACCGTGCGTGCAGTCGCGCACTGGACAACCCGGCGAGCCTTGCCAAGTCGGCTACCTGCAGCGGGTAGGCAGCATACTGCTCAATGTGGGCATCGAAGGCTGCGTAGGGCAGCAGGCGCTCAGGCACATGCGTTGTTGCGGCGTCACTGAGGCTGGCCAATAGCAAGACAGCACCCTGCTGGGCAATCACCGGGTCGTTCACCGGGCTTGCTGCCAGCCAGTCGACCAGTTGCTGCTGGCGGCTGTTCAGGTTGATTGCGCCGGGGTGATCCAGCAGGCGTTGACTGGCTTCGGCGTGCTCGCCAAGGCGTTTCCCCAACCATTGACCCACCGGTACATCCAGTACAAGGCAGTGACTGCCCTGGGGGCTGCCACAGGTGTGATGTGCGCCAGAGGGCACCACCATTAACCCCTGACGCTCGATTTGCCCTGCGCGTCCCTCGACTTCGAAGTCCAGGCGGCCGCGCAGACCGAACACCAGTTGTGGGTGCTCATGGCTGTGGGCAATCAGGTCATGATTGTAGTGACGCAGCGTAAATATCGAGCCGGCGCTCATCGATGCTTCCTCGAAGTGCAGCAGCGCAGTTTACATCTCTTGGTGGCTGGTACGCTTTTCAGCAGCACAATCGAGTCTGCCGGGAACACCGGGCTAGAAGGTGATCTTGCCACGCAGCATGTCGCGGTACATCGCGAAATCGCCAATCAAGCTGTAGAGCGGGTGTCTGAACGTGGCCGGACGGTTTTTTTCAAAAAAGAAATGCCCGACCCAGGCGAATCCGTAGCCTGCAACGGGCAGCGTGAGCAACAGCGCCCAGTTGCCAGTGGCCACCGTGTAGGCTGCCAGTGCGATGACCAGGCTGGTGCCGACAAAGTGCAGGCGGCGACAGACAGTGTTGCTATGCTCCCCCAGATAGTAGGGGTAGAACTCGGCAAAACTGCTGAAATGCTGAGGGCTGTTCACGATAACGCTTCCTTGGTTTATCGGATATGGCCACGGTACACGACGTGGAGCCTGAATTGAGTCTAGAGTCATTAGCTACATCAGCCAGTGACAATAGGCGCCGTTTTAGTATCCTTCTGGTTCACCGCATCGCGGTATGTGAACTTAAAAGAAGCCAGCCATGAGCGTAAGAACCACTTCAGCAAGCTGGGCAACGGGAATCGTCAAGGCACTTGAGTTGGAAGGGCTCGATTGTCGTGCCATGTTTGCCCAGCTTGGTCTGGACTTTGCGGCATTGGATGACCCCGATGCGCGCTTTCCACAGGACTCCATGACCCGCCTTTGGCAGTTGGCAGTGGAGCTGTCCGGCAATCAGGCGATTGGCCTGAACCTGGCCCGTGTGGTGCGCCCGGCTTCCTTTCACGTCGTCGGCTACGCGTTGATGTCCAGTCGAACCCTGGCGGAAGGATTCGAGCGTCTGGTGCGTTATCAACGAATCATTGCTGAAAGCTCCGATCTGGCGTTTCGCCTGGAGCCTGAGGGTTATGCATTGGTGCTGACGGTGCATGGCGATCACCTGCCGCCGACCCGGCATAGCGCCGAAGCCTCGTTGGCATGTGCCTTGTCGCTGTCCAGTTGGCTCAGCGGTCGTCCTATCCAGTTGCGGCGGGTGTTGATCCATGGGCCGGAGCCTGTCGATCAGGAGCCCTATCGCCAGGCCTTCCAGGCCCCGCTGGTGTTTGGTGCCGAGCACAATGCGTTGATTTTCGAGCGCAAAGACATGGAAGCGCCATTGCCCACCGCCAACGAGGCCATGGCTGCCTTGCATGATCGTTTCGCGGGTGAGTACCTGGCGCGGTTTTCCGAGAGCCGCGTAACGCATCGGGCCCGTCAGGTGCTATGCCGGATGTTGCCTCAGGGCGAGCCGAAACGGGAGATGGTTGCCCAGGCGCTTCACCTGTCCCAGCGCACCTTACAGCGACGATTGCAGGAAGAAGGCACCAGCTTCCAGGCCCTGCTCGATGACACCCGCCGTGAGTTGGCTGAGCAGTACCTCGCCCAGCCGGGCATGACGTTGCTAGAGGCGGCCTATCTGCTGGGGTTTGCTGACCCGAGCAACTTTTTTCGGGCTTTCCGCCGCTGGTTTGATGAGACGCCCGGAGAGTACCGGGCCCGCTTGAGTGGGTGTGTGCCGAGCGCTTAGCGGGTCAATGACGCCAGAACGCTGGCATGCACAGCACCAGCACCGTGATGATTTCCAGACGGCCGAGCAGCATGCCGCCCGCCAGAATCCATTTCGCAGCATCCGGAAGGCTGGAGAAATTGCCGGAAGGGCCGATGGTCTCGCCCAGTCCCGGCCCAACGCCTGAAACGGTGGCTGCTGCACCGGTCAGAGCGGTCATCCACTCTACGCCCAGCAACGACAAGGCCAAGGCAATGACACAGATCGTGGTGGCGAAGAAGAACGAAAAGGTCAGAATCGAGCGCACGATCTCTTCGTCGAGACGATGCCCGTTGTACTTCTGTTTGATCACCGCGCGGGGGTGGATCAGTTGATTCAGGTTGGCCTTGAGCAGGGTATAGGCGACCTGAAAGCGGAAGATCTTGATCCCGCCAGCGGTCGAGCCTGAGCAGCCGCCGATAAAACCGAGGTAGAAAAACAGCATCAGCGAGAAGTTGCCCCAGAGGCTGTAGTCGCCCAAGGCAAAACCGGTGGTGGTCACCACGGATGTCACGTTCAGCGCTACATGGCGCAGGGCGTCGAGCCAGTGGAGACTGGTCGTGGCCCAGTACCAGATGCCCAGTACCGCCCAGGTGACCAGCAACAAGCCGAGCAACCCGCGAACCTGATGATCTCTGAACAGTGCCTTGCGGTTACCGCGCAGCGTTGCGACATACAGGGTGAAGGGCAGGCTGCCGAGTATCATCACCACCACCGCAACCCAATGCACGGCGGGCATGTCCCACTTGGCAAGAGACTGGTCGGAGGTGGAGAAACCCCCGGTGGAAATGGCCGACATGGCGTGGTTGATGGCGTCGAACGGGTTCATGCCGGCGAGCCAGAACGCCAGGGCGCCGAGTGTGGTGAAACCGACGTAAACCATGACAATCGACTTGGCGACCATGTGTGAGCGCGGCATGACCTTTTCCGAGCGGTCCGACGACTCGGTCTGGAACAGGCGCATACCACCGATACGCAGCAACGGGAGAATCGCCACAGCCATTGCGATGAAGCCGATACCGCCAAGCCAGTGCAGCAGCGAGCGCCAGATCAAAATGCCTGGCGACATGGTGTCTAGGCCGCTGAGTACGGTGGCACCGGTGGCAGTGATGCCTGACATGCTTTCGAAAAAAGCGTCGGTGTAGCTGATGTGCTGGGTCAGCAGGAAGGGCAATGCAGCAAAGATACACACCACCAGCCAACTGCTGACGGTAAGCAGGTACATGTCCCGTGGGCGCAGGTGCACGTGCTCCGGGCGTCCGGGAACGACCAGTGCCAGGCCGGCCAGAAAGGTGATCAGGCTGGACCAGAGGAATGAGGTCAGGTCGCCGGTGCGGTCGAAAACCACCAGGGTGGCCATGGGCACGACCATGCTGATTGCCAGGGTAATCAGGAAGATGCCGATAATGAAACCAATGATCCTTAAGGTCGGCAACGCCATGTGATCTGCTCTGACTCGATGCGGAAAGGCGCCATTCTACCTATGGACCTTTTTATGTAAACGCTAGAATAGCCTCACATTTAATTACAGGGGGTAGCCGATGGAGGCTCTCGACGCATTGCTCAACCGTGTTTCCGTTCCACGCCTGGTGGAGCCGGCACCGAATGCTGCACAGCGTGAGGCGCTGTTTCAGGCAGCCTTGCGTGCCCCCGATCACGGTCAACTGCGGCCATGGCGATTTCTCACCGTCGAAGGCGCGGCTCGCGAACAACTGGGGCAGCTGTTGGTCGAGGCGACCGAGCTCAAGGGTGATGCGACCCAGGCGACGCTGGACAAAGCCCGTGCCATGCCGTTGCGGGCGCCACTGCTGATCGTGGTCATTGCCCGTTTGCAGGACCACTTCAAGGTGCCCAAGTCGGAGCAGCGTCTGGCCGCAGGATGCGCGGCGCACGGTATTCTGTTGGCGGCTTATGCCCAGGGGATCGGTGCGGTGTGGCGTACCGGTGATCTGTCCTACAGTGCCCATGTGGCCAAGGGGCTGGGTTTGGCCGAGGGCGAGGAGGTTATCGGCTTTCTGTACCTGGGCACGCCTCAGAACGAACCCCGTACAGCGCCGATACTGGCCACCGAGGACTTTGTCAGCGCCTGGTCGATGCCGAGCTAAGTCGTTCTGTGCTGCCAGTAACCCGATGAGGTTACTGTGCAGCACCTTGCGACGGTAACGTCAGGGTTGCTACAAAGCCGCCTTGCGGATGATTGCCCAGTGTGAGGCTGCCGCCATGACGCTCCACTGCTCGCCGTGCAATGGCCAGCCCCAGGCCATGACCTGCTGCGCTTTGCCCGGGGGCTCGGAAGAATGGTTTACCCAGTTGCTCCAGGTGTTCGCCGGCTACACCGGGGCCATGGTCACGCACGCTGATGACGATCCGTTCACTGTCACCAGTGGCCTTGAGCTCAATGGGCTGCCCTGGCGGGTTGAAGCGTTGGGCATTGCGCAACAGATTGTCCAGCGCACGCTCCAGCAGTGTCGGCCAGCCTTGAAGGGTCAGCCCGGGCTCACTGTCCAGGTGTATGTCCTGCTCTGGTGCATTGAGCAGTGCATCCTTCTGTACGTTCAGCAGCAGCGCCGAGAGGTCAATCGGCTCGGCTTTGGCCTGTTCGGCATCGACACGGGCCAATGCCAGTATTTCACTGATCAGGGCTTCCAGTCGGTCGCATTCACGGGTCAGTCGCGGCCATAGCGCTTCGCGTTGTTCCGGCCCGGCGCGCTCTGCAAGGGCCAGAGCGATGCGCAGGCGTGCCAGTGGCGAGCGCAGTTCGTGCGACACATCACGCAGTAGTTGGCGCTGGCTGCCTATCAGGCTTTGCAGACGTGCGCCCATACGGTTGAAGTCGTTGGCCAGTACGCCAAACTCGTCACGTCGGCTGGCCAGTCGAGCCAGGCTGTTCTGTTGGTAGGTGGTTTGCCCCAGGTCATGTACTGCGCCGCGCAGCCTGCCCAGTGGGCGAGTGATCGACAGGGTCACCAGCAGGCTGAACAGGGTCAGCACGACCAGTGCAATGCCCAATGCGCTCAATGGCCAGAGCAGGCTTTCGCGGTGCCAGGCGTCGAGCTCAGGGTGGGGGATTCGGTAGATCAGCAGGTAGGTGTCGCCCGTGTCGGGGCTGGTGTACTCCTCTGTGAGGCGACGCCAGGGGAGTTGCCGTTCATCATTGTGGCGACGAGCCTCAAAGGCGGCGGCGCGGCGCGGGAAGGTCCCGGGGACGACAGCATCTCCACCGTCGTTCAGCACCTGGACGTCGATGTGATATTGCCGTTTTCGCTGTTCCAGCAGGTCCTGAGCGACTTCCGGGCCGTCCCGTTCATAGCGTTCGGTCCAGTTTTTGGCCAGTGTGTTCAGCCCAGGATGACGGCTGAGAATCCAGGCGTCCTGGTTCAGCATGTGGCCCAACAGGATCGACAGGCCGGCAACCAGCGTGATGGCTAGCCAAAAACTGGCAAGGATGCGCCAGAACAATGAACGCAAAGGAGGCACCTCTAACGGAAAATGCCCGGTGTGCGGTGGCAGACCGGGCAGTTGTGGCACAGCTTACTGGGCCTTGGTGGCTTTTTCAGCTTTCCAGGCTTTGAACTCGTTCCACTCGGCGCGGCGCTCAGCCTCTTTCTTCTTCATTTCGTCGAACTGCTTTTGCTGGTCGGGTTTGAGCAGTGCACGAATGTCAGCCTGGGTTTTGTCTTCCTTGGCCTTCAACTCGTCTTTCATGGCTTTTTGATCGGCTGCCGGGAGTTTCTCCAGGTAGCGCTGGGTGATTTCGTGACGCTCTTTCATTTGTTCGCCCATCAGCTTGCGGACCTGTTGGCGTTGCTCGTGGGTCAGGTCCAGTTGGGCAAAGGGCGCGCCGCCGCGGTGGTGTTCGCCTTGGTGCGGGCCGCCCTCGGGCATGGCCATGGCGACCGTTGGCAGGGTCGCAGCGAGCATCAGGGCGATCAGGGTCTTGCGCATGGTGAGTCTCCTTGTCTGAAGCCGGTAGTGGCCGGATGTGCTCAGTGTAGGGAGATCAAGGTCAGCGGCGGTCAGGCAAGCGTAAAGCTTGGGTAAAGAGTCGTTGGCGTCGGCCTGACATTAGAGGCTGTAGTAATAGCCACGGCTACGCAGTGCGACAATTCGCGGGCGGCCATCCGGGTGTGGGCCCAGCTTTTTGCGCAGGTTGCTGACGTGCATGTCCAGGCTGCGGTCGTAGAGCGTAAGTTTTCGTCCGAGGGCGATCTGTGCAAGCTCCTGTTTTTCCAGCGGCTCGCCGGGCTGACGCAGCAGGGCTTCGAGAATGCGGCTTTCGGAGAGGGTCAGGGTTTGCTCATGTTCGTCGATGCTGATGACACCACGGGCCGGGCTGAAGCTCAGGTCACCGATTTCCAGCTGGCTGGGTGGCGCTGCCGGGTGGCTGCGTCGCAGCACGGCGCGCAGGCGCGCAGTCAGTTCTCGAGGGTCACAGGGTTTGGCGAGGTAGTCGTCGGCGCCCAGCTCCAGGCCGAGAATGCGGTCGAGTGGCTCGCCGCGAGCTGACAGCATCACCACAGGCAGCTCGGCATGTTCGCTGCGCAGTTGCTTGAGCACTTCAAGGCCACTGCCGTCGGGCAGCATCACGTCCAGTACCACTGCGGCTGGCGCGTACTCGGCCAAGGCCTTGCGCGCACTCTGGCCATCGTGGCAGGCACGCACCTGAAAGCCTTCCTGGGTCAGCCAACTGCTCAGCAGTTCGCAGAGCTCCTCGTCATCATCGATCAGTAACAGCTCGCTCATGTCTCACTCAATTCAACCATTGCCGGCGCCGTCTGTAGCTGCCGCTGGCAAAGATACCGCAGAGTGCTGCCAAGAGGGCAACTCCACCGCCAATCACGAACCATTGCTGTTGATCGGTCAACAGTTTTATCGGGCTGTTGGTTTGCAGCGCCTTGACCTGAGCCTTCAAACGCTGGTTTTCCTGGCGAAGTTCACTCAGCTGTGAGCTTTCGCGTGTGTTGTCGAGCGTTTGCAGTTGTTGGGTCAGCGCCTGGCGCTGTGCTTCGCTTTCCTTCAAACGCTGTTGCAGCTCGGTGATCTGGCTGCCGGCACTGAGTGACAGCGGGGTGCTGGCAGCGGCCTCTTCGGCCTGAGCAAGCGGGCTCAACAGCAACAGGGACAGCAGCAGGGACAACGGACCTTGACGCATCGGAACTCCTGATTCCACTTGAGTGTTCCAGAGGTTGTCGGCCGTTTAACGAGAATGATGAGCGATTGGCGCTAGAAAGGCATGCTGGCAGGCGGTGCGCTGTTGTGCGCACCGCCTCAGGCATTACGGCAGGACTTGCTTGAACGGCTTGACCACAACCTTGTCATAAACCCCGGCGGCAACGTACGGGTCGGCGTCAGCCCAGGCCTGGGCGGCGCTCAGTGACTCGAACTCAGCGACGATCAGGCTGCCGCTGAAGCCCGCTGCACCGGGATCGTTGCTGTCGATGGCCGGGTGCGGGCCGGCCAGTACGACGCGGCCTTCAGCCTTGAGTTGCTGCAGGCGCTCCAGGTGAGCAGGGCGCGCAGCCAGGCGGATTTCCAGCGAGTTGGCAACGTCACTGGCGATGATGGCGTAGAGCATGTCAGTCCTCGGTTTTCGATGTGGTGGTGTCACTGTCGTGCAGGTGGCGGGACAGGTACACGCCCTGGCCGACCAGGAAGAGTACGGTCATGCCCAGGCTGCCAAACACCTTGAAGTCGACCCAGAAGCTCTGGAACGTGAATGCGACGAAGAGGTTGGCGGCGCCACAGAACAGGAAGAAGAAGATCCAGGCGACGTTCAGGCGGTTCCAGATCGGGGTCGGCAGCGTCAGGGCGTGCCCCATGATACGTTTGATCAGCACGCGATCGCCGACGAAGTGGCTACCGGCAAAGGCCAGCGCAAACAGCCAGTTCACCACTGGCGCTTTCCATTTCAGGAAGGTCTCGCTATGGAAGGCCAGTGTCAGGCCGCCAAATACCAGGCAGGCGACCAGGGTCAGCCATTGGCCTTTTTCCAGCTTGCGCTGACGGATGAGCAACGCGCCATAGACCACCAGTGAGCTGATGATCAGCATCGCTGTAGCACTATAGATACCGCCCAGCTCGAAGGCGTGGCCGGCAATTTCGACGGCACGGGGTTCAAGTTTGTAGACGATGAAGAACAGGATCAGCGGGATGAAATCGATGAATTGTTTCACAGTGGCAGCCAGAAGCAGGATGTGGCGGCATAATAACAAACATCAATGACAGCGAAAGCGCCACCTATGAATGTTGATCTGCACTGCCACAGTACGGCCTCCGATGGCGCCTTGTCGCCCACTGCTCTGGTCGCCCGGGCTCATGAACACGGCGTGCGGACATTGGCCCTGACCGACCACGACACCCTTGAAGGGCAAATTGAGGCGCGTACCGCCACGCGTGCGCTGGGCATGCAGTGGGTCAGTGGCGTAGAGCTTTCCTGTACCTGGGGCGGTGCCACCATTCATGTGCTGGGCTATGGGTTTCCACTCGATGCCGCACCGCTGAATGCAGCGGTTGATGCGTTGCATCAGGGGCGCTGGTTACGTGCCGAGGAAATCGACCGACGGTTGGCGGCGAAAGGCATGACCGGGGCGCTGGACGGTGCACGGGACATTCAGAAGGAGCTCGGCGACAGCGGCAATGCCCCGGCTCGACCGCATTTTGCCGAATTTCTGGTGCGTGCCGGCTACGTCAAGGATCGTGGAGAGGCGTTTCGCAAATGGCTCGGGGCTGGCAAGCTGGGCGACGTCAAGCAGCATTGGCCGAGCCTGGAGGACACCGTTGAAACCTTGCGTCAGTCGGACGCCTGGGTGAGTTTGGCGCACCCGCTGCACTATGAATTTACGCGCAGCAAGCGCCGTCGGCTGATTGCCGACTATATTCAAGCAGGCGGGCAAGCGCTGGAAGTGGTGAATGGGATGATGCCAGCTGAACAGGTCGGCACTATGTCCATCCTGGCCCGTGAATTCGGTCTGCTGGCCAGTGCCGGCAGTGATTTCCATGGTCCGGGCGCCTGGTCGGAGATCGGTGTCTACCGGCCATTGCCCGAGGATCTGCCGCCTCTATGGCGCCGATTCAAGCATGAGCAGCCTAACGACGCGGTCTGAACAGGTAGAAAATGTGAGTCAATTTTTCCAGATTCATCCGGAGAATCCGCAGCCGCGCCTGATCAAGCAGGCCGTGGAGATTATCCGAAAGGGGGGGGTGGTGATCTACCCCACCGATTCGGCCTATGCAATGGGTTGCCAGATCGGCGACAAAAATGCCATTGAACGGGTTCGGCATTTGCGCAAGCTGGACAAAAACCACAACTTCACACTGCTGTGTTGTGACATGTCGCAGTTGGGGCTGTATGCCAAGATCGATACCGGTACCTTTCGCTTGCTCAAGGCCCATGTGCCGGGGCCATACACCTTTATCCTCAATGCTACCCGTGAAGTGCCACGGTTATTGATGCATGAAAAGCGCCGTACCATCGGCCTCAGGGTGCCGGATCATCCGATCATGCTGGCGCTGCTTGAAGAGTTGGGTGAGCCCTTGATGAGCGTGAGTCTGATCTTGCCGGGTGATGACGAACCCATGACTGACCCATATGAAATGCGCCAGCGCCTGGAGCACCATGTCGACCTGATCATCGACGGTGGTTTTGGCGGCCTCAAGGCGTCCACAGTCATCAATCTGGCTGAGGGCGAGCCGGAAGTGGTGCGCGTGGGCTGCGGCGACCCTGCCCCTTTTCTGGTCGAAGCGTGAGCCAGGCCGTCATCACCGAGTCTCCGGTCGATCCACAGGCAGGGGCGCAGCAAGAGTTGCCGCTGGTGCTGGTCTATGGCCAGGCCCTGACCGAAATGCCGGTGGACCTTTACATCCCGCCGGATGCGCTTGAGGTCTTTCTTGAGGCCTTTGAAGGGCCTCTGGACCTGTTGCTCTATCTGATTCGCAAGCAGAACATCGACATTCTCGACATCCCTGTGGCCGAAATTACACGCCAGTACATGGGTTACGTCGAGTTGATGAAGAGTGTGCGCCTGGAGTTGGCTGCCGAGTACCTGGTCATGGCGGCGATGCTGGCCGAGATCAAGTCGCGCATGCTGCTACCGCGCTCGGCGGAGATCGAGGCCGAGGAAGACGACCCGCGCGCCGAGTTGATTCGCCGCTTGCAGGAGTACGAGCGCTTCAAGGCCGCCGCCGAAGGCATTGACGCGCTCAGTCGCGTGGGGCGTGATGTGATCGTGCCCAGGCTTGAGGCGCCTCAAGCCAAGGTGCGCAAGTTGCTGCCTGATGTCAGCCTTGAAGAGCTGCTGGTCTCCATGGCCGAGGTCCTGCGCCGTGGCGATCTGTTCGAGAGCCACCAGGTCAGTCGCGAGGCGCTGTCCACCCGGGAACGCATGAGCGAGGTGCTTGAACGTCTCAAGGGCGGCGGTTTCGTGCCATTTGTCGAGCTGTTTACGGCAGAAGAAGGCAAGCTGGGCGTTGTAGTGACCTTTATGGCGATCCTTGAGCTGGTCAAGGAATCCTTGATCGAACTGGTGCAAAATGAGCCCTTTGCCGCGATCCATGTCCGGGCGCGTGCCGAGTAACCCCTACAAGCAACGAGCATGGCAATGAACCTGAACGACCCGCGGGACCTGGCGCCCCTGCTTGAGGCCTTTCTGTTGGCGTCGGGCAAGCCGCAATCGCTGGAGCGGCTCTTTGAGCTGTTCGAGGAAGCCGAGCGCCCGGAGCCTGCGGTCTTCAAAAAGGCTTTGGAAGTGCTGCGCAAGTCCTGCAATGGCCGTGCGTTCGAACTCAAGGAGGTGGCCTCCGGCTACCGTCTGCAGATTCGCGAAGACTATGCCCCCTGGGTCGGGCGGCTTTGGGAAGAGCGTCCGCAGCGCTATTCACGTGCGCTGCTGGAGACCATGGCCCTGATCGCCTATCGCCAGCCCATCACCCGTGGCGAGATCGAAGACGTGCGCGGTGTGGCGGTCAACAGCAACATCACCAAGACTTTGCTGGAGCGCGAGTGGATTCGTGTCGTTGGCTACCGGGAAGTGCCGGGTAGGCCCGCAATGTTCGCTACCACCAAGGCCTTTCTCGATCATTTCAACCTCAAGAGCCTCGACCAGCTTCCGCCACTGGCCGAACTGAGGGAAATGGAACCCGAGCCGCTGCTTGATCCGGACGATGCTCCCGTACCTGCTCATTTGCAGGCGCTGGCGGATGCCAGTGCCGAGCCCGAAGCCGAGCGCGAGGAAACCAGTTTTCACAGCCTGCTGGTTGAGCTCGACTCGATGGAGGAGGGGCTCAAGACCGACTTCGAGGACCTGCTCGATGAACCCTCGCCGCCAGCTGAAGAAGCGGAATCTGTCGAAGATTTGCCTCGCGACTGAGCTCACCTTCGAGCGGAAAATGCCCGTTGGCCGGCGATTTTCAATGCGTCTGTGATGCGCCGCGTCTGCGTTCGGCGTATCATTCGCGCCCGTTTGGGCATCAGTGTGCCCACACCATGATTTTCAGTACACCGGGAGGTGCCCAGATGAGTGAACAAGACCTGCAAGAACCCCAACCCCGTCCAGCCGGCGAGAAACTGCAAAAAGTGCTCGCACGTATTGGCGTGGGCTCGCGTCGTGATGTGGAAGCCTGGATCGGTGAAGGTCGCATCAAGGTCAATGGCGTTGCAGCCACCCTTGGCCAGCGCGTCGACCTGCACGACGCCATCTCGGTCGATGGCCGCCTGATCAAGCGAGAAGAGGCGTCCGAAACCGTGCGCCGCGTGATCATGTACAACAAGCCTGATGGTGAGATCTGCACCCGTGACGACCCGGAAGGCCGTCCGACCGTGTTTGACCGCCTGCCTCGCCCGAAGGAAGGCCGCTGGATCAACATCGGTCGTCTCGACATCAACACCACGGGTCTGTTGATGTTCACCACTGACGGTGAACTGGCCAACCGCCTGATGCACCCGTCCTACGAAATGGACCGCGAGTACGCGGTGCGTGTGCGTGGTGAGGTCGACGAAGACATGCTGACCCGTTTGAAAAACGGCGTCATGCTTGAAGACGGCCCGGCTCGTTTCACCGACATCCAGGAAGCGCCTGGCGGTGAAGGCTTCAACCATTGGTATCACTGCGTGGTGATGGAAGGGCGCAACCGTGAGGTTCGTCGCCTGTGGGAATCCCAGGGGCTGGTGGTCAGCCGTCTGAAGCGCGTGCGTTTCGGCCCGGTGTTCCTCAACTCCGATCTGCCGATGGGCCGCTGGCGCGAAATGAGCCAGGGCGAAGTGGATATCCTGGCTGCCGAAGTGGGCCTGACCCCAGTCGCCATGCCGGCCATGAAAGCCAAGGTCAAGGACAAGCTTGAGCGGATGCAGCGTAAATCGTCCAAGCCAGTTGGCCGTGGTGAACGTGTGCGTACACTGCGTCCAGCCAAAGACGGTGCGACCGAGCGTCCAGCACGTCAGCCACGCGAGGAGGCGCCACGCAAGGGGCGTTCTACTGTCGCAGAGCGTCCTAGCGAGATGAACAAGCGCAAGCCTGCGCCGAAGCGTCCAGGCAGCAGCCGTGGCAAGCCGCCACGCGCTGAGTAAGCGTTACCACAGCCACCTTCGGGTTGGCTCGGGCTGCTGACAAACCCCCGCTTTTTAGCGGGGGTTTGTTTTTTAAGGCAAAGGCCTCGCGCACTGGCTTTCACCTCGCTGACTCTGTCGCTGTAGGAGCGGGTCTTGCCCGCGATGCAGGCCCCGCGCACTGGCTGACACCCCGCTGACCCTATCGCAGGCAAGCCTGCCCTCCACAGTGCGGAAAGTTTTTGAACCGTCTTGTAAGAGAATATTTACAAGAATGCCGTTTTTTTCCCGTCAAATCGGCCATCGCCTGCAGCTGTAACAAAACCTTGCCGAAAATCCCCTCTCGTTGCGCTTTCCGTGAGCGTCAATGGCTTGCTCGCGTCTGCCGGGCGCGGTGATATGTGCGCCATTGCCGTGTGCAAAGCCGGGCCGAAGAGCCTGGGCTGCTAATAAGAACAATCGGAGGCGCCATGCACGCCAGACACACTTCCAGGCTTCACCTCTCCCACAGGACCGGTGCGTTTTGTCAGCAGACATTAACGCAACGTGTTGACCCCTGCCCGACTGCAGGGGTATACAATGCGCCGCGTTTTAACTGTGACCCCAATGCGTACCGCGCAATCTTGCTGACACCAGGCTAATTCGTCCGGGCTGCCGCCCGTATGACCGACCCCGTCCAAGAACCCTCAAGGTCTACCACCTTGTTAATTCCGCTGCGCCACGAGTGCGGTGGGTCCGATTCCGTCACAGATAAAAACAAACAGGTGACTCCGTTCATGAGTGGACAAAACTCGCATTCAGGTGAGCTCAAGCGCGGCCTGAAAAATCGCCACATCCAGTTGATCGCCCTGGGCGGTGCAATTGGCACCGGGCTGTTTCTCGGCTCGGCAGGCGTGCTGAAGTCGGCGGGCCCGTCGATGATTCTTGGTTACGCGATCTGTGGCTTCATCGCGTTCATGATCATGCGTCAACTCGGCGAGATGATCGTCGAGGAACCGGTTGCCGGTTCGTTCAGCCATTTCGCCCACAAATACTGGGGCGGTTTCGCCGGTTTCCTCTCTGGCTGGAACTGCTGGGTACTGTACATCCTGGTGGGCATGTCGGAGCTGACGGCAGTCGGCAAGTATGTCCACTACTGGTGGCCGGAGATCCCGACCTGGGTTTCGGCAGCCGTGTTCTTCGTGATGATCAACGCGATCAACCTGGCCAACGTCAAAGTCTTTGGTGAGGCTGAATTCTGGTTCGCGATCATCAAGGTGCTGGCGATCGTTGGCATGATCGCCCTGGGCAGCTACATGCTGGTCAGTGGCAGTGGTGGTCCGCAAGCGTCGGTCAGCAACCTGTGGGATCACGGTGGTTTCTTCCCGAATGGTGTCAGTGGCCTGGTCATGGCGCTGGCGATCATCATGTTCTCCTTTGGCGGCCTGGAAATGCTCGGCTTCACTGCGGCCGAAGCCGACAAGCCGAAAACCGTGATTCCCAAGGCGATCAACCAGGTCATCTACCGTATCCTGATTTTCTACATCGGCGCCTTGGTCGTACTGTTGTCGCTGACCCCATGGGATAGCTTGTTGACCAGTCTGAACAGCTCTGGTGACGCGTACAGTGGCAGCCCATTCGTGCAGGTGTTCTCCCTGCTCGGTAGCAACACCGCCGCGCATATTCTCAACTTCGTGGTACTGACGGCGGCACTGTCGGTCTACAACAGCGGCACCTACTGCAATGCCCGTATGCTCTACGGTATGGCTGAGCAGGGCGATGCTCCGGCAGGCCTGGCGAAAATCGACAAGCGTGGCGTGCCGGTGCGTTCGATTCTGGCCTCGGCCGGTGTGACCTTGGTTGCTGTGCTGCTCAACTATTTCATCCCGCAGCATGCGCTGGAGTTGCTGATGTCGCTGGTGGTTGCAGCCCTGGTGATCAACTGGGCGATGATCAGCTACTCGCACCTCAAGTTCCGCCAGCACATGGATCGTACCGGTCAGACGTCGCTGTTCAAGGCGCTGTGGTACCCCTATGGCAACTATATCTGCCTGGCTTTCGTGCTCTTCATCCTCGGCATCATGCTGCTGATCCCGGGCATCCAGGTATCGGTTTATGCCATCCCTGTGTGGGTGGTGGTGATGTGGGGTTGCTACGTGCTGAAGAACAAGCGTAGCGCCCAGGCATCCCTTGCCGCTGTGAGCGCCACAGCCAAGTAACACGTTGCGACGCTGTTCGAAAGCCCGGCCTTGTGCCGGGCTTTTGGTTTTTATGGGGTATGCTGAAGGCTGTTCTCTTCAAGCCAGACCCATGCTGATCATATCCAATGCTGTGCATATCCCTGATGACGAAATCGAACTGAGCGCGATCCGTGCCCAAGGTGCTGGTGGGCAAAACGTCAACAAAGTGTCCAGTGCCGTGCACCTGCGTTTCGATACGCAGGCCTCGTCATTGCCGACCTTCTACAAGGAGCGTTTGCTGGCGTTGCGTGATCACCGCATCACCCGCGAGGGCGTGATCATCATCAAGGCTCAGCAGTACCGTACGCAGGAGCAGAACCGCGCCGACGCCTTGGAGCGCCTGCTCGAGTTGATCAAGGCAGCGGTCAAGGTTGAGAAGGTGCGCAGGCCGACGCGCCCAACGCTGGGCTCCAAGACCCGCAGGCTGGAGAGCAAGAGCAAGCGTGGAACGGTAAAGGCTGGGCGAGGCAAGGTGGATTACTGAGGGGCTTGGTGGTGTGAAAACCGCGGGCTGGGTTGCCCCGATACTGGTTTTCACACCCTCTGTGCGCGGTTATTCCTGGTCGGCGCTCGGGAGTTCTTCGCCGTTGGTGTCAGCAGCATTGGCTGATTCGGCGCTATGAAGAGCAGGTTCCTGCTCGGCGGGGTTCAGGCTTGGGAAGGGAAGATTCGGGATTTCATGCATCTCGTCGTTCCTCGCAAGTGTGAGTGGAAAGGCTGCGCAATACACGCATGGCTTTGCAAAAAGCCTCGGCAGGATACAGGAGTCTGCGTGACAGTATGAGTTTTACTGCCAATCGGCAGCTCATACTTTGGGCGTGGTCGGTGGGTGCTAGCGCGTGGGGTGTTTCGTCAGCGAGGCCGTCCCCTTTTGGAGAACGGCCTGCTTGGGGCTAGCGACAGACGTCGGCAATGGCTGCTGCCAGTGCGTCCAGTCGCGCAGCATCTGCGCCGGCGATGTTCGCCCGGCCCGTGCTGACCAGATAGACGCTGTGTCGCTCACGCAGTTGCGAGACCTGTTCGGCAGACAAGCCCGTGTAGGAGAACATGCCCCGTTGCTGAGCAATGTGGGCAAAACGCTCCCCCAGGCCGTGTGGTGCCAGTGCCTCGACCAGGCCTGTGCGCAGCTGGGCGATGCGCTGGCGCATGGCGTCCACTTCTTCTACCCACAGGTGTTTCAATGCCGGGTCGCCAAGAATCTGCGCAACCACGGCGGCGCCATGGTCGGGTGGCGTTGACCAGAGGTTGCGGGCCAGCAGGGCCAATTGGCTGCGCACGTCCAGCAGCTTCTGGGCGTCGCCACTGCAGACCAGCAGGGCCCCCGTACGTTCCCGGTACAGGCCGAAGTTCTTCGAGCAGGAGCTGGTGATCAGTAGCTCAGGCAGTTCAGCAGCGAACCGCCGTACCATCCAGGCGTCTTCCTCAAGCCCATCGCCAAAGCCTTGGTAGGCGAAGTCGATCAGTGGCAGTAGTTCCCGACGACGAACGACCTCCAGCACGGCCAGCCAGTCCTGTTGTGACAGGTCAAAACCGGTCGGATTGTGGCAGCAGGCGTGCAGCAGTACCACGTCGCCCTTGGGGGCAGACTCCAGTGCCGTCAACATGGCCGGGACGTTCAGGCGGTTGTCTGCGCCCACATAGGGGTAGTGATGAACCGCAAGGCCGGCACTGGCAAAGAGGGTCTCATGGATGGGCCAGGTCGGATCGCTCAGCCAGATGCCGCGGCCCGGCAGGCAGTGCTTGATGAACTCCGCAGACAAGCGCAAAGCACCTGTGCCTCCTGGTGTCTGGGTGGCACCGACGCGTTGCGCTGGTAGCAGCGGCGACTCGTCCCCCAGCACCAGTTCACAGATCAGTCGACCGAAAACAGCGTCGCCATGACCTCCGACGTAGCTCTTGCTGGCCTGGTTGTCGAGCAGGCGTTGCTCGGCAACTTTCACCGCAACAGGGACTGGCGTCAGCCCCTGAGCATCCTTGAACACGCCGACGCCAAGGTCGAACTTGTTCGGGTTGCTGTCTTTGGCATAGGCCTCCATCAGCCCCAGGATTGGGTCGCCCGGTACGCGCGCGATGGCGTCGAAGTGCATTACTTGCGACCTTCGGCGGTCTGGGCGACTTCGTCGGTGCGGGCGGCCATGATGAAATCGTTGCGGTGCAGGCCTTTGATCGAGTGGCTCCACCAGGTCACGGTGACTTTGCCCCACTCGGTCAGCAGGCCTGGGTGATGACCTTCGGCTTCGGAGATTGCCCCGACCGCATTGGTGAAGGCCAGTGCGTGGGCGAAGTTCTTGAACAGGAAAACTTTTTCCAGCTGCATGATGCCGTCGCGAACTTCGATGTTCCAATCCGGAATCTGTTTGATCAGTACCGGCAATTCTTCGTCGCTGACCTGTGGGGCATCGGCACGG
This sequence comes from Pseudomonas sp. AL 58, assembly GCF_036348395.1. Lineage (NCBI taxonomy): Bacteria > Pseudomonadati > Pseudomonadota > Gammaproteobacteria > Pseudomonadales > Pseudomonadaceae > Pseudomonas > Pseudomonas sp. AL 58. The sequence continues at coordinate 68,460 of NZ_JAZBQR010000018.1, forward strand.
CAGGCTTCGCAGTGGGCTTGGTTCAAGGCGTTCATAGGTATTTCCGCAAGTGGTTTGTTATGGGTATGAATGGGCAGCTCAGGCGGCTACCTTCGGTGGAAATTTCGGTGCGTGAAGGCCTAGCTGCATAGCAGTCTGGACCATGCCCATGATGTCTTCGTGGGCGAGGTCGAACAGGCGCTTCAGGTCCGGCAGCACAAAATACAGGGGTTGCAGGATGTCGATACGGTATGGCGTGCGCATGGCTTCGAGCGGGTCGAAGGCCTGGTGCTCAGGTTCGTTGGACAGGCTGTAGACCGTTTCCTTCGGTGAGGAAAGGATGCCGCCGCCATAGATCTTGCGGCCTTGCGGTGTTTCCACCAGGCCAAACTCAATGGTCATCCAGTACAGGCGAGCCAGGTAGACGCGCTGTTCCTTGGTGGCGTTCAAGCCGAGTTTGCCGTAGGTGTGGGTGAATTCGGCGAACCAGGGGTTGGTCAGCAGCGGGCAGTGGCCGAAAATCTCATGGAAAATGTCCGGTTCTTGCAGGTAGTCGAGTTCTTCACGGGTGCGAATGAAGGTGGCGACCGGGAAGCGCTTGCTGGCGAGCAGTTCAAAGAAGGTCTGGAAGGGGATCAGCGCAGGCACGCGGGCAACCTGCCAACCCGTGGTTTCGCCCAGTACCTTGTTGATCTCGCCCAGTTGTGGGATGCGGTCATGAGGCAGGCCCAACTGATCAATGCCATCCAGGTACTCTTGGCACGCACGGCCTTCGATGACCTTCAGTTGGCGGGTAATCAGGGTATTCCACACCGCATGTTCTTCCTGCGGGTAGTCAATGAACCCCTGCGCATCGGGCTCGCGAGCCACGTAGTGCGTCTGTTTCATGCTGCTCTCCTGCTGAGGGCCTTTATTGTTATGGGTCAAGCCATGGCCCTAGAGATAGCCTTTCGCGGATGCGTTTGCACCTGGGGTAGGGCGGAGCATTCACTTGAAAGGACGGGTTTTCTGTAACGATAATTTTACGATTCTCCGCTGCTTCGGTAATCAAAGGCTCGTATGCCATTGAGGTTGGGTTGATTTGTCACGTATTCTTTACAGTAATTCTAGCGCTTGTGTGAATAGTTACCGAGCGAAGCCTTACTTGTAGGACATTTCATGCGTATCAAAGTGCATTGCCAAAACCGCATTGGCATCCTGCGTGACATCCTCAACCTGCTGGTGGATTACGGTATCAACGTTGCTCGTGGCGAGGTGGGTGGGGAGCATGGCAATGCGATCTACCTGCATTGTCCGAACCTGATCAATCTGCAGTTCCAGGCCTTGCGGCCAAAATTCGAGTCGATTGCCGGTGTGTTCGGTGTGAAGCGCGTCGGGCTCATGCCCAGTGAGCGTCGTCACATGGAGCTCAATGCGCTGCTTGGTGCCCTGGATTTCCCGGTGTTGTCCATCGACATGGGTGGCTCGATCGTTGCCGCCAACCGTGCCGCGGCGCAATTGCTGGGGGTGCGGGTCGATGAGGTGCCGGGTATTCCCTTGTCCCGCTATGCCGAGGATTTCGACTTGCCGGAGTTGGTGCGGGCGAACAAGTCACGCATCAATGGCTTGCGGGTCAAGGTCAAAGGCGATGTCTTTTTGGCAGACATCGCGCCCTTGCAGTCTGAGCATGATGACAGTGAAGCGCTGGCAGGTGCGGTACTGACCCTGCACCGTGCCGATCGCATTGGTGAGCGGATCTACAATGTACGCAAACAGGAGTTGCGAGGCTTCGACAGCATTTTCCAAAGCTCGAAAGTCATGGCTGCCGTGGTGCGTGAGGCGCGCAGGATGGCACCTCTGGATGCGCCCCTGCTGATCGAGGGCGAGACCGGTACAGGCAAAGAGCTGCTGGCACGCGCTTGCCATTTGGCCAGTCCGCGCGGGCAGGCGCCGCTTATGGCGCTTAACTGTGCCGGGCTGCCTGAGTCGATGGCTGAGACCGAGTTGTTCGGCTATGGCCCGGGCGCCTTTGAGGGCGCGCGCGCCGAGGGCAAATTGGGGCTGCTGGAGCTGACGGCGGGAGGGACGCTGTTTCTCGATGGTGTTGGCGAGATGAGCCCGCGATTGCAGGTCAAACTGCTGCGCTTCCTGCAGGATGGCTGTTTCCGTCGGGTGGGCAGTGATGAGGAGGTGTACCTGGATGTGCGGGTCATCTGCGCTACTCAGGTTGACCTGTCCGAGTTGTGCGCACGCGGTGAGTTTCGCCAGGATCTCTATCACCGCCTGAATGTGCTCTCGTTGCATATTCCGCCACTGCGCGAATGCCTCGATGGATTGCCGCCACTGGTCGAGCATTTTCTGGATCAGGCCAGTCGGCAGATTGGTTGTGCGTTACCGAAGTTGGCGCCTGCGGCGATGGAGCGCCTGAGTCAGTACCAGTGGCCTGGTAATGTCCGTCAATTGGAGAATGTTTTATTTCAGGCGGTTTCACTGTGTGATGGAGGCATTGTGAAACCTGAACATATTCGCTTGCCGGACTACGGTGCGCGTCAACCCTTGGGTGAGTTTTCCCTGGAGGGCGATCTGGCACAAATAGTAGGGCGTTTTGAAAAAGCGGTATTGGAGCGCTTGTTGGATGAGTATCCAAGCAGTCGTGCCTTGGGAAAACGGCTGGGTGTTTCACATACCACGATTGCCAACAAGTTGCGTGAGCACGCGGTTGGAAAGTCAGGGGCGGGTGGCGCGGAGTAAAGTGTGCCAGCAGTTGCTCGTGTTTCAGGAGGGGCGCAGCGCGCCTCGTTCTTCGGGAAGCGAGGCGCTGCGGTCAGTGGCTCCGGCGATCAGCCGTTGGAGCAACCGTTACCCATTACTCGGTATTCGAGAATGTGTTTTTTGCCCTGCGAGTCTTCATAGGTCATGCGTGCTGGGACGACTTCACACACGTTTGGAATTTCGCTCATGGAAATAACTTTGGCGATGTCCAAGTGTTGCGAGTAACTGTACTGTTCAACCGGAATTTGCTCGGCCGCATTATTTGCAACTTCATCAGCCATGGCGGATGCGCAAACAGTGCCGAGTGCCAATACCAGTAAAGCTTTCATGTTCATTTTACCTGTCTAGGTCTTAAGGGGGCACGTAGCCCTTGTGGAGCTACGTGTGCAACAACAGAGTTAATGCTCAAAATTAATGCGTGATTAACGGGCCTTCGTGGGGGCTGTAACAAGTTGTTAATCGCGTTGCCGTTGCTGGCGAGGTGAATTTTAGGGCGGGGTCGTGGTGGTAAACAGATGCACTTTTGATAAACACTATTGACGGAAACTGTAACAATCGACTGGTAATCTTGGACGTTGCCTGCAAATCTAAGTGGTGCGCCTCTCTGTAAGGCTTGATTTAGAGCCATTTCTGTCAAATATTGACTGAAAAGACTGCTTTGTTACTACCAATGTCGAATGGTCTGTGCGGCTCTGGTACAGTTACATCGGGGTCATACAAAAACAACTATTACACCGAGGTAACAAAGATGAGTGCGGCTTCCCTGTATCCCGTTCGTCCCGAGGTTGCAGCCACCACGTTGACCGACGAGGCAACCTACAAGGCCATGTACCAACAGTCGGTGATCAACCCGGACGGCTTCTGGCGCGAGCAGGCTCAACGCATTGACTGGATCAGGCCCTTCACCAAGGTCAAGCAGACCTCTTTCGACGATCACCATGTCGATATCAAATGGTTCGCCGACGGCACTCTGAACGTTTCCTACAATTGCCTGGACCGCCACCTGGCGGAACGCGGAGATCAGGTCGCCATTATCTGGGAGGGTGATGACCCTTCTGAAAGCCGCAACATCACCTACCGCGAGCTGCATGAGCAGGTCTGCAAGTTTGCCAACGCCCTGCGCGGTCAGGATGTTCACCGTGGTGATGTCGTCACTATCTATATGCCCATGATTCCCGAGGCTGTGGTTGCCATGCTGGCGTGTGCCCGCATCGGTGCCATTCATTCGGTCGTATTCGGTGGTTTCTCGCCCGAGGCGTTGGCCGGTCGTATCATTGACTGTAAATCCAAGATCGTAATCACGGCGGATGAGGGGTTGCGTGGTGGGCGTCGTACGCCGCTGAAGGGCAATGTCGACCTGGCACTGACCAACCCCGAAACCAGCAGCGTGCAGAAAATCATCGTCTGCAAGCGCACTGGGGGAGAGATCGCTTGGCACCAGCATCGTGACATCTGGTACGAAGACCTGATGAAGGTTGCCTCCAGCCATTGCGCGCCGAAGGAAATGGGTGCGGAAGAGTCGCTGTTCATCCTCTATACCTCGGGCTCCACCGGCAAGCCAAAGGGTGTCATGCATACCACCGGGGGTTATCTGGTGTATGCCGCGCTGACCCATGAGCGTGTCTTTGACTACCGTCCGGGCGAGGTCTACTGGTGTACTGCTGACGTGGGCTGGATCACCGGCCACAGCTACATCGTTTATGGCCCGCTGGCCAATGGTGCGACCACCTTGCTGTTTGAAGGCGTGCCGAACTATCCGGACATCACGCGTGTGTCGAAGATTATCGACAAGCACAAAGTGAATATTCTTTACACAGCGCCGACGGCAATTCGCGCGATGATGGCTGAGGGGCAGGCCGCAGTTGCTGGCGCCGACGGTTCCAGCTTGCGTCTTCTGGGTTCTGTGGGTGAGCCGATCAACCCCGAAGCCTGGAACTGGTACTACCAGACTGTCGGTAAAGCGCGCTGCCCAATCGTCGATACGTGGTGGCAGACCGAGACCGGTGGCGTGCTGATCAGCCCGCTGCCAGGTGCTACCGCGCTCAAGCCCGGCTCGGCAACGCGTCCGTTCTTCGGTGTGGTGCCTGCGTTGGTGGACAACCTTGGCAACCTGATCGATGGTCCTGCTGAGGGTAACCTGGTGATTCTCGATTCCTGGCCAGGCCAGGCGCGTTCGCTGTTTGGTGATCACGATCGCTTCGTCGACACCTACTTCAAGACGTTCCGGGGTATGTACTTCACGGGTGACGGCGCCCGTCGCGACGAGGATGGTTACTACTGGATCACCGGGCGTGTGGATGACGTGCTCAACGTTTCCGGCCACCGTATGGGGACTGCCGAGATCGAAAGCGCCATGGTTGCCCATCCTAAAGTCGCTGAAGCGGCTGTTGTGGGCGTGCCGCACGACATCAAGGGCCAGGGCATTTATGTCTATGTCACCCTTAATGGAGGGGTGGAGCCTACCGATGCGTTGCGTCAGGAACTGAAAAACTGGGTACGCAAGGAGATCGGTCCGATCGCTTCACCGGACGTTATCCAGTGGGCGCCGGGCTTGCCGAAGACGCGTTCGGGCAAGATCATGCGGCGCATCCTGCGCAAGATCGCGACGGCTGAGTACGATGGCCTGGGTGATATCTCGACCCTTGCCGATCCAGGCGTCGTGCAACATCTGATCGATACCCACAAGGCCATGACCGCCGCCTGACGGTTACGGTTTTGCACGAGCCCCGCCCGGCACACGTCAGGCGGGGCTTTCTTGTTTTGGGGTGGTCATAAGCTGTTACTTCGACATTCATCGGTAACCAATTCTGTCACCGGCTCTGCGCAGAAGCGGGGCAAAGAGAAACGTGAGTGCCTGTTTTGGGGGCTTTTCTTTGGGGTGAAACAGTATGTCGTCACGCTGCGCTTGCCGGATTAGAAGGCTTTGCCAATAATGGGCCCGGTTATTGCTTGGTTGATAGGTTATTTGTCTTTCGCTTTTGCATACTATGTGAAGGCTGTCAATATCTCGGGTCGGTGCTTCTGGTGCTTCTGTAACTAGTTGTCGCATTGAAGAAATATCGGCTTCGGGGCTGTCGCTAAAATGCCAATCACTTGCTCGTGTTGCTTCGACTGTCTGTCGAGCACCGCGCAGCTTCTGCGTTGTACCCATTCGCATATTGGGCAGTCGTTCCCCCTGCCTCATATTGCCCTGTACCGATGGAGTTCTCAGATGAAGAAACTCGCACTGCTTGGCGCACTGGCGCTGTCTGTGTTTTCCCTGGCATCGCTGGCTGATGAGAAGCCGTTGAAAATTGGTATCGAGGCCGCCTACCCACCCTTCGCCTCGAAAGCGCCGGACGGCAAAATCGTTGGCTTTGACTACGACATCGGCAACGCCTTGTGCGAAGAGATGAAGGTCAAGTGTGTATGGGTCGAACAGGAGTTCGATGGTCTGATCCCAGCGTTGAAAGTGCGCAAGATCGACGCGATTCTGTCGTCCATGTCGATTACTGAAGATCGCAAGAAGTCGGTTGATTTCAGCGACAAGTACTACTTGACGCCAGCGCGCCTGGTGATGAAGTCGGGTGCTCAGGTCAGTGAAAGCCTGGATGAGTTGAAGGGCAAGAAGATTGGCGTTCAGCGTGGCTCGATTCACGACCGCTTTGCCAAGGAAGTCTTTGCACCGAAAGGCGCAGAAATTGTCCCTTACGGTACCCAGAACGAAATCTACCTGGACGTCGCTGCCGGTCGTCTCGATGGCACCGTGGCCGATGCTACGCTGTTGGAAGACGGTTTCCTGAAGACTGATGCAGGCAAGGGCTACAGCTTTGTCGGCCCGGCCTTCACGGATGCGAAGTACTTTGGCGACGGTATTGGTATTGCCGTGCGCAAAGGCGACAAGGCTAACCTGGATCGCATAAATGCGGCCATCACGGCCATTCGTGCCAACGGCACGTACAAGCAGATCCAGGACAAGTACTTCAACTTCGACATCTACGGTCCTGAGACCGCGAAGTAAATCGTCGAAGTTTCACCTGTGTAATGGTGCAAGCAGCAGAAGCTCTGAGGTTTGCACCATTTTTTCATCCCTAAGGTCGAGGACCTCATCATGTTGAAAGGCTACGGGGCAGTCATACTCGACGGAGCATGGCTGACGCTACAGCTTGCCCTGTCGTCAATGGCCCTGGCCATTGTACTCGGCCTGATTGGCGTGGCATTGCGGCTATCGCCGGTACGCTGGTTGGCGTGGTTGGGTGATCTGTATGCCACGGTGATCCGCGGTATCCCCGATCTGGTGCTGATCCTGCTGATTTTTTACGGTGGCCAGGACCTGCTCAATCGGATCGCGCCACTGCTGGGTTACGACGATTACATTGACCTGAATCCGCTGGTTGCGGGTGTGGGTACCCTGGGCTTCATTTTTGGCGCCTACCTCTCGGAAACGTTCCGCGGTGCGTTCATGGCGATTCCCAAGGGGCAGGCTGAGGCCGGCATGGCCTATGGCATGAGCAGTGTGCAGATTTTCTTCCGGGTGATGGTGCCGCAGATGATTCGGCTGGCCATTCCGGGCTTCACCAACAACTGGTTGGTACTGACCAAGGCTACGGCGTTGATTTCCGTAGTCGGTTTGCAGGACATGATGTTCAAGGCCAAGCAGGCGGCCGACGCCACCCGTGAACCCTTCACCTTCTTCCTGGCGGTGGCAGCGCTGTACCTGGTGATTACCAGTGTCTCGCTGTTGGCGCTGCGTTATCTGGAAAAACGCTACTCGGTTGGCGTAAAGGCGGCTGAACTATGATCTTCGACTACAACGTCATTTGGGATGCTTTGCCACTGTACATGAGCGGTTTGCTGACCACGCTCAAGTTGCTCGCCTTGTCGCTGTTTTTTGGTCTGCTGGTGTCTATCCCGTTGGGGTTGATGCGGGTCTCGAAGCAGCCTGTGGTCAACCTGCTGGCCTGGCTGTACACCTATGTGATTCGTGGCACGCCGATGCTGGTGCAGCTGTTCCTGATTTACTACGGCTTGGCCCAGTTTGAGGCGGTGCGTGAAAGCTTCCTCTGGCCGTGGCTGTCCAGTGCAACGTTCTGTGCGTGTCTGGCCTTTGCCATCAACACCAGTGCCTACACTGCGGAGATCATTGCAGGCAGCTTGAAGGCTACCCCTCATGGGGAGATCGAGGCGGCCAAGGCTGTTGGTATGTCGCGGGTCAAGATGTACCGGCGGATCCTCCTGCCGTCGGCGCTGCGTCGTGCACTGCCGCAATACAGTAACGAGGTGATCATGATGCTGCAGACCACCAGTCTTGCATCCATTGTCACGTTGATTGATATCACCGGCGCCGCCCGGACTGTCAATGCCCAGTTTTACCTGCCGTTCGAAGCCTATATCACCGCCGGCGTGTTCTACCTGTGCATGACCTTCATCCTGGTCCGCCTGTTCAAGATGGCCGAACGCCGCTGGCTTGGCTACCTGGCGCCGCGCAAGGGCTGAGGCCTGCGGCATTTTTTTCGCCCTGGGCATTTGCTCATGACAGACCGTTTTTTGAGAACCGACAGCATGTACAAACTCGAAGTCCAAGATCTGCATAAACGTTACGGCAGTCACGAAGTGCTCAAGGGCGTATCGCTTGCTGCCAAGGCAGGCGATGTAATCAGTATCATTGGTTCCAGTGGCTCGGGCAAAAGTACGTTCCTGCGCTGCATCAACCTGCTGGAGCAGCCGCACGCCGGTAAAATCCTGCTGAACAATGAAGAGCTCAAGCTGGTGCCGAACAAGGAGGGTGCGCTAAAGGCCGCCGATCCCAAGCAGTTGCAGCGCATGCGTTCTCGCCTGTCGATGGTGTTTCAGCACTTCAACCTGTGGTCGCACATGACGGCGCTGGAGAACATCATCGAGGCGCCCGTCCATGTATTGGGCATGTCCAAGAAGGATGCGCTGGAGAAGGCAGAGCATTACCTGGCCAAGGTGGGTGTTGCGCATCGCAAGGACGCCTATCCTGGGCATATGTCCGGTGGCGAGCAGCAGCGCGTGGCCATTGCCCGTGCGCTGGCGATGGAGCCAGAGGTGATGCTGTTCGACGAGCCTACCTCGGCGCTTGACCCGGAGCTGGTGGGTGATGTGTTGAAGGTGATGCAGTCGTTGGCTCAGGAAGGCCGGACCATGGTCGTGGTGACGCATGAAATGGGCTTTGCCCGTGAGGTGTCCAATCAGTTGGTGTTCCTGCACAAGGGATTGGTGGAGGAATGTGGTAATCCGCGTGAGGTGCTGGTCAAGCCGCAATCCGAGCGTTTGCAGCAGTTCCTGGCAGGTAGCCTGAAATAATCTGCCATTGAGGCTCAGCAAGGCTGCCGCTTTGCACCAAAACAGGTCATGCTGCGTGTCGGTTGCAGTTTGACCTTTGTCTCATCCACGGTTTCGGATTGTCCTTTATGACCACCCAGCGCATTGCTTTTCTCATTTGGCCCAGCACCAAGGCCCTGACCCTGGCGCTGGCCGAGGAGGTCTTGCAAGTTGCCCAGAAAGTGCATCCTGAGGTGGTTTATGAGTTGCGTTTTCTGCAGGCGGAGGCGCCTGTCGAAGGCGCTTGGCGTTTGCCGGGCGAGCCTTGGGCGGGGCGTCTGGAGGGCTGTCACAAGCTCTTTCTGCTGGCGGATGAGCCGCCTCAGGCCATCAACTCGGCGCTGGGCAGCGCGCTCAAGCAGCTGGTGCGCGCAGGTTGTGTGATTGGTGGCTTGTCTGCCGGTATCTACCCCTTGGCCATGCTGGGCTTGCTCGATGGTTACCGCGCGGCCGTCCATTGGCGTTGGCAGGATGATTTCAACGAGCGCTTCCCCAAGGTCATTGCGACCAGTCATCTGTTCGACTGGGACCGTGACCGCCTGACGGCCTGCGGCGGCATGTCTGTCGTGGATCTGCTGCTGGCGGTGCTTGCGCGTGATCATGGTGCGGAGTTGGCCGGCGCAGTCTCTGAAGAGCTGGTGGTTGAGCGTATCCGTGAGGGTGGTGAGCGCCAGCGTATCCCGCTGCAGAATCGTTTGGGTTCAAGCCATCCCAAGCTGACCCAGGCGGTGCTGTTGATGGAGGCCAACATTGAAGAGCCGCTGACCACTGACGAAATTGCTCAGCATGTATGCGTATCTCGTCGGCAGCTGGAGCGTATCTTCAAGCAGTACCTGAACCGTGTTCCTAGCCAGTACTACCTGGAGTTGCGGCTGAACAAGGCGCGGCAGATGCTCATGCAGACCAGCAAATCGATCATTCAGATTGGTCTGTCGTGCGGCTTCTCCTCTGGGCCGCATTTCTCCAGCGCCTATCGCAACTTTTTCGGCGCAACGCCGCGTGAAGATCGCAACCAGCGCCGCAGCAGCAGCCCCTTCGAACTCTCTTCTGTGCCCGCCGAACGCGGTTGATTCCGCAGTGTTGCCTCGGCAGTAAGCCACTCCCTTTATAGCCACCTCTCGGTAAATGTGCGGCGACAGCATCGGTTCGGTTGTCGCCGGATCGAGTGCGCGTAGCGCCTGGACCGTTGGCGTGGAGCCGCTCCCGTGAAACAGGTTGTCGCGCTGATGCGCACGCCCGGAAATTTCTCCATCTGCCCTTGAAGCGGAATCTCCCCGTCGACAGCTCGCACCGTTTAAACTGCGCCTTTGCGACCCTATTTGTCGCATTGCCGAAAGCCTTGTTAAAACAGGGTTTGGCGCTATAAGAAGTTGTCGCTTGGCGGCAAGGACAGGCGCCAATCTCTCCTTACAATCCCCCCATCGCTCGCCAGTTTCAGGCAGGCGTTCCTCTTCAGGAGACTCCGATGTCCGTTGAGCAAGCTCCGGTGCAACGCGCCGATTTCGACCAGGTAATGGTTCCCAACTACGCACCGGCGGGTTTCATTCCCGTGCGCGGCGCGGGCTCCCGAGTCTGGGACCAGGCGGGCCGCGAGCTGATCGACTTCGCGGGTGGTATTGCCGTGAACGTCCTGGGGCATGCCCACCCCGCACTGGTTGCTGCGTTGACCGAGCAAGCACAAAAGCTGTGGCACGTGTCTAACGTCTTCACCAACGAGCCGGCGCTGCGCCTGGCGCGCAAGCTGGTCGATGCTACCTTTGCTGACCGTGCGTTCTTCTGCAACTCTGGCGCTGAAGCCAACGAAGCAGCCTTCAAGCTGGCGCGCCGCGTTGCCCATGATCGTTTCGGCCCTGAAAAGAACGAAATCATCGCGACCGTGAACAGCTTCCATGGCCGTACCCTGTTCACCGTGAGTGTGGGCGGTCAACCGAAGTATTCCGATGGTTTCGGGCCGAAGATCACGGGTATCAGCCATGTGCCATACAACGATCTGGAAGCACTGAAAGCGCAAATTTCCGACAAGACCTGCGCTGTCGTCATCGAGCCCGTGCAGGGCGAGGGCGGTGTGTTGCCGGCCGACAAGGCGTACCTGCAAGGTGCTCGTGAGCTGTGCGACAAGTACAACGCACTGCTGGTATTCGATGAAGTGCAGACCGGCATGGGCCGCTCCGGCGAGCTGTTTGCCTATATGCACTACGGCGTCACCCCGGACATCCTTTCCAGCGCCAAGAGCCTGGGCGGTGGTTTCCCGATCGGTGCCATGCTGACCACCGAAGAACTGGCCAAGCACCTGGCCGTCGGTACCCATGGCACTACCTACGGCGGTAACCCGCTGGCCTGTGCGGTCGGTAATGCCGTCATCGATATCATCAACACCCCTGAAGTGCTGGGCGGCGTGAAAGCCAAGTCTGATCGCTTCAAGACGCGCCTGGAGAAGATCGGCCAGCAGTACGGCATCTTCACTGAAGTCCGTGGGCTGGGCCTGCTGCTCGGTTGCGTGTTGTCCGATGCCTGGAAAGGCAAGGCCAAGGACGTGTTCAACGCGGCCGAAAAAGAAGACCTGATGATTCTGCAAGCCGGTCCCGATGTGGTGCGCTTCGCGCCAAGCCTGGTGATCGAGGATGCTGACATCGATGCTGGCCTCGACCGCTTCGAGCGTGCTGTTGCCAAGCTGACCCAGGGCTGATTGCTCTCTGTTCGCTGGCCCTTGCGGGCCAGCGAAACTGATTTCCGCGGCCTGTGCACCTCGCACGCGCTGCTTTTTTCGTGCCGACGGCTGTCGGCCTGTTTTCCCCGAAAAGGAGTGACACCATGCTGGTGATGCGCCCCGCGCAAATGGCTGATCTAGGCGAAGTACAGCGTCTGGCTGCCGACAGTCCCATTGGTGTCACGTCCCTGCCGGACGATGCCGCACGTTTGAGCGACAAGATTGCCGCCTCTGAGACCTCCTTTGCCGCTGAAGTCAGCTTCAATGGCGAAGAGAGCTACTTTTTTGTGCTGGAGGACACCGCCACCGGCAAGTTGGCCGGTTGTTCGGCGATTGTGGCGTCGGCGGGCTATTCAGAGCCGTTCTACAGCTTTCGTAACGAGACCTTTGTCCACGCCTCGCGTGAACTGAAGATCCACAACAAGATTCACGTGCTATCGCAGTGTCATGACCTGACCGGCAACAGCCTGCTGACCAGTTTTTATGTGCTGCCGGAGTTGGTGGGAACGGGATGGTCCGAGCTGAACTCTCGCGGACGCCTGTTGTTCATGGCTTCTCACCCTGAGCGTTTTGCTGATTCGGTGGTTACCGAGATCGTCGGCTACAGCGATGAACAGGGCGACTCACCGTTCTGGGATGCCATTGGACGTAACTTCTTTGACCTCAATTATGCCGAGGCCGAGCGCCTGTGCGGCTTGAAGAGCCGGACGTTCCTGGCCGAGCTTATGCCGCATTACCCGATCTATGTGCCGCTGTTGCCGGATGCCGCGCAAGAGGCCATGGGCCAGGTTCACCCGCGTGCGCAAATCACCTTCGACATCCTGATGCGCGAAGGTTTTGAAACGGATCACTACATCGACATTTTCGACGGTGGCCCAACCTTGCATGCGCGGGTTTCGGGTATCCGTTCGATCGCCCAAAGCCGCGTGGTGCCTGTGCGTATCGAGGAACAGGTGGCCAAGGGTGGGCGCCCGTATCTGGTTTCCAACGGCCAGTTGCAGGACTACCGCGCCGTATTGCTGGAGCTGGACTGGGTGCCTGGCAAGCCAGTCAGCCTGACGTTTGAAGCGGCCGATGCCCTGGGTGTTGGCGAGGGCGCCAGCGTGCGCCTGGTTGCGGTTTGATGCCTGCGGTTTGATAACCGAGTATCCAGGTCGAGTTTTGCGGCGGGCCATAGGCCGCCGCCCGAGGAGATAGCATGATCGTTCGTCCCGTACGCAGCAGCGATTTACCTGCGCTGATTGAACTTGCGCGCAGCACCGGTACCACTGGCCTGACGACCTTGCCGGCCAATGAAGAGCGATTGTCACACCGGGTAGGTTGGGCTGAAAAAACCTTCCGTGGTGAAGCCGAGCGGGGCGACGCGGACTACCTGTTCGTGTTGGAGAACGATGCGGGCGAGGTGGTCGGCATTTCGGCTGTCGCCGGCGCAGTTGGCTTGCGCGAACCTTGGTACAACTACCGGGTCGGTCTGACCGTCAGCGCTTCCCAGGAGCTGAACATCTATCGGGAGATTCCGACGTTGTTCCTGGCCAACGACCTGACCGGCAACTCTGAACTGTGCTCGCTGTTTTTGCGCAGCGACTACCGTACTGGTCTGAATGGTCGTCTGCTGTCCAAGGCGCGCATGTTGTTCATCGCCGAGTTCCCAGAGCTGTTCGGTAACAAGATCATTGCCGAAATGCGTGGGATGTCCGACGCCAATGGCCGCTCGCCATTCTGGGAGAGCCTGGGTCGACATTTCTTCAAAATGGAGTTCAGTCAGGCGGATTACCTGACCGGCGTAGGCAACAAGGCGTTCATCGCCGAGCTGATGCCCAAGTTTCCGCTCTACACCTGCTTCCTTTCGGAGGCAGCGCGCAACGTCATCGGTCGTGTGCACACCGACACTGAGCCGGCGCTGGCCATGCTCAAGAGCGAAGGTTTCAGCTACCAGGGGTATGTCGACATCTTTGACGCGGGCCCGGCCATTGAATGTGAAACCCGCAAGATTCGTGCTGTGCATGACAGCCAGGCGCTGGTGCTGGCAATCGGCACGCCGGGTGACGACGCCACCCCATACATTATCCACAACCGCAAGCGTGAAGACTGCCGCATTGCCGCAGCGCCTGCTCGTCTGGCCGCCGGCACCCTGGTGGTCGATCCACAAACCGCTAAGCGCTTGCGCTTGAACGCTGGCGATCAGGTCCGCGCCGTACCCTTGTCCGCCCGGGAGGCCCAATAAATGACTACCCATTACATTGCTGGCGCGTGGTTGGCAGGTCAGGGCGAGGCCCTGGAGTCGCACAATCCGGTCACCCAACACGTGATCTGGAAGGGGCAGGGCGCTACCGCCGAGCAAGTGGGCGAGGCCGTCAAGGCGGCGCGCCAGGCGTTTCCCGGCTGGGCCCGGCAATCGCTCGACGCCCGTATTGCGGTACTTGAGGCCTTTGCTGCGCGCTTGAAGGCCAATGCCGACGAATTGGCTCGCTGCATCGGCGAGGAAACCGGCAAACCGCTCTGGGAGGCGGCTACCGAAGTGACCAGCATGGTCAACAAGGTCGCCATCTCGGTGCAGAGCTACCGTGAGCGCACGGGCGAAAAAAGTGGCCCGCTGGCCGATGCCACCGCCGTACTGCGACACAAGCCCCATGGCGTGGTGGCGGTATTTGGCCCCTACAACTTCCCGGGCCACCTGCCGAATGGACACATCGTGCCAGCACTGTTGGCGGGCAATACCGTGGTGTTCAAGCCCAGTGAGCTAACCCCGAAAGTGGCTGAGCTGACCGTCAAGTGCTGGGTTGAAGCCGGCTTGCCTGTGGGCGTGTTGAACCTGGTTCAAGGCGCTCGGGAAACCGGTGTCGCGCTGGCGGCCAATCCGGGTATCGATGGTTTGTTCTTCACCGGTTCCAGCCGAACCGGCAATCTTCTGCATCAACAGTTTGCCGGTCGCCCGGACAAGATTCTTGCTCTGGAGATGGGCGGGAACAACCCGTTGGTGGTCGATCAGGTACAAGACCTGGACGCCGCGGTTTACACCATTATCCAGTCTGCGTTCATCTCTGCTGGCCAGCGCTGCACCTGTGCCCGGCGCTTGCTGGTGCCGCAAGGTGCGTGGGGTGATGCGCTGCTGACACGCCTGGTGGCGGTTTGCAAAACCATTTCGGTGGGGGCTTTCGACCAGCAACCGGCACCTTTCATGGGCTCGGTGATTTCCCTGGGCGCGGCCAAGGCGCTGCTTGATGCACAAGCCCAACTGCTGGCTAACGGCGCGGTGTCGCTGCTGGAAATGACTCAGCCACAGCCCAATGCGGCCTTGTTGACGCCAGGAATCGTCGATGTGACGTCGGTAGCCAATCGTCCTGACGAGGAGTTCTTTGGTCCGCTGCTGCAAGTGATTCGCTATGCCGATTTCGATGCAGCCATCGCCGAAGCCAACAATACCCAGTATGGGTTGGCTGCCGGCTTGCTGTCGGACTCCGAGGCGCGCTACCAGCAATTCTGGCTGGAAAGCCGTGCGGGTATCGTGAACTGGAACAAGCAGCTGACCGGCGCTGCCAGCAGCGCACCGTTTGGTGGAGTGGGTGCCAGCGGCAACCACCGCGCCAGTGCCTACTACGCGGCCGACTATTGTGCTTACCCGGTGGCTTCGCTGGAGACCGCCAGCCTGAGCCTGCCTGCAACCCTGACGCCCGGCGTCTCCCTATAACAACAGGTCCATGGAGTCTTGCCGATGAAATCCTTTGAAGTGAATTTTGATGGTCTGGTAGGCCCGACGCACAACTATGGCGGTCTGTCTTACGGCAACGTCGCGTCGCAGAGCAACAGCCAGCAGGCCTCCAACCCCCGCGAAGCGGCCCGTCAGGGTTTGGCGAAGATGAAAGCCCTGATGGAAATGGGCTTTACGCAGGGTGTATTGGCACCGCAGGAGCGCCCGGATGTGGCAGCGCTGCGTCAGTTGGGCTTTGTTGGAACCGATGCCCAGGTGATCGCCCGCGCGGCCAAAGAAGCCATGCCGTTGCTGGTGGCATCCTGCTCCGCTTCGAGCATGTGGGTCGCCAACGCCGCAACCGTGAGCCCAAGTGCCGACACCGCCGATGGTCGTGTGCATTTCACCGCAGCGAACCTCAACTGCAAGTATCACCGCAGCATTGAGCACCCCACTACCAGTCGGGTGTTAAGCGCCATGTTTGCGGATCAGCAGCACTTCGCGCATCACGCTGCGTTGCCGGCTGTCAGCCAGTTCGGCGACGAAGGCGCAGCTAACCACACTCGTTTTTGCCGTAGCTACGGTGAGCCTGGTGTCGAGTTCTTCGTGTTCGGTCGCAGTGCCTTTGATGCCCGCTACCCCGCACCGCAGAAGTACCCGGCACGTCAAACCCTGGAGGCCTCGCAAGCGGTCGCTCGTCTGCATGGCCTGAATGAAGAGGGGGTGGTCTACGCTCAGCAGAATCCCGCTGTAATCGATCAGGGTGTGTTCCACAACGACGTGATCGCGGTGGGTAATGGTGAGGTGTTGTTCTATCACGAGGATGCCTTTCTGGGCACCGATGCGATGCTCGCCGAACTGCAAGCTAAACTGGCTAAACGAGGCGGCAACTTCAAAAGTATCTGTGTGCCGCGTGCTCAGGTGTCTGTAGAGGATGCAGTGCGCTCGTACTTGTTCAACAGTCAGTTGTTGTCGCGTGCCGATGGCTCGATGCTGCTGATCGTGCCTGAAGAGTGCCGCAACAACGAGCGCGTCTGGGCGTACCTGTCGGCGCTGACCAGCCAGGGAGGCCCGGTGACAGAGGTCAAGGTATTCGACCTCAAGCAGAGTATGCAGAACGGAGGTGGCCCGGCCTGCCTGCGGTTGCGTGTCGCGCTCAATGAAACGGAACTGGCGGCGGTCAATCCAGGCGTTATCATGACGGCGCCGCTGTATGACACGCTGACCCAATGGGTTGACAAGCATTACCGCGATCGCTTGAGCGAAAGCGATCTGGCCGACCCGCAGTTGCTGGTGGAGTGCCGTACGGCGTTGGATGAGCTGACCCAGATTCTGAAGCTGGGCTCGGTCTATCCATTCCAACTTGAACCTTGAGAGAGAATTCGACTATGTCCGACGCCCTGCAGCTGATCCTCGAAGACGATGACGGCACTCAGCTGGAAACCTCCTGCACCCGCTTTGCGGTGATCTGGCAAGGCAAGGAGGTATGGATTCAGCAGGATGGCCGCGGTCAGTTGCTGATCGGCGTCGACGTCGAAGAAGACGACGCCGAGTACGCCAACCTGCTGCTACGCCCGCTGGCTACCAACCTGGTCAGCCTGCAGCTGGAAATGGAACCGGCCGATGCCGGTGAAGACGACGATCACGTCCACGGCCCAGACTGCGGACACCATCACTAAGGACACGGCCCATGCTCGCCCTCGGCAAACTGCTTGACCTGACCCTGGCCGGTCGTGAACCGGCGGAGAAGACTCAGACGACTGTCGAGGGCGTGCGTATGCGCTGGCTCGGCGAAGGTGCACTGGAAGTGTGTCCTCCCAAGGCTCGCGACAATGGCATGGACCTGCTGCTTTCAGCGGGTATCCACGGCAATGAAACAGCCCCCATCGAGTTGCTCGATGAGTTGCTGCATGGCATTGCCCGCGGTGATATCAAGCCGCGCGTACGGATGCTGTTTCTGTTTGGTAACCCCGAAGCCATTCGTCGCGGCGAGCGTTATATCGAGCAGGACGTCAATCGCCTGTTCAATGGGCGCCATGAGTTATCCAGTGGTACAGAAGCCCTGCGTGCCGGCGAGCTCGAGCGCTTGGCTGCGACATTCTTTAGCGTGCCGGGACGTATGCGTTTGCATTACGACCTGCATACCGCGATCCGAGGTTCGAAGATCGAGCAGTTTGCGCTGTATCCCTTCAAGGAGGGCCGTCAGCACTCGCGTCGTGAGCTGGCGCGCTTGCGTGCTGCGGGTATGGAGGCGGTATTGTTGCAAAGCAAGGCCTCCGTTACGTTCACGGCCTATACCTACGAGCAACTGGATGCTGAGGCATTTACGTTGGAGCTGGGCAAGGCGCGACCGTTTGGTCAGAACCAGCAGGTGAACCTGCAGCTGTTGGAAAAGCGTCTTAAGCAAATTATCGAAGGTGACGAGCCGAGCGCAGAAGGCGAGTTGCTTGATGGCTTGCAGCTGTTCAGCGTTGCTCGCGAAATCATCAAGCACAGCGACAACTTCCACCTGCACCTACCTGCCGATATCGAAAACTTCTCCGAACTCTCCAAGGGCTACCTGTTGGCCGAGGATCTGGCCGAGACGCGCTGGATTGTGGAGGAAGAGGGGGCTCGTATCATTTTCCCGAATCCCAAGGTCAAGAATGGCCTGCGTGCCGGCATTCTGGTTGTGCCAACCACGCCGGATCAACTGGGCTGACCGAGCGTCGCCAGTATCGGGTTCGTGCTGTTGCCGGTGGCGCCGGCCCCGCAGAAGGGCGCCGGCGTTCGGGTTGGCGGGTGGATTATACGGCGCGTTTTTGCGGTACTTCGTTGCGGCGAAGCGCGCGCAGCTTCTGCAGGGTGTCGGCACAGGTCTTCGCGGCCTCGGCACCCTTCACCAGGAAGTGCTCGAAGTAGAAGGTCTGGTGTTCGTCGCCCGCGTGGAAGTGGTGCGGCGTCAGTACCACCGAGAACACCGGTACTTCGGTTTCCAGTTGAACCTGCATCAAGCCGCTGATCACCGACTGTGCCACGAATTCATGCCGGTACAGGCCACCATCGACCACCAGGCCTGCAGCCACAATGCCGGCATAGCGGCCTGTGCGTGCTAGCAGCTTGGCGTGCAGCGGGATTTCAAATGCGCCGCCGACTTCGAAAAAGTCGATGTCGCCGGGTTGATAGCCGTGATTGCCCATCTCTTCGACAAAGGCCTTGCGTGCCTGGTCGACAATATCCTTGTGCCAGCAGGCCTGAATGAACGCGATACGTTCCTGAGGATGGCTCTTGCTATCGATTGCAGTGGGTTGCATTAAAACGGACTCCTGTTTGTATGAGAAACAGGGCATCTGGATCGAAAGGGATAGTCGGCATGCAGCTAGGCAGCCGTAGGCACGCATGTGCCTATCCCGTTCTCTCTTTATCCGGACTATGACCGTCGGCCCCGGAATCACACCGGGTCTGCTGACCTTGCAGTGGTGCTGCAAGCGCTCGCGGGCTATGCGCATTCAGCGCAATTACCGCCGGTGGGGAATTGCGCCCCGCCCTGAGAACGTCGCCGTCAGCGGCTGACGGCAGCGGATTATTAGCACAGTTTTCCGGGAAACGTATAGCCTGCTAATGATATTGACGCCTATGAAAGACATTTCATCCGAGAACCCTTGCCAATTGGCGGGGCGATCCTCCGTAATGCCTTGTCAGTAGGGGAAATCAGGCTTTAGCATCCCGGGCATGCTTGGCGGAGGTAATTTTGCCGCTTTTGTTTGTCATTGCCGTTACAGGTTGTCCAATTGACGGCTTCTATCGCATAAACACACTGTACCCAGGCCTCAGGCCCGATATAATGCGGCCCTTTGCCGTCGTTTCGTCAATTTGACGCAAGCATTTGCCTCTGGCCGCCGTTTCCGTGGAAGAACCTATGAAAAGCGCAGAAATCCGTGAAGCCTTCCTTCGCTTCTTCGAAGAGCAGGGACATACCCGTGTCGCGTCCAGCTCTTTGATTCCGGGCAACGACCCGACCCTGCTGTTTACCAACGCCGGGATGAACCAGTTCAAGGACTGTTTCCTGGGCCAGGAAAAACGTGCCTATACCCGAGCGGTGAGCAGCCAGAAGTGCGTACGCGCCGGCGGCAAGCACAACGACCTGGAAAACGTCGGCTATACCGCACGCCACCACACGTTCTTTGAAATGCTGGGTAACTTCAGCTTTGGTGACTATTTCAAGCGCGATGCAATCACCTTTGCCTGGAACTTCCTGACCTCGGAAAAATGGTTGAACCTGCCCAAGGAAAAACTGTGGGTAACGGTCTACGCCAGCGACGACGAAGCGTATGACATCTGGACCAAAGAGGTCGGTGTTCCGGCTGAGCGCATGGTTCGTATCGGTGACAACAAAGGGGCGCCATACGCGTCCGACAACTTCTGGACCATGGGCGATACCGGCCCGTGCGGTCCTTGCACCGAGATCTTCTACGATCACGGCCCGGAGATCTGGGGCGGCCCACCCGGCTCGCCGGAAGAAGATGGTGACCGTTACATCGAGATCTGGAACAACGTGTTCATGCAGTTCAACCGTACTGCTGACGGCGTCCTGCACCCGCTGCCTGCGCCGTCTGTTGATACCGGTATGGGCCTGGAGCGGATCAGTGCGGTCATGCAGCACGTTCACTCCAACTACGAGATCGACCTGTTCCAGAGCCTGCTTGCCGCATCGGCCAAGGCGATCGGTTGCAGCAACGACGCCCAGCCTTCACTCAAGGTTGTGGCCGACCATATTCGCTCCTGCGGGTTCCTGATCGCCGACGGTGTGTTGCCGTCCAACGAAGGTCGTGGCTATGTATTGCGGCGCATCATTCGTCGCGCCTGCCGTCACGGCAACAAGCTGGGCGCCAAGGGCAGTTTCTTCTACCAGATCGTGGCTGCGCTGGTGGCCGAGATGGGCGAGGCCTTCCCTGAGCTGAAGGTGCAGCAGGCGCATATCGAGCGCGTCCTCAAGGCGGAAGAAGAGCAGTTCGCCAAGACGCTCGAGCAGGGCTTGAAAATTCTCGAGCAGGACCTGGCTGAACTCAAAGGCAGCGTGGTACCTGGTGACGTGGTATTCAAACTCTACGACACCTACGGGTTCCCGATGGACCTGACGGGCGATATCGCTCGTGAGCGTAACCTGACCCTGGATGAGGCTGGCTTCGAGCGTGAGATGGATGCTCAGCGTGAGCGTGCGCGTTCTGCAAGCGCCTTTGGTCTGGACTACAACAGCCTGGTCAAGGTTGATGTAGCCACTGAGTTTACCGGCTACACCACCACCGAAGGCAATGCCACTGTCGTAGCCCTCTATAAAGATGGCCAGGCGGTTGAGCAGTTGGCTGAAGGCGAGCAGGGCGTTGTGATTCTGGATACAACCCCGTTCTATGCCGAGTCCGGTGGCCAGGTGGGTGACACCGGTTACCTGCTGGCCGGCGGTGCACGGTTTGATGTGCGTGATACCACCAAGACCGGTGGTGCGTTCCTGCATCATGGTCAGGTTGCCAGCGGCAGCCTGAAGGTCGGGGAGCAGGTTCAGGCTCAGGTCGATGCCGATGTGCAGCATGCCACCTCGTTGAACCACTCCGCGACGCACTTGCTGCATGCGGCGCTGCGTCAGGTGCTCGGCGATCACGTACAACAGAAAGGCTCGCTGGTTGATAGCCAGCGCCTGCGTTTCGACTTCAGCCACTTCGAGGCGCTCAAACCTGAGCAGCTCAAGGCGTTGGAAGACATCGTCAACCGCGAAGTGCGCAACAACTCCGAGGTGCAAACCGAAGAGACCGATATCGACACCGCCAAGAAGAAGGGCGCCATGGCGCTGTTCGGCGAGAAGTATGGCGACAGCGTGCGGGTGCTGAGCATGGGCGGCGATTTCTCCGTCGAACTGTGCGGCGGTATCCACGCCAAGCGTACCGGCGATATCGGCCTGCTCAAGATCATTAGCGAAGGTGGCGTAGCCTCCGGTGTGCGTCGTATCGAGGCGGTCACCGGTGCTGCTGCGCTGGCTTACCTGAACGCCGCCGAAGAGCAGCTCAAGGAAGCCGCGCAACTGGTCAAGGGCAGTCGTGACAACCTGATCGACAAGCTCTCGGCTGTGCTTGAGCGAAACCGTCAGCTGGAAAAGCAACTGGAGCAGTTGCAGGCCAAGGCCGCCAGTGCTGCGGGCGACGACCTGTCGAGCGCAGCCGTCGACGTCAAGGGCGTCAAGGTGCTGGCTGCGCGTCTTGATGGCCAGGATGGCAAGGCGCTGCTGGCGCTGGTCGATCAGTTGAAGAACAAACTCGGCCGCGCAGTGATCCTGCTCGGCAGTGTCTATGAGGACAAGGTCGTACTGGTAGCGGGTGTGACCAAGGACCTGACTGGCCAACTCAAAGCCGGTGATTTGATGAAGCAAGCCGCTGCGGCGGTGGGCGGCAAAGGGGGTGGGCGTCCGGACATGGCGCAAGGCGGCGGTGTCGACGCTGCTGCGCTGGACGGCGCACTGGCCCTGACCGTGCCATTCGTAGAGCAGGGCGTCTAAGACGCGAAGCGGCCCGTCGTCTAGTGGCGGGCTGTTGATTGATTGTTTATTGGGTGCCCTTCACGGGCTGAGGCGGCTTTGAAATGGCGTTGATCGTACAGAAATTTGGCGGTACCTCGGTCGGCACAGTCGAGCGAATCGAGCAGGTTGCCGAGAAGGTCAAGAAATTCCGCGAAGCCGGCGATGATCTGGTGGTTGTACTGTCGGCGATGAGCGGCGAAACCAATCGCCTGATCGATCTGGCCAAGCAGATCAGCGATCAGCCGGTTCCACGTGAACTGGATGTGATCGTCTCCACGGGTGAGCAGGTGACCATTGCCTTGCTGGCCATGGCACTGATGAAGCGCGGCATTCCTGC
The DNA here is from genome assembly GCF_036348395.1 of Pseudomonas sp. AL 58. NCBI lineage: Bacteria > Pseudomonadati > Pseudomonadota > Gammaproteobacteria > Pseudomonadales > Pseudomonadaceae > Pseudomonas > Pseudomonas sp. AL 58. Next base: position 90,790 of record NZ_JAZBQR010000018.1, read on the forward strand.
CGTGTCTTACACCGGTAACCAGGTGCGGATCCTCACTGACAGCGCGCATAACAAGGCGCGCATCCTGCAAATCGATGATCAGAAGATTCGTGCCGACCTCAAGGCTGGTCGTGTCGTTGTGGTTGCTGGTTTCCAGGGTGTCGATGAGCACGGCAACATCACCACCCTCGGGCGTGGTGGTTCCGATACCACTGGCGTGGCCCTGGCGGCTGCACTGAAGGCTGATGAGTGCCAGATCTACACCGACGTCGATGGTGTCTACACCACTGACCCGCGTGTGGTGTCCCAGGCTCAGCGGCTGGACAAGATCACCTTCGAAGAGATGCTGGAAATGGCCAGTCTCGGTTCCAAGGTGCTGCAGATCCGTGCCGTCGAGTTCGCCGGCAAGTACAACGTCCCGCTGCGCGTGCTGCACAGCTTTCAGGAGGGTCCGGGTACCCTCATTACTATTGATGAAGAGGAATCCATGGAACAGCCGATCATTTCCGGCATCGCCTTCAATCGCGATGAAGCCAAGCTGACCATTCGCGGCGTACCTGATACCCCAGGCGTTGCTTTCAAGATCCTCGGTCCTATCAGTGCGGCGAACATTGAAGTCGACATGATCGTGCAGAACGTCTCGCACGATAACACCACCGACTTTACCTTTACCGTGCACCGTAATGACTATGCCAAGGCGCAGCAGGTGCTGGAAAACACGGCCCGTGAAATCGGCGCCCGTGAGGTAGTCGGTGATACCAAGATCGCCAAGGTGTCCATCGTCGGTGTCGGTATGCGTTCGCACGCCGGTGTTGCGAGCCGCATGTTCGAAGCGCTGGCAAAGGAGAGCATCAACATTCAGATGATCTCCACTTCCGAGATCAAGGTCTCTGTAGTTATTGAAGAGAAGTACCTGGAACTGGCTGTGCGTGCACTGCACACGGCCTTCGAGCTGGACGCCCCCGCCCGCCAGGGTGAGTAAGGCTCCTGCCTAAAAAGGGCGCGGCATGGCCGCGCCCTTCGTTTTTTTGACTGGCGTGAGAAATCTGTCCTTTTACTTGCGCTGGTCAATACTGAGGCGTAGGTCGGCAGCCAGTCCCGGTTGTAGGCTGAAGCCCTCTTTTTTGCAGACTGTTATCCCTGAACTGAAATGCGTGAGGAGAAAGGTATGTTGATTCTGACTCGTCGGTGCGCCGAGAGCCTGATCATTGGCGATGGCGAAATCACCGTGACCGTGCTCGGCGTCAAAGGAAATCAAGTGCGAATCGGTGTGAATGCCCCCAAGGAAGTGGCCGTTCACCGTGAGGAAATCTACCTTCGGATCAAGAAAGAGAAGGACGAAGAACCAACCCTTTAATTTTTCTCAGTTTTTTTTCAAAAAAGAGTTTGCAAACGGGGAAGGGTCTGGTTATTATACGCCCCGTGTTGCGGAGAGGTGGCCGAGTGGCCGAAGGCGCTCCCCTGCTAAGGGAGTATACCTCACAAGGGTATCGGGGGTTCGAATCCCCCCTTCTCCGCCATTATTCAAGTAGGGCGCTGTAATCTGGATGAATCGCTAAGTCGTTGAATTTAAACGAAAAAGTGGTTGTCAAAATGATTCTGCGAACTATAATGCGCTGCAAGAATACTGCACTCATAGCTCAGCTGGATAGAGTACTCGGCTACGAACCGAGCGGTCGGAGGTTCGAATCCTCCTGAGTGCACCATAT